>JAANWZ010000099.1 GCA_018263585.1 Calditrichota bacterium | reverse complement strand
CCCCGGTGGATGGGGTTTCGACCCCGGTGGATGCGGTTTCGACCCCGGTGGATGGGGTTTCGACCCCGGCAGGGGTCGCAGGTGAATAGCCCCGGGCGTCAGCCCGGGGAACGGTGGGACCCCAGCTACACGAACCCCGAAGGGGTGGCACATGATTGTTATTATTGAAGATATCTGTCACCTCTGCGGGATTGACGGAAAACGTATCGGGGGAGGGTCGGAGGGGTCTCCGATCCCGGGGCTGACGCCCCGCGCTATTCAGATGTCGCCGCTTCGCGGCTGAACGGCGGGTGGCCCGGGGCTTCAGCCTCGGGTTTCATGTGCAGTGGATGAGCCGCGGTTGCGCGCAACCGCGGGCCTGTTGGCCCAAGTCCCTCGGATCAGCCGCGCGGGCGAGCCCGCACGGGCGCCACGGATGCGCGCCCCGCGTTTCATGCACCGTGTGATGATCCGCGGTGACGCCGTTCCGGCCGTCCCCGCGGGCATGTGCGTGGTTGGCCGTGTTCGCGGGCATGAATGCGTTTATCGCAACCTCTCACCGAGAGCACGATCTCGCTTCGTCCGCACTGAACATTTGATTCAGCGGCCCGCGCGAGTTATCTTCACCGAAGCACGACGGGATCGACGGGGAATGCTGTGCGCGCGTTCATCGCACTTGAGCTGCCCGACCTGTTGAAACGGAGGCTCGCCGAGGTGCGCCGCGGGCTCGAATGCACCGACGCGAAGGTGAAATGGGTCAGGCCGGAGGCGATGCACCTCACGGTCCGTTTCCTCGGCGACATCGACGAGCGACAGGCGGAGGCGCTCGCGCGCGCGGTCCGTGATGAGGCGGCGCACTGGTCCGGCCCGATCCGGCTCGCGGTCGGCGGGCTCGGCGCGTTTCCGAACCGGCGCAACCCGCGCGTGATCTGGGTCGGTACCGGCGCGCACCCCGGATTGCACGCGCTCGCCGAGCGGATGGAGCGCGCCGCGGTCGCCGCCGGGCTCGCGCCGGCGAAGCGGCGGTTTTCCGCGCACCTCACGCTCGGCCGTGTCAAGTACATCGAACGCGGCGACCCGCTGCTCGACCGGTTGCGCTCGGTGCAGGTTGAGACGTTTCATTACGAGGTCGGCGCGCTCGCGCTGATCGAGAGCGAACTTGCGCCGGACGGCCCGCGCTACACGCCCGTGGAACGTGTCGAGTTTGCCGGTTCACGGGACGAATCGGACAGTTCATCCGAAACCTGAAGGTTCGAGAACGATGGCGACGAAAGCGAGAGATGAGAAGAAGGGCCAGGCGATCGACCTGGCGATCACGCAGATCGAGAAGCAGTTCGGCAAGGGCTCGATCATGCGTCTCGGCGACGAGGGCGCGCGGGTGAAGGCGGAGACGGTTCCGACCGGGTCGCTTTCGCTCGACCACGCGCTCGGGATCGGCGGAATTCCGCGCGGGCGTGTCACCGAGGTGTACGGTCCGGAGGCGAGCGGGAAGACGACGCTTACGCTGCACCAGATTGCGGAAGCGCAGAAGCTCGGCGGCTACGCGGCGTTCATCGACGCCGAGCACGCGCTCGACCCGAACTACGCGCAGGCGCTCGGCGTGGACACGGAAAACCTGCTCATCAGCCAGCCGGACACCGGCGAGCAGGCGCTCGAAATCGCGGAGACGCTCGTGCGCTCCGGTGCGCTCGACATCATCGTGCTCGACTCGGTTGCGGCGCTCGTTCCGCGCGCGGAGATCGAGGGCGAGATGGGCGACTCGCATGTCGGCCTCCAGGCGCGGCTGATGTCGCAGGCGCTGCGCAAACTCGCCGGAACCGTGTCGAAGTCGAAAACCGCATTCGTGTTCGTCAACCAGATCCGGATGAAGATCGGGGTGATGTTCGGGAACCCGGAGACGACGACCGGCGGAAAGGCGCTCAAGTTCTACAGTTCCGTGCGTCTCGACATCCGCCGCATCGCGTCGATCAAGGAAGGCCAGAACATCATCGGCAACCGCACCCGGGTGAAGGTTGTGAAGAACAAGCTCGCGCCGCCTTTCCGCGAGGCGGAGTTCGACATGTTCTACGGCAAGGGGATCAGCCGCAGCGGGGACATCATCGACCTCGCGCTGCAGACGGAGATCTTCACCCGCTCCGGCACGTGGTTCAGCTACGGCGACGAACGGCTCGGGCAGGGGCGCGAACGCGTGCGCATCTACCTCGAGGAAAACCCGGAGCTGATGGAGGAACTGGAAGGCAAGATCCGGGAACAGTTGGGAATGGAACCTCGTTCCGGCGACGGCGCCGGGGAGAAAGCGGGCAAAGAGACCGGGAAGGCGGCCGCGAAGGACGAAGACGAAGGCGGCGCCAGCGAGCAATAGCGGCTGAGCTGATCCAAGTCTGTCCCGTCCGTGCGGGCTCGCCCGCGCGGTTGCGGCGGCGGGGACGCTTGCTCGCAAGCGTCCCCTGCTCGCAGCAATGCCCGCGGGGACGGCGCAGCCGTCACCGCGGATCAAGCGACCGGTATCGCGAGCGGGCGGGTCCGCGGTGACGCTTTTCCGGGCGTCGCCGCGGGCATGTTTGGTCCCGAAACTCCGGGGACCTTTGCCAGCACTTCGGTTATGCAGTTCGCTCAGCCACGTGCATGGAGGGAACTCAGATCGCATCCGGGCGGCCGAGCCGTCATTCTGAACCCGGCTTCGCGCGTCTGTCTGCGCGAAAGCGGGTGAAGAAGGTCCAAGTTATCCAAGGGTTGTTTCACGAGTTTCATCGTATCCCCCCACCCTTGTCGAAGCTCGACCTTCCCTTCACTGCGTTCAGGATAAACTTCCCTTCGCCCGACAAACGGACGTCGGGCTTCGGTCAGAATGACACACTTGCCACCCGCGACATTGCTCGCGGCTGAGCCAAAGGGACAACCGGGTGCCAGCAAACCTCCCCAGAATATGCGCACATCGTCCGTGCGGGCTCGCGCACAGCCCGGAGAACCCGTGTCCGTGAACAAACCGCGAGCGAACCTCTCCGCGTATGACCGGGCGCTGCGTCTGCTCGCGCGCCGTGACCATTCCACGGCCGAACTGCGCCGGAAACTGGCACAGCGTGACCACCCGCCCGGCGAGATTGACGGCGCGCTCGCCCGTCTCCGCGAACTGAACTACGTCGACGACGAGCGCACCGCGGCGACCTGGGCGGAGCAGGAGGCGCGTCGCGGCGGTCAGGGACGCGCGAAGGCGCTCGCGCGGATGATCGAGCACGGCCTCCCTTCCGCGCTCGCCTCCGCCGCGCTCGCGGTCGCGTGGGACGACGAGCTCGAGCGCGAACACGCCCGCGCCGTGGTTGCACGCTGGGTTGACGCGAACGGCCGGCCGGAGACGGCGAAGCAGCGTGCCCGGCTCGCCCGTCACCTCGCGGTTCGGGGCTTCGAGCACGAGCTGATCGGCGAGCTGCTCGCCGGCCTCGGCACTGAGAGCGGTCCGTTCGATTGAACCTTGGGTTGCACAGGCTCTCTCGGTACATTCCACCATGCCGGCGGGAACGGGGCGCCGGTGTCGTTGCGTATCAGGGGATGGGAAGTACGTCTCGCGGGTGCGCCCCGGACAAAACGGGGGAGCGACAGGTGCTCGGTCAGCATCGGCAGAACCTTATCCGCAGCCTGACGAAACTGGGGGTGATCAGCGGCGCGCTGATGTGGGCGTGGTCCCGGCTGCAGGCGGATGTGCACCGCGTGCGCGAGGAGGCCGGCGATCTTGGCAGGAAGGTCGCGGGAGATGTACGTTCCTTCTCGGAACGCGGCGCGGAAACTGTGACAACGTCCGCCCGGCGGGTCGCGGAGACGGCCCCGAGGGCGTTCCAATCTGTGGCGAAACCGAGAGAGGCGACGATGAGCAAGTCTCGCAAGAAGTTCTCCTTCTTCAAGTTCCTCCTGGTGATGGGGGCGCTGATCGCGCTCGCCGTGTTCCTGCTCGACAAGTTCCTGCCGAAGCCGTACCGGGATGACGAGCTGGAGGACGCGTGGGCGGGCGACGACCTCGAGCCCGCCGAACCCGAGCCTTCCGCCGCACCCGCCTCCTCCGGCGCGGAGAGCGAACAGGATGAGGGCTCCGGCGGCGAAGGCGAGGAGGAAGAGGGGGACGAGGACAAGTCCTGACCGATGGGCGGCCCGTTTGCCCTGATCGCCGGCTTTGTCGGCCTCGTCGGGCTCGCGGCGATGATCGCGAACCTGCGCACCACCGCCGCCGACCCGCTTGGAATTGTCATCTTCGCGGCGCTGCTCATCAACGGTCTCGTCGCGGTCGTGCGCCGTGCAACCGGCCGCGATCGGCCGCGTGCGAAATCCGGGCCGCTCTCCGGCACTCGTTCGCGAAAGAGACGCTGACAACGACTCCCGTCTCTCGATTCGATCTGTCAACCGATACGACCCCGGCCGGAGCCGTCCCTGTCCCGGCCGGGGTTTTCCACGGAGGTCGCGCATGACGTCCGCCGAGATCCGCACGGCGTTCATCGAGTTTTTCAAACAGCGCGGGCACACGTTCGTCAAGTCGAGCCCGGTCGTGCCCGCGGACGACCCGACCCTGCTCTTCATCAACGCGGGGATGAACCAGTTCAAGGACGTGTTCCTCGGAACGGGCGCCCGCGATTACACACGTGCGGTCAACAGCCAGAAGTGCATCCGCGTCTCCGGCAAACACAACGACCTCGAGGAAGTCGGTCCGAGCCCGAACCATCACACGTTCTTCGAGATGCTCGGCAACTGGTCGTTCGGCGACTACTACAAGCCGGAGGCGATCCGCTGGGCGTGGGAGCTGATGACCGACGTGTACGGGCTGCCGAAGCAGAAGCTGCACGCGACCGTGTTCACCGAGGACGACGAGGCGCACCGTCTCTGGGAGCGCGAGACCGACATCGACCCGGCTCACATCAGCCGGTTCGGGCACGCGGACAACTTCTGGGAGATGGGCGAGGTCGGGCCGTGCGGGCCGTGCACCGAACTCCACCTCGACCTCGGCGAGCCGGCCCCGGGCAAGCCGTTCATCGAGGACGACGCGCCGAACAGCGAGTCCGGACGGTTTGTCGAGCTGTGGAACCTCGTGTTCATCCAGTATCACCGTGACGAGCGCGGCGAGCTGCACGACCTGCCCGCGAAACACGTGGACACCGGCGCAGGGCTCGAGCGGATCGCGCGCGTGCTCCAGGGCGTCGAATCGAACTACGACACCGACCTGTTCGCGCCGATCATCGAGGAGATCGCGGAACGTTCGGGCGTCGCCTACGAACCCGCCGGCATCCACATCCCGCACCGCGTGATCGCCGATCACCTGCGCTCGCTCAGCTTCGCGATCGCGGACGGGGCGCTGCCGGGCAACGAGGGCCGGGGGTATGTGCTCCGGCGGATTCTGCGGCGTGCGAGCCGGTTCGTGCGCGAGCTCGGCTTCGACGGCCCGTTCGTGCACACACTCGTCCCCGCGCTCGTGGAAACGATGGGCGGCCATTTCACCGAACTGCGCGACCGGCAGCAGCACATCGAGACCGTGATCCGGGCGGATGAAGAGTCGTTCCTGAGGACGCTGGACAAAGGGCTCGCCGTGTTCGGCGAGGTCGCCGGTGAGGGACACATCTCCGGTGCGGACGCCTTCAAACTCTACGACACCTACGGCTTCCCGCTCGATCTCACGCAGCAGATGGCTCGCGAGCGGGGCATCGAGGTGGATGTCGAGGGCTTTCAGCGCGAGATGGAGAAGGCGAAGGAGCGCTCCCGCGCCGGCGCGAAGTTCACGAACGCGGACGCCGAGTTCGAGACCGTTAGCGAAGGCCCGCACTCGCAATTCACCGGGTACTTCTCTCACCGCGAAGCAACCGAGTTGCGGATGACCAGGCGTTTCGACGACGGCGGCGAGACGAAATACGCGCTCGTGCTCGCGAAGACCCCGTTCTACGCGGAGGCCGGCGGGCAGGTCACCGACCACGGCACGATCTCCGCCGACGACGGCCGGCGGTTCGAGGTCTATGATGTGCAGATGGAGGGCGACCGCCGGGTGCACTACGCGCGGCTCGTCTCGTCGCCGGACGAAGATCAGCCGTTGACGAGCGACCGCGGGCGTGACGGGGTTGGAGGCGCGCCGTACCCGACCGGGCTCGAGGCGGTGATCGACGAAGACCGCCGCCGGCGCATTCTCCCGCATCACACGACGACGCACCTGTTGCAGGCGGCGCTGCGCGAGGTGCTCGGCACGCATGTCTCCCAGGCCGGGTCGTCGGTGCAGCCGAACAGGATGACGTTCGACTACACGCACGTGAAGAAGCCGTCGCCGGATCAACTCGCGCGCGTCGAGCGGATTGTGAACGAGAACATCCGTCGCGACCTGCCGGTGACCGCCTCGTACATGTCGCTGGAGGAGGCGAAGGCGGCCGGCGCGATCGCGCTGTTCGGCGAGAAGTACGAGGACGAGGTGCGCGTGATCACGATCGGCGACGAGCACAGCGGCGGGGTCGTGTCGCGCGAGCTGTGCGGCGGCACGCACCTGAAGCGAACCGGCGAGGCCGGCCTGTTCCGGATCGAGAGCGAGACCGGTCTGAGCGCGGGCGTGCGCCGTGTCGAATGCACCGCCGGCGAAGTTGCGTACGAGAAGATGAACGAGGAACGCGAAACGCTGCGCAGGGTAGTCGAGGCCGTCGGCTCCGCCGGGTCAGATCCCAGCCTTAAGATCGTGAAGCTGTTCGAGCGGCAGAAGGAGCTGCGCAGGGAGATCGAGCGGCTGCAGCGCGCGGCGCTCAAGGGCTCGGTCGATATGCTCGCCGACTGGGGCGAGCAGATCGAGTTCCGGGGCGAGACCGTGACCGCCGTGTTCGCGCACACCGACGCCGTCTCCGACCGGAACGGCCTGCACCAGGCCGGCGACCGGATCATCGAGCGGCTGCGGGAGGCGGGCCGGGAAGGGTTCGGCGTCGTCGGCGCGCAGATGGAAAAGACCTACATGTTCGTCGCGGTCGTCACCCCAGGCCTGATCGAAAAGGGCCTGCAGGCGGGGAAACTGGTCGGCGCGGTCGCGAAACGCGCCGGCGGCGGCGGCGGCGGCAAACCCGATTTCGCGACCGCCGGTACGAAAGACATCGGCGCCGCCAAGAACCTGCTCGCCGACAGGCGGGGGTTTGTTGGATTGGTTGAGCAAATCCTGCAGGGGTGGCTGCTTTGAGTCGGTTCCCGGTGTAGCTTCGGATTCCACGCAAATATCACGCGATATTGAAACTCAGTCCGTATTGCCGTAGTATTGCATTCGGCACGCAAGGGAGAGGAGGTCACAGGTGAACACGAAATCCAGCAAAGAGCAGACTGCCAGTATTCCCCACGAGGTGGACATTCATTACTCCGGATCTAGCCAGCATCGCGTCGTTCACGTTGACGGTTGCGTTGGCGGTCCAAGCCCGAAGGGTCTTGTCTCTGCAGGCTTCTTCTCGGAGCCCCGGGGTGTTCCACGCGTTGTACGGTACAGCGTCAATCGTGATGGTACACTCGGTGATATAGTCTCAATGGAATCGACGGAAGACGTACGTCGCGAACTGGAAATAACCGCGCTCATGACCCCGGACATAGCGCGCTCCGTAGGAACCTGGTTAATACGTCAGGCCGATGTCGCACAATCCATAGCACGAGAGAACGACAACAGCACAAGAGAACGTAGGGACCAATAATGAAACTAGTACTACCTCTGCAGGATCCTCCGAACCCTTCTCAGCATTCTTCTGTAGTTGGCGGCCCGAAATACAGGCTGGATGATACCAGTATGCCTCAGATGTCCCCAATTATTGCTTCTGAACCCGTGAGTGACTCCGGAATAACTCCCCTTCCGACGTATGTGCTGGGCGTTATACTTCAACGTAAGCTCAGTAGTTTTTCAAAGCTGTCCGACAATTGGGATTCGTACGGTGCTCCCCGACCGAACGTCACGTCTATCCGCAGAGCCAAACAACTGCTTGAGAAACTAGTGGATCAAGGTCTGATTCCTACCGATGTTCAGCCGTCTGCAATTGGAGGGACGGCGTTAGTCTTTGAAGGCAAAAGAAACGTTGTCGTCGAATTCTACAACGATGGAGATAATCTTCTAATCAGTTATGCTAACGTCCCCAACTTTTTTGATCCGGTTACGGAACAATTCTTGATCGAGAGCGGTCTTGATTCGATAGTTGATAGAATAAGAAGGGGGATGCATGCACACAATTCCTAATGTTATGTATAGTTCATATCATGATTGCAAAATTGATAATCGTTACGAAGACTCGGAGTTACTCTTTCGCCGCTTTCCTCTTGGGCTGTTTGTCGGCGAGCGGGTTCACATAAACGCAGTTACTCTTCCTGACATGTCATGCAATCGTTCAAAACACGGAGGACGTCCTGAGTTTGTGCTGATAAGCCCTGCTGGAAACTACCACGATTGGGGCATCGCGCAGTTTTCGGCTGGTCAGCTTCCAAGTCCTCATTTCGATGAGGGTGTACCATTCTACAGCAGTCCCCGCCATGTACCTTTGAGAAGGAACTATTTCCATACTGAAATCCGGTCTTATGACGTCGAAGGCAACCGAATTAGTGACTCCTCGCGATTTGGTAAGGATGCACTAGCAAGATGGAGATATAGGTTGCTTTGTGAGTTGAAAGTAGTCAAGAAACCAGGGGAGAGTTCATAATTGGCTTCTCCGACTTTAGGAGTTGCCGGGTTTCCGCCCTCGTTTTTCGAGACCAAGTACCGCCGTGACCGGCTCAACGGGCCGGAGTGGCTCGACGAGATCGGGCTCGATCTGCTCGAGCTGCAGATGACATACGGCCCGCGTACGAAGCCGGAGACCGCGGAGAAGTATCGCGAGCGGGCGGAGCGGTTCGGGATCACGCTCACCGTGCACGGCAGCTACTATACCGTGTTCACGTCGCCGAAACAGGATGTGATCGACCGTTCGCTGAAGCGGTTCGAAACGACGTGTTCGCTCGCGGCGAAGGCGGGCGCGTCACGGGTCGTGCTCCACCCGGGCTCGGCGTTCGGCGACCGTGAGGGCGCGCTCGCGCGGTTCATCGAGAACATCGACCGGTTCATCCGCTCCGCGCTCCCGGACGGCGTCGATGTCTACCCGGAAACCGCGGGCAAGCTCGCCCAGCTCGGGTCGCTCGCGGAGATCCTCGCGATCTGCCGCGAGGTGGAGAGGTGCCGGCCGTGTGTCGATTTCGGCCACCTGCACGCGCGCCAGCTCAGCGAGCTCGACACCGACAACGGGTGGACGTTCACGACGGTCGAGGACTACCTCGGCGCGTTCGAGTGGCTGGAGCGGCACGTGGAACCGGAGGACCGGCCGCTGGTCCATTTCCATGTCACCCCGATCCAGTACGGGCCGAAAGGGGAGATCAGCCACCGCCGTTACGGGGAACGGATCTCTGCGGAGGACGCCGACGGCGACCGGTTTGTCGAAGGGGAACCGTGGCTGCCGGAGGCGACACAACTCGCCGAGGCGGTGGCGAAAAACGGTTACCCGGCGTGGGTCGTGTGCGAGGCGGGCAACACTCAGGACAAGGGCGCGCTCGCGATGAAACAGGCGTATCTCGCGGCGAGTGGGTGAGATCCGGGTGAACCCCCGGACCGCGCGGTATTCAACGCGTGGTTATTCTTGACTGAAGTCAAGGACAAGGGCGGCACGGTATTCAACGCGTGGTTATCCTTGACTGAAGTCAAGGGCAAGACAATCAGTCCGGGTTGTCCGTCTCATTAGCTGTTGAACCCGCGTGTTCGCTTCAGCGATCACTCGAACCCGGTGTCGCCGTCGGTTTCGACCGCCGCTTCTGTGTCCGGCCGCCGCCGGCGGCGTTGCTTGAGTTGACGAACATGCTCGCGGTCCGCCGCGCTGAGGAACACCTTCACGGCGAGCGGGAGGTAGATCGCGGTCGCGATCGCGGCGACGAGCAGCAGCGCGAGCCACGAGTGCGGGTCGATCAGCAGGCGCAGGCCGTATGCGAACGCGAGCATGAACGCGTACGCGATCGTGATCCGGATCAGCGGCGCGAAATACGTGTGCCAGCGGTTTCCCATCAGATGGGCGGCATACAGCGGCACGAACAGGAAGTTCTTCAGCTGGGTGGTGAGCAGCGCGGAAATCGGGACCGCGATCAGCCCCATGTCGAGCCCGTCCGGGTGCATCATCCAGATCGAGACGGCGATATTCACGACCCCGGTTCCCATCGAGAGCAGCCCGGGCAGCTTCACTCTCTTCTTCGCCGCGAAGATCGTGCGCACCGGGATCATCGGCATCGTCAGGATCAACCCGACGAGCAGCAGGTTGACCACCGGCGCGAGGTCGGTGAACTCCGGCCCGAGCCACACTTCGAGCAGCGGTTCCGCGAGCACGATCAGCGCCCCGAGCGGAAGCGCCATCATGATTCCCTCGAAGCGCACGAAGCTGACGAGGAAACCGCGCAGCTCGTCGTACTTCCTGCGCCCGTACATCGAGTACATCACCGGCGTCGCGACCATCCGCATCGACCGGTTGTACATGATCAGGCTGCGCGCGAAGATCATGATCGCGCCGTAGCGTCCCGCCGCCTCCGGGCCGAGGATGATGTTGACGACGATGATGCTCGAGCTGAACTGGAGGATGCGGCCGACCTTGTCCGCCATCAGCCACACGCTCATGTCCGCGAGATCGAGGAAGCGCTGCTTGTCGAACAGCTTCGGGCTCAGCCGGAGCTCCGGGTTCAGCCTGCGCCAGGTGCGGACGCTGAGCGCGAGATGGGTGAGCGAGCCGAGGATGATCCCGACCGAGACCCCGTCCAGCCCCCAGCCGAGCACGCCGATCATCACGTACGGCACGGTCGTGCGCACGACATGCCAGCTAATGCGCACGTAGTTCTGCAGGTCGAGGCGGTTGCGCGCGAACGCTGTGATCATCAGCGAACTGCTCGTCGTGATCGTGAAGAACGAGAACACGACCGCGTAGAGCACACGTTGCGAGGCAGCCTCCGCCCCGGGCGCGTACTTGAGGAAATGCGGTGACAACCATGCGAGCACGAGCCCGACCGGGACGAGCACCGCGAACACACGCATCAGCCCCCAGAACGAGGAGTTGAACGTCGTGCGCGCGGCGGCGATGTCGTCCTGCGTGATCTCGATCGTGAGGTAGCGGCCGACGGACGAGTTCACGCTCATCGTGATCAGGGTGAAAAACGCGACCACCTGGAACGAGAGTGGAACGACTCCGTATTCAGCCGGGCCGAGCGTGTGGATCAGGTAGCGGGTGAGCATCATCCCGAGCACCATCTGGAGGAAGATGGTGATCAGGTTGGTGATCAGGTTGCGGAGCATCTGCCGCCCGCGCCCGCGCCCGCGGCGCAGGTGCATGCCCGGCGCGCTCTCAACTGGCTCCGGGGCGGGATCGGTCGGGTTCGGAGTTGTCTCGCTGGTCGATGTCGTCATGGTCCCCTGCGCTCGCGCGGCCTCGCCGGGCCTGTCGCCCTCACCG
The DNA here is from genome assembly GCA_018263585.1 of Calditrichota bacterium. Taxonomy (GTDB): domain Bacteria; phylum Electryoneota; class Electryoneia; order Electryoneales; family Electryoneaceae; genus JAANWZ01. The sequence goes on along the minus strand of JAANWZ010000099.1, from coordinate 1,188 downwards.
TCCGGCCGGTCGCGGGAGCCGTGACGGGAAACGAGCGATAAAGTACGAAACCGCGCGCGCCGGGCAAACGGGTACAGGCCCGCGGTTGCCTGCAACCGCGGCTCATCCCATCCTTGACTGAAGTCAAGGGCAAGGGTGTCCCTGACTCCGGGGACGCTTGCTGGCAAGCGTCCCCAGTGCTGCCCGTGCGGGCTTGCCCGCGCGAGGGACAAGACGGCACATAAAGCCCGCAGCACGCGACGCGCCGACGAAACCTGCGGAAGCTGAGATGAAAACGACGGCCAAACGCCTGCTCCCGCGCTGGGCGCATCACCTCGTCAACCGGCTCGTCTCGCGCGGGAAGATCCGCCGCCGTCACGGGGACTGGTTCGACCTCGAGTGGAAGCGGCGCGCCGGCGGGAGCAGTGACCGTGACTGGGTCGAGACGTACGACAGGTCGTGGGAGCACTGGGAAGAGCAGGACCTCGCGCCGAAAGACCTCGAACGCATTCGGGAGCGCGGCGAGCGTTGCGACACGCTGCTCGACGCCGGTTGCGGGGACGGCTACCTGCTCGCCGCACTCGCCGGCGCCGCGCGCCGCCGGTTCGGCGCCGACCTCTCCGGCGAGGGGCTGGTGCGCGCGCGCGAACGTCTCGGCCCGAATGTCCCGCTCGTGCAGGCGTTTCTCGAGGCGCTCCCGTTCGCGGACCGCGCGTTCGAGGTCGTCGTCTCGACGCACGTGCTCGAACATGTGCGCGACCTGGACGCGGCGATCTCGGAGCTGAAACGGGTGTGCCGGCAGCGGCTGATCGTGCTCGTACCCCGCCAGCAGTACCTTCCCTACACCGAGGACTATCACCTCCACTTCTTCCCGGAGGCGCGTGATCTGCGTGCGGCGTTCGCCGATCCGCGCGCGCGGGTCGAGCGGTTTACGATCCCGGAGGGGGTTTGCGCGTACGCCGGCGACATCCACCTGCTCACGCTCGATCTGTGAGCCGGCGAGCTGTCCTCAGATGAGCTGACGACGATGCCCGCGCAGGCTCCGCCGGCGCGGTTTCACGACACTGACTATGCCCCGCGCCTGCTCGCAGGCCGGGATTCTCCGACCCGTTCCGACAAGAACGTCCTCAGAGGTGTCGTGTTCTACGAGCGTAGGCGCCACTCCCCCCGCCGCGCGCCCTACATTTCAGGTTCACGTGAGATCGGAAG
>JAANWZ010000098.1 GCA_018263585.1 Calditrichota bacterium | reverse complement strand
ACACGAAACCGGTCCGCTTTCACGCGTGCGCCGGAGGCCCGGTTCCCGGGCTGCGGCGGAGACGTGTTTCACGTGGAACAAGAACTCCCTGACCCCCGTGAGAGGTGGCCTGGAGGCGCATGAGGTTCACAGTTCTCGCTCATTTCCCGATGCAGAAACGGGAGAAGATGCGGTCGAGCAACTGCTCGCTGCCGCCGGCACGGCCGGTGATCTCGCCGAGCGCGTCATCCGCGAGCCGCAGCTCCGCCGCGATCAACTCCTCGCTCTCTCCTGATTGCGCGAGCTCACCGGCCCGCGCAAGCGCCTCGTCCGTTTCGCGAAACCGGTGTACGTGCCGCTGTTCGAGCGCGAGGCTGTCGTCGATCGTCGCGCCCTGGAGGATCCGGCCGGCGATCAATCGCTGCAACGCCTGCACGCCCTCGCCGGTGGTCGCGGAGATTTCGGCTGTGAACGCGACGGCGCCGGGTTCGCCGGGCAGGTCGTTCTTGTTGCGCACGAGCAGCAGGCGGTCGTCCTCGCGCCAGCCGGGGTCAGGGAGCGCGAACTCCGGCGGCGCGACAAGCCAGAGCAGCACATCGGCCTGGTCCACGAGTTCGCGTGTGCGGCGCATCCCCTCCGCCTCGATCTCCTCCGGGGATGCGCGCAGCCCGGCGGTGTCGTAAAGGTGGACCGGGAGCCCGCGCCAGTCAACGGCCGCGTCGATGTAGTCGCGGGTCGTGCCCGGGGTCGCGCTCACAATCGCCCGCTCGTGCCCCGCCCACCGGTTGAACAGCGTCGATTTTCCGGCGTTCGTCTCACCGGCGATCACGACGTGCACCCCTTCGCGCAGGTACCGGCTCGCGCGCGCCTGCTGCAGCAGTCCGGCGATCTCGCTGCGCATCCAGCGCACGTCCGCGAGGAACCGCCCGCGGTCGAACACGCGCAGCTCCTCTTCGCTGAAGTCAAGCTCGAGCTCGACGAGACCGAGGTCGTCCTCGAGACGATTCTGGAGCGCGTGCACCCGAGCCTTCAGGCCTCCGAGCAACACGCGCACCGCCGCACGCGCCGCCGCCGACGTCTTCGCATCGATGTACGACGCGACCGACTCCGCCTGGTCGAGCGTGAGCTTGCCGTTGATGAACCCGCGGCGGGTGAACTCGCCCGGCTCCGCCGGTCGCGCGCCGAGCGCGAGGAACCGTTCGAGTACGAGCCGCAGCCCCTCAGGGCTGCCGTGGCCGATGTACTCGACCATGTCCTCGCCGGTGGAGGAACGCGGCCCGCGCCACGGTAGGATCACGCCCTCGTCGATCGGGTCGCCGCGCTCCCCGAGGATCGTGACCAGTTCCGCGCGGCGCGGGGCGAGGCTGTGGAAGGAGTCGCCGAGACCGGTCGCGCGCGCGGCGATCTCCCAGACCCGTTCGCCGCTCATGCGTACGATCCCGAGCGCGCTGCGCCCGGCCGGGGTTGCGAGCGCCGCGATCGGGTCGCCATAGGAGTCACGCCGGTCACTCACAGCTCACGACCGTTCCTTTTTCCGGCGCCGCCGTTCCGCGCGCTCCCGTTCCTTCTCCTGCTCCTCGTGGTGCTTCTGCACCGCCGCCTCGAGCTCCGGGTCGCTCGGCTTCATCAGCTTCTGCTGGCCCCAGCTGAGCAGGTTGAACAGCGTGTAGTAGAGGGTGAGCCCGCTCGGGAAGTTGTTGAACAGGAAGATGAACATGACCGGCATCAGCGTCGTCATGAACTTCTGGTTCGGGTCGGTCATCGTCGAGCGGGACTGGAGATACGTGCTCACGGCCATGACGATCGGGAGCAGCGCGATGTGGTCGCCGTAGAGCGGGATAGAGAACGGGAGCTGGATCAACACGTCCGGCATCGAGAGGTCGTTGATCCAGAACACGAACGGCTGGCCGCGAAGCTCGATCGTCGAACGAAATACGATAAACAACGCATAGAAAAGAGGCATTTGCAGCAGCATCGGCCAGCATCCGCCCATCGGATTGACCTTGTGCTGCTTGTACAGCGCCATTACCTCTTTCTGCATCCGCTGCGGGTTGTCCTTGTATTTCTCCTGCGTCTGCTTCAACACAGGCTGCAGCATCTGCATGCGTTTCATTGATTTGTGCGATTTATACGTGAGCGGCCACACGATGACCTTCACGAAAATCGCGAACAGGATGAGAATAACGCCATAGTTCGGGATAAACTTGTGCATGAACACAAGTGTGTGGAACACCGCCTTTGAAAACGGCTCGATGATTTTCCAGCCCCATGAGATCATCTCATCGAGCGTTTTATCGATCCGGCTCAGGTGGGCTTGTTCGAGCGGGCCGAGATAGAACTGAATATGCTCGTCGAGGTCACCTTCCGTCATATTGAGCACAAGGTTGGTTTCAAACAGCTTCGGCCGATTGTCGCCGTAATAGAGGCTGTCCGGCCAGGTGGCGAGCAACGCGCCCTCGGCGGGTTCGTCCGGAACGAGCGCCATCACGAAATACTTCGTCCGCTGCGCGACCCAGCGGGTCGGGCCGGTTCCCGCCAGCTCCTCGGACTCCTTGCCGTTCGACTTCAGCTCTTCCTTGCTCGAGCCGATGTAGTAGGCCGCCTTCGTGTAGTAGAGGTCCTGGCTCGTGTCGATCTCGGTGCTCGCGAGCGCGCCGCCCCATCCGAACATCGCGGACACGGCCCCGGTCTCCGCGCCGAGGCCGCGGCTCTCGATGTGCACGTCCATCATGTACCGGTCGGCGTGAAACACGTACGTCTCGCGGTACCAGCGCCCTTCGCCGAGCGGGAGCGTGAACACGAGCGAGTCCGGCGCGTCGCCGGGCTCGAGCTCAATCCCGCCGCCGGTGACATCGAACACGCGCTCGCTCGTGCGGAGCAGGCCGAGCCCGCCGCGCGCGGTGAGCGTCAGGTTGCGCCCCGCGAACTGCTCGCGCACGAGCTCCTCCGTCTCCATCAGGTACGGCTTCGTCGGGAGCACGCGCCAGGAACGGACCGTCGCCCCGCGCGAACTGAACTCGGCCGTGTACAGCGGCGTTTCGACACGGAGTCGCCGCACGCGAACGGTGTCGGCGGGGGTTTCGACGCCGCGCTCACCGCCCGCCCCCTGTCCGCCGGAAACCCGCTCGCGGGTGTATTCATCCCGCGTCTGCTCGCGCGCGGGCTCTTCCCCGGCGACCGTCCCGGGGCGCGTCTGATCGGGGATCGGTTCTTCGGCGGGCGTAGTCGTCGCCGGCGGTTCCGTGGTCGCCGGCTGCTCGGGCTGCTCCGGCGCCACCACCTGGAAGTAGTACGGCATCAGGAAGATGACGGCGCCGATCAGGATGAACGCGAGAATCGTTTTCCGGTCCATGGTTCCTCACCGAGACCACCCGTCGCGGGGGTGCGTGTCAGTCTGTTTCCACGGGAATCGTCTCCGCGTCCCGCCGGGGGGAGCGTCGCGGCGGGACGGGATCGAACCCGCCGGGGTGCAGGGGGTGGCATTTCGCGATCCGCGCCGCGCTCAGGACGAACCCGCGCAGCAGGCCGTGTGTGCGAAACGCCTCCATCGCGTACACGCTGCACGACGGGTAGAACCGGCAGCGGCTGCCAAACGCGGCGAGCACCGGGGAGAGCACGAGCCGGTACACGCGCAGGAACGGGAGCACGAGCCCGTGCACGAGCACACGGTTCAGCCGTGACAGGCCCGGGCCGGCCCCGGGTTCGCGCGCGCGCAAGTGGTTGTCGTCTCGCTCATCCATCGGGTACTCGTCTCTCTTCCGCCTCCCGCTGGGCCTTCGCGAGCAGCCTCTCGAGCCGCGCGAAAAACGCGTTCCAGTCGTCCGGGGCCTGGTGGAGACGGATAATCAGCTCATGGCCGAGCGGAAACACGTCCCGGTTGCGGCGGTAGAACTCACGGAGGCGGCGTCGCGCACGGTTCCGCCCGACCGCGGTTCCGTAGAGCCGGCGCGGAACCAGCGTGCCGACCCGGCGTATATGATCGGGCGACGGCGAAAAAAAGAGGGTGACGCCTTTCCCGCGCACCCTCGCCCCGTCGCTCAGGAGTCGCTGATAGGCTGCGCGACCCCGCAGGATCTCATATTTTCTCAGCGACTCGTCAGCCATGCGACACGGTGAGCCGCTTCCGTCCCTTCGCGCGGCGCCGCTTCAACAGTTTCCGCCCGGCCTTGCTGGACGTGCGCGCCCGGTAGCCGTGCTTGTTGCGCCGCTTGCGATTGTGCGGCTGGAATGTGCGTTTCATCTCAACTCCGGTCTTACATGAGAGATCGCTCTGGATACGCTGGAAAGCAAGCCCGAATTTAGCCGGAGGCCGGCACCGGTGCAACCAGCACTCGCGGAGGGTCCGTGCCCGTGAGACAGGGAAGACGCCGTGATCCGGCGCGCCGCGCGCGGCCGAGCCGCCGCTGCCTCAGTCCCCGCCGCGCCGGTCTCTCGAGACAGGCTCCCGCGCGCGCCGCAGTCACCGTCGCGGTCCTCGTCGCGGCAGGGCTCTCGCTGACCGTTCGACACGCCACGGCCGCGGAGTGGTGGACGGTGGGGACGAGATTCGGCTCGTTCGCGGCGCCGGCGGAGTGGGCGATTGCGGAGCGGGCGGACGAGGTGACCGTGACGTCGCCGGACAGCGCGACCGTGGTCCGCCTTTCCAGGCGGCCAATCGAGCGCGTTTCCGTGCTGCTTGCGCGCGCTGCTGCGCATCTAGGCATATCCGGATATGTGAGAAGTGTGGCGCGGGACTACCTGGACAAGGTGGGAGCGCAAGAGGGGCGGTTTGTGCTCGGGACCGTACCCGTGACCCCGTCGGCGACCGCCCGTGAGAACCCGGGCGACCGTCTCGATCCCGACCAGATGCTTGATTTTCAACCGGGTCCGGCGGAATACGTGTTCATCGTCGCATATCGATCCGGCCGGTGGCTGTACGTGATGGAGTGCCGCACGTCCGTTCTCCCCGACGGTCCGGACGTTCTCAGCGAGGTGCAGCGTTCCTGGCGCCTTCCACGCTGAGAAGCATATGTGAATATGTGAGTGGGGGAATATCTACCGCATGCAAGCACAGCCCTTCTTCGACAACGCAGACGAATACAACAAAGGCCTCACCTGGCGCCAGTACATCGAGCAGAACCGCCGTTCCCCCGAGCTCGAGCTGAGACGCTATCACGATGTGCCTGCCTCCACGCTCGCCGCGGCCGGGTCGATCGACCGCTCCGGGCGTGCACTCCTGCTCACGCAGCGCGGGTGCATCGACGGGTCGTGGGCGCTGCCGCGGATCGCCCGCATCCTGGACGCGACCCCGAACTTCGACTGCCGCATCTTCTTCCGCGAGCGCCGTCCCGACCTGCAGGACCGCCTGCTCACGGACGGCAAGCGCGCGATTCCGAAGCTCGCGCTCCTCGATCACGGTTTCCGGCTCGCCGGCGAATGGGGCCCGCGCCCGGCGCCGATTCAGCGGTTCGTGAATGAGGTCGCCGGCAAACTCGATCGTTCCGAATGGCTCCCGGAGGTGCTCGCGTACTACCGCACGCGCGGCGGCGCCGACCTCGACCGTGAGCTGCTCTCCCTGTTGCGCGCGCGCTGAGCGCGGGTTCCCGGTCGCGCCGCAGGTCGATCGCCCGCGGCCGGTTTCTGTGCGCGGTTCAATGCCGGCCGCTGATCTCGCCGTGGCGGGGGAGTCACGCGCAATCGCCGGCGTCGCGGTGTATCTTGACGCACGATCCAGACGCAGGGAATCGACCATGAGCCGCTCATCGACACCGGATCCACACACGACACACCACTCTGACCGCCGTGCCCGCGCGTTCCGCCTTGCTGTCGCGCTCTCGCTGATCGTTTTGCTCGCGCCCGCGGCGCCCGCCGGCACCCCGCTTTTCGTCAAGTTCGCCGAGGTTCCGGGCGAGCTGGACAGCGGTGCGCGGCAAGCGCTGGCGGCGCTGCCGGCGGTGGACGCGGTCACGCCGGCTGTCCCCGCGCCCGCCGCGGAACGGTCGGAGCAACTCGCGCGCTGGTTTCGCGTCGAGCTCGCCCCGGACGCGGACCCCGCGCAGACGCTGCAGGCGCTGCGGGATCAACCGGACGTCGCTCATGCCGAGCGGCTCCCGGTGCGTGAAACGTGCGGCCTGGACGGAATCGAGGACGCGCCGGACGACCCCCTGCTCTCGTTCCAGTGGCATCTCGAGGCGGTGAACGCGTTTGCGGCGTGGGATGAGGCCCCGTACGCGGAGGACGTCGTGATCGCGATTCTCGACAACGGCGTCGATCTCAATCACCCGGACCTGCAAGCGGTGATGTGGCGCAACGGTGGAGAGATCGGCGGCGAGCCGGGGTTCGACGACGACTCCAACGGGTACGTGGACGATCTCTACGGCTGGGATGCGTTCGCGCAGGACGGCGATCCGACCGCACCGGAAGGCGTGGACAACTCCGGGCACGGCACGCACTGCGCCGGAATCGCGGCGGCGGCCAACGACAACGCGCGTGGCGGCAGCGGTATTGCCCGCGGCGCGCAGGTGATGGCGGTCCGCATCGGCGAGGGCACGCAGATTTTCAACACGGTGGACGGCATCCTCTACGCGGCGATCAACGGCGCGGACGTGATCTCGATGTCGTTCGCCGGCGGGCGCGAATCGGTGTTCGAACGTGACGTGGTCGATTTCGCGCTCGGCGAAGGCGCGATCCTCGTCGCCGCCGCGGGCAACGACGGAAGCAGCGCGATCACTTACCCCGCCGGTTACGAGGGCGTGATCGGCGTCGCCGCGACGGATGTGAACAATGAGCTCGCGCCGTTCAGCAACCGCGGCTGGTGGGTGCAGGCGGCCGCGCCCGGCGTGGATATCCTCAGCACGCTGATCAACGGCTACGGCTACTCGAACGGCACCTCGATGGCGACGCCGCTCGTCGGCGGCGTGATCGCGCTGCTCAAGGCGGAGAACCCGGAGCTGACCCGCGAAGAAGCGCTCGCGCGTATCCAGCAGGGGGCGCGCGCAATCAGCGGAGGGAACGGGCTCTCGACCCCGGCAGGCGTTGTCGATGCCTGGCGCTCGGTGATCGCCGACCGACCCGCGCTCGCGTTCACGGGATTGAACCTCACCGACGAGGACGGCGACGGCCGCTTCGAACAGGGCGAATCCGCGACCGGGACCTTCGACATCGAACTCGCCGGCACGACAGCGGACAACGTGACAATCAGCGCGACGTCGCTGGTCAACGGTCTCACCGTAAGCGGGATGTATTCCGCGACGGATCTCGAACCGGGCCCGTTCACGACCGGCGGTTTCTTTTTCTTCGCCTCATCGAACGCGCCCCGCGGGGAACAGCCGGCCGCGCTCCGGATCAACGCCGACGGTTGGAGGGACACGCTCTCCATCCGGGTCCCGGTCGATCCGCCGTGGGTCACGCTCGACGCCGGCGAGATGATCGCTTCCATCACCGACTTCGGCGCGCTCGGCTACCAGGACTACATCAACAACCTCGCCCAGGCGGACGGCGTCCGGCTCAACGACAAGCGGCTCGGCTACCTGTTCCACGGGTCGCTGATGATCGGCGACGGCGCGGGGGTCGCGGACAACGCCTACGGAAACACGAGCCAGACGGTCTATGACTTCGAGGTGCAGGACAACGGCCGGATGCGGAACGTCAGCAGCTTCGAGGACCGGGAGATCTGGCGCTGTGACTTCACGGACGTGATGCAGATCGTACCGCCGGTCGGGCTGTACGTGACCCAGACCGCGACCGTGTATCCCGAGGGCCAGAACATCCTCTTCCTCCAGTATAACGTGCGCCGCGCGAGCGGAACAACCGACCTCTACGTCGGCCTCTACTGCGACTGGGACATTCACCCGTACCAGAGCAACGCCGTGCGCTACCGCAGCGATCTCCGGCTGTCGTACATGACCGGCGGATCCGCCGTAGCGGGCGGTTCCGGGTACGCCGGAGTTGTTGCACTCGATGACACCCCGATCTCGGGCGTGCGCGCCGTGAACAACGGGTTGGTGTTCCGCGACGGGTTCAGCGACGATGACAAACTGTCGATGCTCTCCGGCGGCGACGATCTCGCCGTCTCCCAATCCGCGAGCGACTGGTCGCACCTGATCGCGGTCCGGCTCGATGACGTCGGCCCGGCCGCGACGAAGGTCGCCAGGTTCGCGGTTGTCGCCGCCGACTCCGAGAACGACTTGTTCTTCTACGCGGAACGTGCGCACGAGCTCGCGGCGGCGCAGGGAGATCCGGGTTCGGACGCAGGGTCGGAGCCGGCAACTCCCGGGTCGTTCACGCTCGATCCCGCCTGGCCGAACCCGTTCAACGCCGGCACGAACGTCACCGTCCATCTGATGGAAGCCGGGAGCGCCGAGATCACAGTGCACGACGTACTCGGCCGGCGGGTCGCGACGCTCCATTCCGGACGCCTCTCCGCCGGCGCGCACCGGTTTGCGTGGGACGGCCGCACGCGTGACGGCTCCCGCGCCGCGGCGGGCGCCTACCTGATCGAGGCGTCCGCGAACGGCCACGCCGCGCAGGTGAAGGCGGTGCTCGTCAAGTGATCCGGCCGGCGGCCGGCGGCTGGCGACTGGCGGCGGGCGCCAATGTGTCATCCTGAACAAGCGGGCCGAGCCGTTTCGCCGTTTCAGGCCCGCGCAGTGAAGGATCTCGACAGAATACGGTGATATGCGGCGGCCCCTATTTCGCCGCCAGCTCGGGCGTCAGTTTCGCCCCTTTCAGTTCCTCGCGAATCCGGTCCATGTCCACCGGGTGGTTGCGCGGGTCGGTGATCCGGCCGGCGAGCGCGGTCGCGGCTGCTGTGTGCGGGCTTGCGAGGAACACCTCCGACTCCGGGTTGCCCATTCGGCCGCGGAAGTTGCGGTTGCTCGTTGACAGCGTCTTCTCCTCGTGCGCGGGCACGCCGAGATGGTTGCCCATGCACGGCCCGCACCCCGGCGTGGACAGCGTCCCGCCCGCCGACACGATCCGGTTGATGTAGCCGAGATTCATCGCGTCCAGCATCACCCGGCTGCTCGCGGGGATCACGAGGAGCCGCGTGTCCGGCGAGATCCGCTTGCCTTCGAGCACGTGCGCGACGATCGCGAGGTCATCGAGACGTGCGTTGTTGCACGAGCCGACGAATACCTGTTCGATCGACTCACCCTCGACCTCGCGCACCGGTTTCACGTTGTCCACCGTGTGCGGGCAGGCAACCTGCGGCTCCAGCTTCGAGAGGTCGAACTCGAGCACGGAGTCATACTCGCAGTCCTCGTCGGAATAGACCGGCTCGTACTCCTTCCGCGCCCGGCCCTCCAGGTAGTCGAACACGACCCTGTCCGGCGGGACGTAGCCGACCTTCGCGCCCATCTCGACGGCGAGGTTGCACAGCGTCATTCGCTCCGAGACGGAGAACCCGGCGGCGGCGGGCCCGGCGAACTCGACCGCGCGGTAGAGCGCGCCGTCCGCCCTGATCGTGCCCGTGATGTGGAGCGCGACGTCCTTCACATACGCACCCTCCGGCAGTTCGCCGCGCAGGTTCATTCGCATCGTCTCCGGGACACGGAACCAGATCCGGCCGGTCGCCATGATCACCGCGGTCTCGGACCGTGTCACGCCGGTGCCGAACGCGCCGAACGCGCCGTACGTCGTCGAATGCGAGTCCGACCCGGTCATCACCGTGCCCGGCAGGCAGTGCCCGTTCTCCGCCATCACCTGGTGGCAGATCCCGCTGTTGATGTCGTAGAAGTGCCTGATCCCGTGCTTCTTCACGAACGCGCGGATCGCCTTGTGGTTGTTCGCGAATGTCGCGTTCGCCGGCGGCACGCAGTGGTCGAGCACGATCAGGTGGATGTCGGGGTCGTAGAGACGGTCCACGCCGATCGTCTCGAACGTCTTCGCGATCGCGGCCGTGTTGTCGTGGCTCATCGCGACGTCCGGAACCACCTCGACGATCTGCCCCGGACGTACCTCGTTCTCCCCGCTGTAGCGGGCGAGTATCTTCTCGTTGAAGGTCTTGCCCATCGTGAATCCCGCAGGGTTTTAGCTGGTGGTCGCTCGCGCGTTCCGGTGTGTCCGCGGAACCCGCACTGGTTCGCGAACGCGGGCGGGTTTCCGCCGCGCGTTGTGAAAGGAAAGGTACGGCGGGCGTGCGGGGGAGGGACAAGGGGGCCGGAGGAGGCGGAGTGTGCGTGTGAGCGGGCTCAACGGGGTGCACGTATTCGTCTATTCGTTCCTCCGCATATACGAGCAGGCGCAGATGAGCATCCTGAGCGGGATGAGAGACGTGCCCGACGACCGGCAGGCGACCGAACGAGTGTCATCCTGAACAAGCGCGCCGTTTGTGTGCCGCGCGCCGTGAAGGATCTCGATCAGCGGACGGGGTTGGTGCAACTGGACCGTCCTTTCTCGAGATCCTTCACCCTTCGCGCCGAAACAGACCGGCGCTTCGGGTTCAGGATGACACACTTTGGCCGCGCCGAAACAGACAGGCGCTTCGGGTTCAGGATGACACGGAGGGCGCACACACTGACGTGCGGGGGATTCAGGATGACACTCCCCGCGACGGGTGGCCCGGGCTTCGGCAGGACCCTCCCCGCGGGCATGGTTCGACTTCCGACCGGCGAGTTCCCGCGGGAGAGAGGCGCAGAGTCTCTTGCCCGGTGGCCTCGGAGAGATCATATATTATAGTTTCCCCGGCGGAGGCAGTCGGGGTCAGACTGGTACTGACTTCAGGCACGCAGCAACAGGAGCACAGACGCCCCCGATGATTGGAGAGAGAAAGCGGACGTTCAGGCGTCTCGACGAAGCCTACGCGAACTCGCTGCACGTCCCGTTCGACATCAAGCGCGACCGTTACGTCATCTTCAGCGACCTTCATCTCGCCGACCGCAAGCGGGGAATCGATGATTTCGCCCGCAACGAGATGATCTACTGTCACGCGCTCCAGCACTATTACGACACCGGTTTCCACCTCATCCTCAACGGCGACGTGGAGGAGAGCTGGGAGGCGCGCCCGCGCAAGATCCGCTCCGCCTATCGCGACACTGTGTACGAGGTGGAGCGCAAGTTCGCGCTCAAGGGCGAGCCCTGGCACATCCGCACGTGGGGCAACCACGACGACATCTGGGCGAACTCGGAAAAGGTGCGCAAGCACCTGTGGCCTGAGCTCGGCCCGGTCACTGTCTATCCGGGCGTCCGGCTCGGCGACAACCTGTTCGTCGCGCACGGCCACCAGGGCGAGTTGCTCGGCGACTCCGGCGCGTGGATCAGCGAACCGGCGATCCGTTTCTTCTGGCGCTGGTTGCAGCGTCTCACCCGGTGGACGAGCGCGCGCGCGGCGACAAACCACCTGATCCGGACACGTCGCGCGGAGAGCCTGTACCAGTGGGCGCGCAACCGCGGCCAACTCTTCATCGCCGGCCACACGCACAAGAGCATGTTCGGCTACCTGCCGGAACAGAACGAGCTGATCAACCACATGCGCCGGCTCGAGGCGACGCTCGCGAGCAACCCGAACCCGTACGAGGCGCGCGCGACGATCGAGCACCTGCACAAGACGATCAGCCGTGGCAAACGTTGCCGGCGCAGCGGAGAAGGCCGTCTCCCCTGCTACTTCAACTCCGGGAGCTGCGTGCACACGAACGGGATCACCGGCATCGAGATCGACCGCGGGGGAATCCGTCTCGTGCGCTGGAGTCTTGTCGAGACGGCGAGCCGGAGTGGGGCGCTCGTCGATGAGGATGGGCTGATGTTCACAATCCGCCCGCGCATTCTCCAGCGCGCGAATCTCGCGGAGGTGGTCGCGCAGATCAAGCTCGCCGCCGGCCGCAGCTCGCTGCCGCTCGCGCTCCCGGCCGCCGGCCACGCGATGGAGCCGGCGCTCGAGTTCGAGGAGGACGAGGACGTGCACGCCGCGGCGTGAGCTCCCCCAACCGTCATACGTCTCGTTCGCGTACCGCAGCCGTCTCCTTCCGCGCGAGCGCGAGGCTGGAGACGGACATCGCGGCGAGCACGAGCGCGGCGCCGATCAACCCGCGCAGCGTCCACGGATCCCCGATCAGCACCCACGCGAACAACCCCGCGAACACCGGCTCGAGCGTGAACACGAGCGCCGCGTGCCCGGACGGCACGTACGGCTGGTGCCGTGTCTGCAGCCAGATCGCGATCACAGTGCCGAACAGTGCTGTGTAGGCGACGGCGATCCAGCCGACCGGTTCGACCGCGAGCGGTTTGCCCTCGATCACGCTCCATGCGCCGGCGAGAACGGTGACGGTGATGATCTGCGCGAATGTCAGGTCGTCGGTTTCGTGGTCCGAGCGCGTGAGCGCCTCGAGCATGACCATCTGCAGCGCGAACGAGAGCGCGCAGCCGAAAGTGAGCCAGTCACCGAGGTTCAGCCCTCCGGTTTTCGGGTCGGCGATCAGTGTGACCCCGGCCGCGGCGGGGGCGAGCGCGAACCAGGCGGCGGTCGGCGTCCGGCTCGTGCGCAGCACGAGCGCGAGCACGGGCACGAGCACGACGAGCAGCCCGGTGAAGAACGCGCTGCGCGAGGCGGTCGTGTGTTCGAGTCCGGTGACCTGGAGCGCGAACCCCGCGAACAGGAACAGCCCGATTACGATCCCGCGGAGCCACGTTGAGCGCAGAGGCCCGTTCCGCAGCCTGACCCAGAACGGGTGCAGTCCGGCTTCGACGAGCGAGGCGTTTTCGTCCGCAATCTCACCCGCCCGGACCTGAATACCGCCCCGCCTCATCCGCCACGCGAACAGGATCGCAACCGCGGGCAGAAAGCGGAGCGTGAGGAAGTGGATCGCGTCGGTGTCGGCGACGGCGAGCTTCATCACGGGAAACGTGAGGCCCCAGATCATCGTGAGCGCGACGAGATACGCGGTGGCCCGAATGCGACGACCCCGGTGCGGATCGTACACCGGGGTCGTGTGCTCGCCGTGCCGCCGCTCGTTCATGCCCACCGTTGCAGCGCCTCCAGCAGCAGGCGGACGCCGACGCCGGTGCCCAGCTCTTTGTGCGGAGTGTAGCTGAACGGGCCCTCGCTCGCCGTGCCCGCGATGTCGAAGTGCGCCCACGCGGTGTCGCCGACGAATTCCTCGAGGAACTTGCCCGCGGTGATCGGTCCGGCGGGACGGCCGCCGGTGTTCTTCAGATCCGCGATTTCGCTCTTGATCTGCTCGCGGTAGTCGTGCCAGAGCGGGAGCCGCCACACGCGCTCGCCGGTCGCCTCCCCTGCCTCGAACAGCACGCCCGAGAGCGCGTCGTCGTTGCTCATCAGCCCCGAGCACCAGTGGCCGAGCGCGGTCACGCACGCGCCGGTGAGCGTCGCGAGATCGACCATCGCATCCGGCTTGAATGTCTCCACCGCGTACGCGAGCGCGTCGGCGAGCGCGAGCCGGCCCTCGGCGTCCGTGTTGTCGATCTCGATCGTGAGCCCGTTGTACGCGGTGACGATGTCGCCGGGCCGGAACGAGGCGCCGTCGGTCATGTTCTCGACCGCCGGGATGAACCCGTGCACGCGGCACTTCGGCCGGATCCGCTCCAGCGCCTTGAACACGCCCATCACGGTCGCCGAGCCGGCCATGTCTATCTTCATGTCGCGGATGCCGGCGGTGGACTTGATGTTGAGGCCGCCGGAGTCGAACGTCACCCCTTTCCCGGCAATTGCGAACGTCTTCGCGCGCTCGGGCAGGTCGCCGGGGTAGTACGCGAGGTGAATGAGCACCGGCGGGTGCGCGCTCCCCTGCCCGACCGCGAGCAGCGCGCCCATCTTCAACTCTCGCAGCTTTTTCTCGTCGATCACCTCGACCTCGATCCGGTCGGAGGCGAGTTTGCGCGCGATCTCCGCGTACCGCTCCGGGATGAGATCGCCGGCGGGCATCGTCACGAGATCGCGGGCGAAGCAGGCGCCGTCGATGGTCGCGAATGCGCGTTCCGCAGCGGCCCGCAGCCCGTCGAGCGCGGTTTCCACGCCGGCGACGACGTGCAGCTTCTCGATCACCGGGTGGCATTTCAGGTCGCGCGAACGGCGCACGTAGCGGTACATCGCGAGCGCGGTTCCTTCCATCGCCGCGATCGCGGCCGCGATCGGGTCGTCGCCGGGCAGCTCCTTCTGCGGCGGGAGGACGGTGACCTCGTTCCAGCGCTGGTTACGCGCCCGTTTGCCCGCGACACCAAACGCGCGCCGTACGCGTTCGCCGCTGTACCGTTTCCGGTTGCCGAGTCCGACGATGAGGATGTGCCGCGGGCCGTGTTCACGCCCGCCGTACAGCTCGAGCAACTGGAACTTGCGCCCGGTGAAATCGCCGGCGGCGATCGCGCGTTCGATGCGGTTGCCGAGCGTCGCGTCCAGCCGCGCGAGCCCGTTTTCCACCGGCTTCTCGCCCTCGAACAGGCCGGCGATCAGTACCTGCGTGCGAACATCCTGCGGGGATGTTTCCTCGACGACAATGTCCACGGAGTGTCCTCCAATCAGGGGTGTGCTGTGCGTTTGATCCGGTTGTCGTCGTGAAGGACGAGAACGACGGGTTGGTGACTCTCGATCTCATCCGGCGTGAGCTCGCAATAGGCGGCGATGATAATCCGGTCGCCGACGGAGGCGAGGTGGGCGGCGGCGCCGTTCACACCGATCTTGCGGCTCCCGCGCTCCCCCTCGATGATGTAGGTCGCGAATCGGTGGCCGTTGCTGATGTTGTACACGTCCACCGCCTCGTCAGGGAAGAGACCGGCCGCGTCGAGCAGGTCACGGTCCACTGTGAGGCTGCCTTCGTAGTGGAGGTTGGTTTCGGTGACGCTCGCCTGGTGTATCTTCGCCTGAAGAAAACGTCTGAGCATACAGAGCCCGGGTGTCGGGAACTGGTCGCAGTCACGCCGGCGACGACCGGCGCCGCCGCGCGGCAGCGGCGGGCAGCGGAAAACTACCACGCACCCCCGCGGCGGACAAGAGCGGGCGGAGACGGGAACCGCCGCCGTGAGCTGACCTGGATGCGCGCGCCTCGTGGCCTGGAGCTCTCCGCGGGTTTCACTTTGCAAACAGCCGGTCGCGGAGCACATTCGTAAGCTGGTCGATCTTCGGCCGTTCCGGCTGTTCGAGCGTGTCACGGTCGCGGATCGTCACCGTCTGGTCCGCAAGCGTCCGGTGGTCGATCGTGAAGCAGAACGGCGTGCCGGCCTCGTCCTGGCGGCGGTAGCGGCGGCCGATGTTGCCCGACTCATCGTAGAACACGTCGAACTCCCGGTGCAGGTCCTGGTACACCTTGCGCGCGAGCTCGGGCAGGCCGTCCTTCTTGATCAGCGGGAAGATGCCGGCGGTGATCGGCGCGAGCTTCGGGTCGAGCCGGAGCACGACGCGCGGGTTGCCCTCGACCTCGTCCTCGTCGTACGCGTCGAGCAGGATCGCGAGCAGCCCGCGGTTGAGCCCGGCGGATGTCTCGACGACATACGGCAGGTAGCGCTCGCGCGTCTGGTCGTCGAAGTACTGCAGGTCGCGTTCCTTGCCGGAATGCTGTGCGTGACGGCGCAGGTCGTAGTCGGTACGGTTGTGGATGCCCTCGAACTCGTCCCAGCCGAACGGGAACCGGTACTCGATGTCGAACGCGTTCGTCGCGTAGTGCGCGAGCTCGTCCGGGGCGTGCTCGTACACGCGCAGGTTGTCGTCGCGAATTCCGCAGGCGTCGCGCCAGAACGCGTGACGCTCGTCCTTCCAGTAGTGCAGCGCCTCGATTTCCTCGCCCGGCTTCACGAAATACTGCATCTCCATCTGCTCGAATTCGCGAGTGCGGAAGATGAAGTTGCCGGGCG
The DNA here is from genome assembly GCA_018263585.1 of Calditrichota bacterium. Taxonomy (GTDB): domain Bacteria; phylum Electryoneota; class Electryoneia; order Electryoneales; family Electryoneaceae; genus JAANWZ01. The sequence goes on along the minus strand of JAANWZ010000098.1, from coordinate 897 downwards.
TGATCTCGTTGCGGAACGCCTTGCCGATCTGCGCGATTCCGAACGGCGGTTTCAGGCGCGCGGTCGTCTGCACCTGCGGGTAATCGACGTAGATCCCCTGCGCGGTCTCCGGGCGCAGATAGACCTGCTCGCCGGCTTCTTCGACCGGTCCGATCCACGTCCTGAACATCAGGTTGAAGCTGCGCGGGGCGGTGAGCGAGCCCTTCGTGCCGCAGTGCGGGCACGGCGCGAGCGCGTACGCCGGATGCGCCGGGTCGATGTGCTTCCCGTCCGCGCTGAGTGGTGGTTCGTCCGCGCCCTTCACCCCGCCGGCGAACCGTTCCACGAGATCGTCCTCGCGAAACCGCGCCTTGCACTGCCGGCAGTCGATCAGCGGGTCGGTGAAGCCCTCGACATGGCCGCTCGCGACCCACGTGTTCGGGTGGTAGATGATCGCCGTGTCCACGCCGACGATGTTCTCGTGCTTGCGCACCATCTCGCGCCACCAGAGGTCGGCGAGCTTGCGCTTCATCTCGATTCCGAGCGGGCCGTAGTCGTAGCTCGAGCCGATGCCGCCGTAGATCTCGCTGGTCGGCATCACAAACCCGCGGCGCTTCGCGAGCGAGGCGATCAGCTCCATCCTGCTCTTCGGCTTGGCGGCCATCGGGGCCTCCTCGTCAACGGGTGCGGTTGCGAAGCGGGAATATAGGCGACGCGCGCGGGAGGCAAAAGTGCGCCTCACCCGCACCCCCTCTCGCGAGGGCGTCCCGCTCGCAGTTGCGGGTGTCGAGTCGCGCGTGTCGTCGCACGGACGGCACTTGATAGTCGGAGGTCGGAAGTAGCAAGTCACAGCTCGGAGGTCAAAGTCGGAGGTCGGAGCTTGAACCATGCCCGCGGGGACGGCGCAGCCGTCACCGC
>JAANWZ010000097.1 GCA_018263585.1 Calditrichota bacterium | reverse complement strand
GTTCCCCGGGCTGACGCCCGGGGCTATGCACCTGCGACCCCTGCCGGGGTCGGCACCGCAGTCCCTGCACCCCGAGTGCACCGCGCTTGACAAGCAAGCGCGGGCACGAGTGGGGTGGGAACAGGCCCGTGGTTGCTTGCAACCGCGGCTCATCCACTGGTACATGAAACCCGGGGCGAGCCCCGGGCCACCCGGATCTCCAGACTCCAGACTCCAGACTCCTGAAGCCCCGGGCCACCCGTGTAGCCCCGGGGTCGGCGACCCCGGGCTACTGCGGGAAACTGGATCAGGTAGTGACTTCCGCGGCGAACGCCGACTCCCAGACCTCGTCGATCTTGTTCACGAACTGCACTTCGAGGCCCTTGCCGACGCCTTTCGGGCGGTCGTCCCAGTCGGGGCGGTTGCGTTCGGGGAGCACGATCATCTTGATCCCGGACCGTTGCGCGGCCATCACCTTTTCGTTGATCCCGCCGACGGGGAGCACTTCGCCCTGGAGGCCGATTTCACCGGTCATCGCGAGGTCGCCGCGCACCTGGCGATTGGTGAGCGCGCTGAGCAGGGCGGTGGCGAGGGTGATCCCGGCGGACGGGCCGTCTTTCGGGACCGCGCCCTCGGGGATGTGGATGTGGATCTCGCGCTCGTCGAGCATCTGCTGCGGGATGTCGAGCTCGTGCGCGAGCGAGCGGATGTAGCTGAGCGAGGCGTGCGCGGACTCTTTCATCACGTCGCCGAGCCGTCCGGTGAGCCGGAGTTTGAACTTGCCGGGCATCGTCCGCACCTGGATGCGGAGGATGTCGCCGCCGACGGGTGTCCACGCGAGCCCGACCGCGCCGCCGATCATCGGTTTCAGGTCGAGCTCCTGCCGGTAGTGTGTCGCGCGCCCGAGCAGCGGTTTCAGTCGCGCCGCGCCGATCACCTCTTTCCTGCGGCCGACCTCGCTGCGCTCGACCCGTTTGCGCGCGGTGCGGCGGATGCTCTTGGCGATGATCCGTTCGAGCTCGCGCACGCCGGCCTCGCGCGTGTACTCCTCGATGATTCGGAGCACGGCGTCGCGTGTGAACCGGACGTGCGACAGTTTCAACCCGTGCGCTTTCAACTGTTTCGGGATGAGGAAGCCCTCGGCGATGTGCAGCTTTTCTTCGGTGAGGTAGCCGGGCAGCTCGATCACTTCCATCCGGTCCTGGAGCGCGAGCGGGATCCCGTCGCGCGTGTTCGCGGTGCAGATGAACATCACCTGGCTGAGGTCGTACTCGACTTCAAGGTAGTGGTCGGAGAACTCGCGGTTCTGCTCCGGGTCGAGCACCTCGAGCAGGGCGGATGCGGGGTCGCCGCGGAAGTCGGCGGACATCTTGTCCACTTCGTCGAGGAGGAACACGGGGTTGACGACGCCGGCCTTTTTCATCATCTGGATGATACGGCCGGGCTGGCTGCCGATGTAGGTGCGCCGGTGGCCGCGGATCTCGGCCTCGTCACGGATCCCGCCGAGGCTGATGCGGACGAACTTGCGCCGCAACGCGCGCGCGACCGAGTAGCCGAGCGACGTCTTCCCCACCCCCGGCGGCCCGACGAGGCAGAGCAGCGGCCCGCGGATCCGTTTCACCAGTGAGAGCACGGCGAGGTGTTCGAGGATGCGCTCCTTCGGTTTCTCCAGCCCGTAGTGGTCGGCGTCGAGGATCTCGCGCGCTTTCCTGATGTCGTGACGGTCCCGTGTGCGTTTCTCCCACGGGAGCGCGAGCACCCAGTCCACGTAGTTGCGGACGACCGTCGCCTCCGGGGACATCATCGGCATCCCCTTCAGCTTCGCGAGTTCCTCATCGACCTTCGCGCGCGCCTCGTCGCTGAGCGGGGTTTCCGCGAGCTTCTTCTGGTACGCGAGCACGTCACCGTAGTCCTCGTCCCCCTCCTCTCCGAGCTCGCGTTTGATCGCGCGGAGCTGCTCCTGGAGGAAGTAGGTGCGCTGGCTCACGCTGATCCGCTCGCGCACCTGCCCTTCGATCGACCGTTCGACCTGCAGCACCTCGATCTCGTGCGCGAGCTGGTTCGCGATCTCGATGAACTGCTCGTACGTTGACGCCGCTTCGAGGATCTTCTGCTTGCGCTGGTAGGGAACTTCGAGCTGGGCGGCGAGGAAGTCGCTCACGCGCTCCGGCTCCTTGAACGTGTCGATGCTGTAGAGCAGCTCGTCCGGCAACGAGCGATTGAGCGGGACGTAGTCCTTGAACAGGGCGATCGCGTGCCGCATCGCGCCTTCGAGGCGGATGTCCCGGCGGGAGGACGGGAAAACAGGCGCCAGGTTCGCGGCGAGGTACGCCTCCTGCTGCACCGGCTCGCTCACCTGCGCGCGCACCAACCCTTCCACGAGCACCTTCACCATCCCGTTCGGCAGCTTCATCACCTGAACGACTTTCGCGACGACCCCGGCGCGGTAGAGGTCGTCGAACGTGATCTCTTCGAGCGAGGGATCGGTCTGCGCGAGCAGGAGCAGGAGGCGCTCGTGCATCATCGCCGCTTCGACCGCGCGCAGCGTGCCCTCGCGGCCGACGAGCAGCGGAAACACCATGCGCGGGAAGATGATCTGGTCTCTGACGGGAAAGACGGGCAACTGGTCGGGGATCGCGGTCAGCGTCTGTTCATCCCCGGTGCGGACTTCGGACTCGGCCATTTCAGGCAATCTTGCGCTTATCGTTGAGCACGATCTCGGGTTCGGCCTTGCCGAGGACCACGTCCTTCGTGATCACGACCCGCTCGATGTCCTTCCGGGACGGGATAGTGAACATCGGCTCGAGCATCGCCTGCTCCATGATCGAACGGAGCGCGCGCGCGCCGGTCTTCCGCTCCTGCGCGAGCTCGACGACCTGCTGGAGCGCGTCCTCGGTGAACTCGATGTCCACACCTTCCATCCTGAACAGGCGCTGGTACTGCTTGACGACGGCGTTGCGCGGCTCTGTGAGGATGCGGAACAACGCATCCTCGCTCAGTTCCGCCATCGCCGCGACGACAACCAGCCTCCCGACGAGTTCCGGGATCAGCCCGAACTGGATCAGGTCCTTCGGCTGCGTCTCGCGCAGGTAGTCGAACGTGGTCGTGCGCCGGCTCTTCATCACATCCGCGCCGAACCCCATCGCCTTCGCGTTGACACGGCGCTTGATGTGGTCCTCGAGCCCGTCGAACGCACCGCCGCAGATGAACAGGATGCTCTTCGTGTCGATGCTGATCAGCTTCTGCTCGGGGTGCTTGCGCCCGCCCTCCGGCGGCACGTTCGCGACCGTGCCCTCGAGCATCTTCAACAGCGCCTGCTGCACGCCCTCTCCGGACACGTCCCGCGTGATCGACGTGTTCTGCGATTTGCGCGAGATCTTGTCGATCTCGTCGATATAAACGATCCCGATCTCGGCGGAAGGGACGTCATAATCCGCGGCCTGCAGCAGGCGAACGAGCACGTTCTCCACGTCCTCGCCGACATAGCCGGCCTCGGTGAGCGTGGTCGCGTCCGCGATCGCGAACGGCACCTGCAGCAGTTTCGCGAGCGTCTGCGCGATCAGCGTCTTGCCGGTGCCGGTCGGGCCGAGCAGCACGATGTTCGACTTGTCGAGCTCGACATCGTCGTCAATCGTGCGGCTGTTCACGCGTTTGTAGTGGTTATAGACGGCGACGGAGATCTTGCGCTTCGCCTCTTCCTGGCCGATCACGTATTCGTCGAGCCGGGACTTGATCTCCTCGGGAACGGGAAACGACTCCAGCGGCTTCACATGCTTCGCGGACTGGTTCTGGCGGATGATCTGGTTGGACGCGCGAATGCAGTGATCGCAGATCATCACCCCCTTCGGGCCGGAGATCATCACCTGCGTCTGGTCTGCACCCCGTCCGCAGAAACTGCAGCGCTGGACAGCTCGTGATGGTTCGCCGGTGTTGTCGCTCATGGTTTCCTTTCCCCCGTGGGGCGGAGATGCTTACGACGACTTCTTCTGATCGCCTTTCTTGTCCTTGCTTCCCTTCTTGTCCTTTTTGCCCGAGCTCTGGATCTTGTCGATGAGCCCGTAATCCTTCCCCTCTTCGGGCGTGAGGAAGTTGTCGCGGTCCACGTCCTTCGCGATCTTCTTGATGTCCTGGCCCGTGTGCGCGGCGAGGATCCGGTTGAGCCGCTCGCGCTCCTTGAGAATCTCGCGCGCGTGGATCTCGATGTCCGCCGCGGTACCGCGGAACCCGCCGGACGGCTGGTGGATCATCAGCTTGCTGTTCGGCAGCGCGCTCCGTTTGCTCTTCGTGCCCGCCGCGAGCAGGAGCGCGCCCATAGACGCCGCGAGCCCGATACAGATCGTCTGCACGTCCGGCCGGATGTACTGCATCGTGTCGTAGATCGCGAGCCCGTCGCTCACCGAGCCCCCCGGACAGTTGATGTAAAGACTGATGTCCCGCTCCGGGTCCTCCGCTTCGAGGAAGAGAAGCTGGGCGATGATCAGATTCGCCATGTGAAAATCGATCGGGGTTCCGAGAAAGATTATCCGTTCCTTGAGCAGACGGCTGTAGATGTCGAACGCGCGCTCCCCGCGCCCGGTCTGCTCGATCACCATCGGAATCAACTGGTTCGTGGTCGGTTCCATGCCGGCAGCGCTCCTGATTCGTTCTCTTGCGTCCATTTCCTGATTAATGTTCATGTTCGTGCTCATCCTCAACCGGCGGGAGTTGATCCTGCAGAAGCGTCATGAAATCGGTCTTTTCCTCGTCCCATTGCACGCCCTGCCGCATCAGCTCCATCACCTTGCCCATGATGATCTCGTCTGCGAGCTGTTCGCGGCGTTCCCCGCTCTTGAACAGCAGCTTCAACTCTTCAAGGTTCGTTTCCGGATGGGAGTTGTGATAGTTCTCGACGTGCTGCTCGATCTCCTCGTCCGTCGCTTCGATGTTCTCCGTCTTGATCACGCCGCGGCGGATGAAAAACCACGTCAGCTCCTGGCGCACGACCGGCTGGAAGACCATGCGCAGCATCTTCTTGTCGTACTCACCTCCGCCCTCCTCCTGCTGCCGCTCGACCATGTCATCGACCGTCTGCTTGTACAGGGCCGGGGGAAGGTCGAAATCGTACGCGCGCACCACCGCCTGCTTCAGACGCTGCACCGCGCGCTGGTTCGCCTGGTACTGCGCGAACTGGTGCAGCTGGGAGCTCACCTTCTCTCGCAACGCGTCCATCGACGACAGCGTGTCGTCGATCTGCGCGGCGAAGTCGCCATCGAGCTCCGGCAGCTCGACTTTCTCCAGCTTCTTCAGCGTGACGTTCCACGCGGACAGTTCAGTCCCCGACTCGCCGTCCGGTTCGCCGGTGTCCAGCTCGACGTCCACCCGGCGGGAGTCGCCGACCTTCATCCCCAGCAGCCTCCCATCAGTTCCCGTGCCGAAGAACTCCGCGCCGAGCTCGAAAGTGATATCCTCTTCCTTGCTGCCGATGATCGGGAGGCCGCTCTCGTCAAGCGTCTGAACGTCCACTGTGAGCCGATCGTGCAGCTCCGTGACGTCATCCTCGCCGGCCTCGCTGACCACCGCGTGGTCACGCCGCAGGGCAGCGAGGTGGCGGTCCACATCTTCGGCGGTGATCTCCGGGATCTCGCGCCTGACGCGGACACCGCGCCACTTCTCCGGATCCACCTCGGGCGGGACCTCGACAACCGCGGTGAAACTGAACCCGCCGCCGTCCCCGTACTCGATATCCTCCACCGGGTCGATCGCGATCGGATTCAACTCCGTCCGCTGCAACGCCTCCGGAAGCGTCTCCTGAATCGCCCCCTCCGCCGCCTGGTGGCGCGCGCGCCTGCCGAACCGCTGCTTCAAAACCGAGTCCGGCACTTTGCCCCGCCGAAACCCGGGCACGTTCTCGCTCTCCCGCAACTCATCGTAGGCTGCGTCAATGTGCTTCCGCAGCTCGTCGGCGTCCAGCTCGACGCCGACACGAACGACGCATCCCTCCTGGACCGGTTCCTGTACGTTCACACTAATCCCGTTGTTGAGCTCGGGGCGAGATGGAGCCCGCCGGGCAGGGCGGACCGGCCCGTTCGCCCCCGTGTTCACAAAACAACTCCCGGTCCGGCGCCAGCACAGGCCGACAGCGACGGAACGGGAGCGGGCAAAGCGTATTCACGCGCCCATTGGCAAGGTTGGAAGTGGAGGAAGTGGAAGCAAGGCCGGGACAAAGATCGTGCTCCCGGTGCGGCTGCGGCCGGTCACGCGCCGCCGTCACCGTCGAGTTCGTCGGGATAACGGAACCGGTCCGCGACCCGGTTCCAGTCCACCCGCTCCGCCTCGGTCACAAAGTTGATGAACTCGCTCCAGCGGAGCGTGAGCCCCTCCGTCATCGCGACGATGTCCATGTACAGGTCCGGGGGAGTCGAATCGGCCTCGACGACGAGCCGCATCGTCTTGTAGAACAGGCCGGCGTCCGGGAAGTCGATTTTCTCGTGCCACGCGACGTTTTTCGCCGCCGGGAGCACGTCGAACAGGTCACGCCAGCGCAGGTAGAGCTCGCGGAAGTACTCGCCGGGATGGGCGTCCTCGAGCTTCGCGCGATACTCCCTGTCCGGGAACTCGTTGGCGACGACAACGAGGCTCAGAGTATTGCGGAACGATTGGTCCGTCACGGCGGCGTCCTCTCGTGTCGGTGGATACGGCGGCACGCGCGCGCCGCCCCGGTCGTGCGCGAGGCCGGACTCGAACCGGCACGCCGTGCGGCACCAGTTCCTAAAACTGGCGTGTCTACCAGTTCCACCACTCGCGCAACCCGCCTGCAAGGTACACGGCTCCGCTTCGCGCGCGCAATCCGACCGGGAAACACGTTCCGGCGGTGCTTCGTACGTATCCCCGGAGGACGGCGGTGGGGGACGCTTGCGAGCAAGCGTACCGACTTACGGTACCGGCCGTGCGGGCTTGCCCGCGCGGATGATCCGACGGTGCATGAAACCCGGCGCAAGCCCCGGGCCACCCCAGCCGTGTCATCCTGAACCCCCGTGCGACGGCCCGTTTCGGCGCAGGGGTGGTGAAGGATCTCGAGAACAAGAGGGGACGTCTGATCCGTACCGCTCGATCTCGAGATCCTTCACTCGCGCCCGCAAACTGACGCGGGCGCGGTTCAGGATGACACAATTGGCGCGGCCTCAACGAAAACAGACCGCGGCGCGGTTCAGGATGACACAATTGGCGCGGCCTCAACGAAAACAGACCGCGGCGCGGTTCAGCGACTGTGTTTCGGCGTCAAGTAGATCGGCTCCGGAGTCGGGTCGACGAACGGTGTGAGCTCGCGAATCATCTGGTTGACACATTTGTCCCGGCCTGAAACCGCGAAACGAGTCGGCCGGCTTGTTCAGTTCTCATGAGTGGAATCGGTGAGCGGTGCTGGGGCTGATCGTCACTACTTCACGAGCACCGCCTTCCGCACCGCGTTCAGTTCGCCCGGCACCGTCGCGCGCACGAAATAGACCCCGTTCGTGCGCGCGGACCCATCGAGCACGAACTCGTGCCGGCCGGCGGTGTGTGTCCCGTCCGCAAGGGTCGCAACTTCGCGGCCGAGCGCGTCATACACGGTCACGCTCAGTTCCGACGGTTCCGGCAGGGTGACCGACAACGCCGCGGTCGGGTTGAACGGGTTCGGGTACACGTCCGAGACCGCGTACGCGCCCGGCAGCTCGCTCTCCGCCGTCGCCGTGACGGTGGCGGCCGCATTACCCGCGCCCGGCCACGGGCTGTGCACCCATCCGCCCGCGGTGGCCGTCGCGCCGCCTTCCGCCTTGCTCCACGCGTACGAGCTCGTGACGAACTCGTCGTTCACCGCGGGGCCGATGTGGCCGACCAGCCGGTACCCGCCCGCGGGCGCGCCTTCAGGCACCTGGATCGAGAGGTCCACCTGCATGTGCGCGTTCGCGGGCAGCACGAACACGCGGTCGAACACCGGCCCGAACAGGCTGCCGTCCGGGAGCTCCGCCTTCACCCAGTAGTGCAGCCCGGGCAGCGTCTGGCCGACGTTGTTGATCCCGGTCGCCGAATACTCGAGCACGCCGCCTTCCGCCGGAACCGTCTCGTTGTAGGGCAGGAGCACGAGGTAGCCCGGCTCCTCCGTGGCCTCGTCGAACGCCCCGTCGAGGAACTCGACCGCTTCCATCAGCCGGTCGTCGAACTGGTCGTAATGCCCGCCCGCGAACGTCTCGAACGTGTACTCGTAACCGTACGCGTCCATCGTGTCCGCGAACGCCTCGTTCGACGGGAGCAGGTTGAACTCGTCCTCGGTGCCGACGTCGAAGAAAACGTCGAGGTCGGCGAACCGCTCGGCGGCGTCTCCGACGAGATGCGACGGGAAGTTCGGCGCCCATTGGTTCCACACGCCTTCGAGGACTTCGCCGTTTTCGTCGAGCGGGAAATCGACCGGCGGGTCATTATCGAGATTCGGCGATAGCGCGCCGGCCATCGAGAACAGCAGCGACGTCACTTCGCCCGCGTCCGGATCGTATTCGTACGGCGGACCCTCGCCTTCGGGGTCGTTCTCGTCGATCACTTCTCCGGTGAGTGCGAGCAGTGCGTCCGGATCGAGCGGGCCGCTGTTCGAGGCGACCGCGGCCGACAACTGCGGGTACTTGACCGCGAGTCGCATCGCGCCGAACCCGCCCATCGAGTAGCCGTGGATCGCCCGCCTCCATGGCTCCGCCACCGTGTGGTACTGCTCGTCCACCCACGAGATCACGTCGTGGATCAGGTACTTCTCGACGGCGCCGTACAGCTCGGAGTCCATCCAGAAGCTGCCGTCCCAGTACTCCGGCGTCGATCCGTCCGGCATCGCGATAATCACCGGGTCGATCACGCCGAAGATGATCGCGAGGTCTAGCGCCGTCTCGAGCACGTCCGTGTTGAGGTCGGCCGGGGTCATCCCGGTGCTGTGCAGGCTGACAATCAGCGGGTAGCCGATCGGCCGGCCCGGGTTGTAGTTGGGGGGCGTGTAGATCAGGATGTCGCGCTCTTCGTCCAGTTGTTCGCTGAACAGCGACTCCATCTCGAGGCCGGCAACCGCGGTCCCGCACGCGAGCAGGCCGACCAGCAGGATAGCGATCATTCGTCGCATTTCGTGACTCCCTCGTTAATAAAGCATTCGGGCGGTTCTCGTACAATCGTGGCGGATTCACACGCGTGGTGAGCTGGAGGGAACCCGCCTCGTCGCACTGGTATTGTAGCGGGCAAACACGGGGCGATCAACAGGGATCCGCGAATCGGTCGCGAGTCCCGAGATGTGGGTACTGCGCAAAGCGGCGGGATGGACCTGATGTCCCCGCACGCGGAGCTGCGGGGCTATGCCCCGCGCCTGCTTGCAGGCCGGGCTCGTGGCCGGAATTGCTCGCTGATCGAAGCCATGCCTGCCAGCAGGCATGGGCATAGGGCGAATGGGCGGTACACGCGGGTGGGCAAGAATGCACGCGCGGATCAGCCGCAGTCGCGAGCAACCGCGGGCCTGTTGACAGGGGTTCGCCCGGGAAACGGAGCCGCCCCGCCCGCTACTCCGCCGACACGCGTCCCTCGCCGCCGATGTCCGCGGGAGCCTGGTAGAACGACGGCCACTCGCGCAGGTAATACAGCGAAATCTGTTCGTCCGGCGGGACCTGGTCCTCCGGGATCTGCACCTGCACATAGCGGTACCCGTTCGGATAGGGGAGGTGGACCTGCCCGGCGCCGTCCGGCTCCTGCCAGTCCTGCCATTCGACGAACACCATCTCGTCGTACCACGCGGTGCCCCAGCCGGAAAGCGGCGGTTCCTGGTTGCAGCGGACGTTGACGAAGTTCCAGTTTGCCGGGATCTGGTCGAAATCCTCGTACACCGGCGTCCAGTCGTTGTTGCCGGTCAGCGTGAGCGGAACAGCTTCGAACAGCGCGTCGCTGCCGCGCGTGTTGTAGAACCGGACCTGGTAGTTCGCCTGCGAGACGCTGGTCGTACTCAGCCACGCGAGGAAGCTGTGCGGGCGTTCGCTCTGCAGCTTCACCCGCTTCCGGAAGTCGGTGATGTAGTTGTCCCACACGTTGTCGGGGAGGCGAATCCGCAGGCTGCGCTGGCCTTCGTACGACACGCCCCCGTCATAGCCCTCGTACTGGCTGTTGATGTTCCACGGTTGCGCGCCCTCGCTTTCCATGTTCGCCCAGTGGAGGATGTCACGCCCGTAGCGGACGATCGTGCCCGCGGGCGGGTTGATCATCCCGACGCGGGTCACGTACCCGTCCCAGTCGAGAAAGATCGGCCGGCTGCGCCACTGGCCGCCGCCGGACGGTTCGAGCTCGACGAGCCGCACTCCCTGCGCGTTGTCGTGCGCATACGTCGTGTCGAACTGCACGTACGCGACCTCTTCGTTCGGCGGGCGCACGAGCTCCGTGTTCCGCATCCGCGAATAGTGGGTCACGTAATCGATGATCGAGCGCGCGAGTTCGCCGGTCGGGATCAGCGGCAGGTCGTTGCGGATCCAGCCCGGGATCATCTTCACTTCATCAACCTCGCCGTCCCCGACATGCACCTGCAGCAGCATCGTCGCGAGCGTCTCGTTGTACGAGAGGTCGAACATGAAGTTGCCGAGGCTGTGCGCGATCAACTTGCCCTGGTAGAGCTCGAGCGCCTGGATGATGTGCGGGTGGTGGGCGATTACGAGATCGGCGCCCTGTTCGATCGCATACTCGCGCAGCGCGACCTCGCCGGAATCCGGCTCCATCGCGAAGATCACGCGCGGGTTGTCCGGACCGACCTCGAACAGGCCGGGCGTCTCGCCCGGCGCGTCCCCGTCCATCGGGATCAGCGAGTACTCGCTGCCGCAGTGCACGTTGCACATCACGAGATCCGCGGACTCAGCGAGCGCGGGCACGGTCGCCTCGATCCCGGTCCGGTTCCAGAGCGCGAACCCGGGACGGTCGCGCGCGGCGTCGAGGAACGGCTGGTAGTTGTTGTAATGACCGTCGCGGTTCGACATCGCGACGATCGCGAACGTCATCCGGTTGATGTTGAGGAAGTTCGGCCGGCGCGCGATCACATCATTCATCCCCGCGCCCGCCCACGAGACGCCGTACTCGTCGAGGCTCTCCTGTGTCTCCAGCATCCCCGACTCCATGTAGTCGAGGATGTGGTTGTTCGCGATCGTAACGAAGTCGAAGCCGACGCCGTGCACCAGCTCCGTGTCCTCGGGCCGCCCCTTGAATACGATCCCCTTCGTCGGGTGCTCGTCGTTCGAATACGTCATCGGCGACTCGAGGTTGCCGATCGCGAGCTCGGCGGACTCGATCGGGTCGCGCACGCCGTCGAAGATCGCCTCCCCGATCTCGTCGATGTGATCCTGCACTCCGCGCGCGAGGATCACATCCCCGACCAGTGTGATCGTGAAGTCGCCGCGCTCCTGCGTCACCGGCTCGTCCGCAATCCACTCGGTGCGGTAGTCCCAGTACTCCCAGCCGTCGGTCGCGCGCAACGTCACCGGCCACTCCCCGCCGGTCGGATAGACATGCGCCGGGTTGTTTTCGCGGCTGAACGTGCCGTCGCCGAAGCTCCACATGAACGAGAGATCGTCGCTGTCGAAGTCGAGCGACCAGTTGTGGAACTCGATCGCGACCGAGTCCGGGTCCGGGTGATCGGTCCACTCCCAGGTGAAGAAGATGTTCGGCGTCTCCGGCATCGCGTTCGTCGCGTCGCGCAGGTTGTCGATGCGCAGCGTGCCGAGGTCGCTCACCCCGTTCTCGTAGTCGTTGACGAAGAAGAGCCGGTCGATCGTCGGGTTCGACCCGAATCGGCCGTGCCAGTCCTCGCCGACCGGGAGGTGGAATGTCTGCCACTCGAACTGGGGGTACCAGCCCTGATAGGTCCAGATCAGGCTGTCCGTGTTCGGCGCGTACAGGCCCCAGAGCACGTACCACATCTCGTCGCTGCCGTCGCCAAGTCCGAACATCTGCAGCCGGCCGGTCGTGTCGCTCATCGCATCGACCGACCAGATGATCTCCTGGTTGAGCTCGATCGGCTCGTCGAGCATCATCACCTTCCACGTGTCTCCGGAGAGGCGGAGATGCTGTCCTTCTTCGCCGCCGGGGCCGCCGGGCTCGAGCGACCAGTCCGGATCGGTGTCGAACACGCCGAACGGGAGCAGGTTGAGCGGGCCCTCGTCGAAGTTCTCGATCTCGACGAAATCATCCGGCGGCGCGTCCGGCGCCCACGGCGCGATCCGGTAGAACACGCGCTCGCCCGGGTAGTTCTGGCCCTCCGGGTCGAACCACGTCGTGTCGCTCGTGTAGCCGAGCGTGTCCTCATCGACGCCGAACTCGTCGAAGCTGCGCAACACGAGCCAGCGGCCGGCGCCGTCGTCCGGGAGTGTCCACGTGAGCCGCACACCGCCGTTCTCCTTCTCCGCCGTCAGATCGGGCGCGCTCTGCGCGAACGCGGACCCCGCGACCAGGCAGCAGATGAGGAGAGCGACGGGCGGGGTTGCGCGCGCACGGGCGGATCCTCCCGGTGCGAGCCCGGGAGGTGTTGTCGCGGTCGGAGCTGTCCGGATCGGGTATCTCTGCATCGCGCGTGAGCCGTTCATGGCGGCGTTCTTCTCGTGGGGAACCGGATGAAACCTACGCGAGTTTTCCCACCCGCGCAAGTACGCGCGCCTGTAACTGCGACACGTGCAAGGCCCGCGGTTGCCTGCAACCGCGGATGATCCCATCCTCGGGGGAAGGGGACGCTCGCCAGCGAGCGTCCCCCTGTCTCACCGGCTGATAAACCCTGCGACATCGCTGCGCGCTGCCACAGGGGCACGTGCGACACGAGACCCGAGGCTGAAGCCCCGGGCCACCCTGTTGTACCGGCCGTGCGGGCTTGCCCGCGCGGATGATCCGAAGGTGGATGAGACCCGAGGCTGAAGCCCCGGGCCACCCGCCGCGGTGACGGCTGCGCGGTCCCCGCGCGCATCTACAAGGGAGGGCCGCTCCCTGGCGCATACCCGGATCGTGTGACGTCGGCGCCGGTTTCCCGTTTCGCACGTGAGCCCCGCGACCGTATCTTGATGCAGTGGAACCGCAGCACGACCCGCCGGGGGACGAGCAGATGAGACATCGGATCGGCGTCGCGCTCTCGCTGCTGCTCGCCGCAGGAGCACCCGCGCAGATAATCGAGGAGACCGGCAGCCTGCGCGGTTTCCTCACCGGCAGCGAGCCGGCCGCCGCCTGCGACAACTGGATCAGCCACACCGTCGAGGCGATCGCCGCGCCGGGCTACAACGAGTACGCCCCCGACTGGATCGACCCGCAGTCCGAAGGCTTCGGCGAGTACCGGTTCATCCCCGGCACGTGGCAGGGCGACGAGACGCTGCAGCGCTGGCGGGACGTGTTCGACGCGCTGTTCGCCGCCCAGTACGAGACCGCCGCCGACCTGCTCGCCGACTCGTCGGAGACGTTCCGCTACGAGTTCGTCCACTTCACCGACACGGAAACCGGCCGCGAGTTCTACGTGATCCGCGAGCAGCTCGACGAGCAGTTCATCGATGATTTCGGCACACCGGATCCGGAAGATGATGTGATCGGCTCGTTCCGCAACGGCTGGGGCGTGTTCGTGTACAACCCGGACGCATCGCGGTCGGAGACGATGCTCCAGGCGCCGCACGTGAACGACGACTACATCTCGATGTACGTCGCGGTCGAACTGCTGTTCCGGCTCGACGCCGCCGCGCTCGTCGCCGACGGCACCGGCCGCGAAGTCGCATGGACCGGGATCGGCGACTATGCGAACGACAAGTCGCTTTCCGACCCGACACGGTACGCGCGGATGCCGTTCGTCACGTACTGCGAAGCGTTCGCCGATCATGTCACCGGCGAGTATCCGCAGATCCCGGTCAACTGGCAGATCCACAGCTTCGACTCTTCGCACACGCTGTACCCGATCGTGCTCTCGTGCGGGTACCAGCAGTCCGACCCGCACATGCCGTTCCGCGACGAGAGCCACGAGGGCGCGGACGTGTTTTCCAACACTCCGCCGACCGTGTTCGATGCCGGCGAGTGGATCGCGGAATCCGGCCCGCTGCCCGAGCTCCCGGTCGAACAGTACTACATGATCCACTCGGCCGACCCGGTGTACGTTTACTACGGCGAGCAGGACACGGTGCAGATTTCGCCCGCGCCCGCGCTCTGGGGCAGCATCAACAACCACCCCGGCAGCTACGTGCAACAGCCCGACCGCTACGCGCAGGGCCAGGCGCTCGAGCCGTTCCTCCACATTGAGCTGCACGAATTCCCGCTCTATTTCAATAATAACGACGTCCCGCTCGAGTACCTGTTCAATCTCGACGTGTTTCCGCCTGAATACGGCACGTTTGCGCCGTACCTCGCGTTCTACGAGCCGTTCATCGCCGCAATCGAGGGCTGGTACGGGTGGTTCGACACGCTGGACGGCGGCGCTCCCCCGCCCGCGCCGGAGTTTCTCACCGCGATCTCCGACGGCAACGGCGGCCTGATCACGAGCTGGGACGGGCCGGAGGACGGCAAGCTGCTCACGTTCGAGGTGCTCGCGGACACGGTCGAGCCGGCGCCGGACAGCCCGGTCGTGTGGACTGCCGATGACGATATCAATCTACGCCGCGTCGGGTTCGACGGATCGACGACGATCGAGTCGCTCGCCGACGATCAGAGCTACCAGCTCGCGGTGCGGATGCGCGACCTCGCCGGCGTGACCGGCCCGCTCTCGCCCGCGTTCCCCGTGTTCAATTTCGACTCCCAGGGCGTGCACATCGAATTCGATCAGTTCGAGACGTTCCCGCTCAGTGCGTGGCCGCTCTGGCTCTGCTGCATCCCGCTCGAGGAGGATATCGGCTCGCTAACCGCGGTGTGGCGGCTCGACGGCGGCGACCCGGACACGCTCACACTCGCGCCCGAAGGCGAGCTCGGCGCGTGGGCGAAACCGCTGCCG
Organism: Calditrichota bacterium; assembly: GCA_018263585.1. GTDB lineage: Bacteria > Electryoneota > Electryoneia > Electryoneales > Electryoneaceae > JAANWZ01. The sequence continues at coordinate 11,714 of JAANWZ010000097.1, read as the reverse complement.
GAGAATCTCCCGATCGCGGACGGCTCGCTGATCGAGTGGCGGTTTCACACGACCGACCTCTCCGCCGACGGCAACCCGCTCGCGTTCCCGTCGGAGGACGAATGGTACTCGGCGACACTCGCGCACACATCGTCCCGTCTCACCCCGATCTCGTTCGAACGCGACAGCGAACAGTTCTCGTTCCAGGGCGACTGGGAGATCGGAGTGCCCTCGTCCGGTCCGGACAGCGCGCGCGACGGCCGGCAGGTGCTCGCGACCCGGCTCGACGGGCCGTACACGTACCAGGCGACGTGCACGTTCAGGGTGCTCGACTACATCCGCCCCGAATACGGCCCGCTCGCGCTCGTCTGGTGGCACTGGCTGGACTACCCGCTGCTCGACGACTACCCCGGTCTCGCCGAGGACGGCGGGCGAATCCGCACGAGTATGGTGCCGTTCCCGCTCGTCGAGCCCGCCGGTGGCTATCCGTACCGGACCGCGGACGGCAAAGACGTGTTCGCCGGGACATCGGAGGAATGGACGCCGGTCGTCGTCGATCTGCGCCCGAGCTATGGCCCGCCCGCGGCGCTCCGGTTCAGCAGCGAAACGTCCGGCGAAACCGGGCATGACGGGTGGTACATCGATGAGGTGCAGCTCGTGCGCTGGATCGACGAACATCCGCCGCAGCCGTTCGAGCTGAACGAGCCTGATCACCGCGCCGAACTGACCGGGGAGCCGGTGCGGTTCGCGTGGGAGGAATGCGTCGATCCCGACCCGCACGCGTGGCCGGCGTACCGTCTCCACATCGAGGCGGGACGGGAACGGTTCGTGTTCCGCGCCGGCGGCGGGACTCGGTTCACGCTCGATCTCGCCCGTCTCCCGGAGCACGCGTTCGAGCGGCAGGAGCTGACCTGGTGGGTGGAGGCGATTTCGCAGGACGACACGCTCGCGAGCAGTGAGCGCCGCACCCTCCTGCTCTCCCCATCGTTCGCGGTGAAACCGAAGGCGACGCCGGAGCGGTTCGCGCTGAACGCCGCCTACCCGAACCCGTTCAACGCGTCGGTCACGCTCTCGTACTCGCTGCCGCGCGCGTCGCGGGTGCGGCTTGTCGTGTACGACGTGCTCGGCCGGCAGGTCGCGACGCTGGAAACCCGGCAGCGTCCGGCGGGCGAGCACGCGGTGACCTGGGATGCCGGCGGGCACGCGTCCGGCGTGTACTTCGCGGTGCTCGCGGCCGGGGATTTCCGCGCGGCAAAGAAGTTGTTGCTGATGAAATAAGGAAACATACCGGGGGCTCGTGCGCGCGTTTGCTCGTCAAACGCGGATCCAACAGGTGCCCCTGTGACAGGACGGCGAAGCCGGGATGTCGCAGGGATCACGCGACCGTTCTTGCCGGTCCCGCACTTGCAAGCAAGTGCGGGCACGAGGATGTGGGTGAAACCCGGGGCAAGCCCCCGGTCACCCCTCACCTGTGTTGCCCGTGCGGCTGATGCGACGGCGCATGGCGACTACCCAACCATTTGATTATCCTTGACTAAAGTCAAGGGCAAGGGTATCGGGGAGTGCGCCGCGCCTGGCAAGCAAGCGCGGGCACGAGCGGGATCGGAACATGCCCGTGGTTGCTTGCAACCGCGGCTCGTCAGCCGGTGCACGCTCGCGCCCCTCTCCGCTTGTCGCTCGTGTTCCGGTTCGCTATGTTCACTGCGAACAATCTCCGAAGGAGTCCGATCCCGGCGATGCGTATCGTATCAATCGTGATCCCGGCGGTGCTCGCGGCGTCTCTCGCGGGCGCGCAGGTGATCGAGGAGAGCGGACCGCTGCGCGGCTTCCTCGCGGGGCAGTGTCCGGGCGCGGCCTATGACAACTGGGTGAGCCACGTCGTCGAGGGCGTCGCCTCGCCCGGCTACAACGACTACGGCCCGCCGGAGCTCGACCCGCAGGCCGACGGCTTCGGCGAATTCCGCGTGATCCCGAACACGCCCGCCGGCGATCTCACGCTGCAGCACTGGCGCGCCGCGTTCACCGCGTTCCTCGACGGTGAGATCGAAACCGCGGCCGCGCTGCTCGCAGACTCTTCCGACACGTTCCGCTACGACGCGGTCATCTTCCACGACAGCGAGTTCGGGCGCGACTACCTGATTCTGCGCGAGCAGCTCGACGAGAGCTTCGTCGATGATTTCGGCACTCCCGGCGACCCGAACGACGACGTGGTCGGCAGTTTCCGCAACGGCTGGGGTGTCTTTATCCTCAACCTGGACGCGTCCCGCGAGAACGCGCTCGTGCAGGCGGTGCACCCGGCGGACGATTTCATCGCCCCGCACGTCGCGATCGAGCTGTTCTTCGAACTCGACGCGGGCGCGTTGCAGATCAACGGCGCCGGCCGTGAGGTCGCGTGGACGAACGAGGGCGAGTATGCGAACGGCAAGTCGCTGTCGGACCCGTCCCGCAACCCCCGCCACCCGATGCAACTGTTCCACGAACAGTTCAGCGCCCGCTTCGCCGATCAGTACCCGCACCAGGCGCAGGTGCTGCAGATCCACAGCTTCGACCCGAGCCACGAGCTCGCGACTTCGATCGTGATCTCGGCCGGCTACTACCGGTCGCTCCCGTACATGCCGTTACGTGACGTGCGCCGCGAGGGGCGCGACATCGTGCATTCGACCGCGCACCCCGTTTTCGACGCGGGCGACTGGGTCGGCGACAGCGGCCCGCTGCCGGCGCTGCCGGTGAACCAGTACTACGCCGTGCACAGCGATGCGCCGTACTACGTGTATGTCGGCGCCGACGATTCGCTGCTCGTGCCGCAGGCGACGACGCTGCGCGGCGACCCGGACAACCGCCAGGCGGTGTTTCTCCACGAAGAGAACGATTTCCACGCGGGGCAGGCGCTCGAGCCGTTTTTCCACGCGGAGATGGATGAATACCCCGCGTATCTCGAGGACGGGGACGTTCCGCGCCTCGATCTGTTCAACACGGACATCTTCCCGCCCGAGTTCGCGACCTACGGCCCGATGCTCGACTTCTTCCAGCCGTTCGTGACCGCGATCGCCGGCTGGTTCGAGTGGCTGGACGAGCCGGTGAGCGCCGCCGGCCCGCCGCAACTTGCAGGACTGGACATCGAGGCGAACGGCACCGGCGAGATCGGCGTGAGCTGGCCGGTTGCCCGCGACGGCCACATGCTCACGTACGAGATCGTCGCTGACGTCAATCCGCCCAACGACAACAGCCCGGTCGTGTGGACGCAAGAGGATGACCCGCGGCTCCGTGTGATCGGCTGGGACGGGCAAACTTTTCTCGACGCTCTCCCGGAGGGCCAGTCGTACTGGGTTGCGGCGCGGATGCGGGATCTGTCCGGGAACGCCGGCGCGCTCTCGCCCGCGCTCCCGGTGACCGTCGAGGACAACGAGGGCGTCGAGCTCGAGGTGAACGAGTTCGCGCGCTTCCCCGTCTCCGCGTGGCCGGCGTGGATCTGCTGCCGCCCGCTGCAGGATGACATCGGCTCGATCACCGCGTTCTGGCGCGTGAACGGGATCGTGATCGATTCGCTCGCGTTGGAACCGGTCGGGGGCCGGGGCGCGTGGGCGGCGCCGCTCCCGGAGGACGTCGGCGTGCAGCCCGGCGACATGCTCCGCTGGCGGATTCGCACGATCGACGAGTCGCTCTCCGGAAACACGCTCTACTACCCGGACGTTGGCTGGTACGAGGCGGAGCTCGACCAGAGCGAGTGCGAGCTCACGGCGCACGATTTCGAGCAGGTGGACCCGTCGCTCGTGTTCTCCGGCGACTGGGACCGCGGCGAACCGGCGTTCGGCCCGGACGGCGCCCACAGTGGCGAGTACGTCGTCGCGACGAGGCCGGACGGTCCTTATCTGGCGGCGGAGCCGGCCTCGTTCCTCACCGGGGAGATCGTGCTCCCCGAGTACGGTCCGCTGTTGCTCGTGTACTGGCAGTGGCTCGAATACGAGGAGGGTGACATTCCGGGGACGGCGGTTGACGGCGGCCGGATACGTACCGGCGAGCTCGATTTCGACGAGGTCGCGCCCGAAGGCGGTTACACGCACCGGATCGCGCCGGACGGGTTCGAAGACGCGCGCTCCGTGTTCAGCGGAACCACTCCCGGCTGGCAGCCGGTGGTCGTTGATCTGCGCGCCGGGTACGGCGTGCCCGCGTACCTCGAGTTCAGCAGCGAAACTTCCGGCGAAACCGGGCTCGCGGGCTGGTATCTCGACGACCTCCGGCTCGCGCGGGAAGTGAACCTCGCGCCGCCGCAGCCGTTCGCGCTGACCTCGCCGGAGGACGGGGCGAGCGTGCAGGGCGAGACAGTGGCGTTCGCGTGGGAGGCGAGCGCGGACGGTGACCCGTACGCGTTCCCCGCGCACACGTTGCACATCGACGCGCAATTCGACACGTTGACGTTTGCCGCCGGCACGGCGAGCGAGTGGCCGGTCAACCTCGCTGCGCTCGATCTGCTCGAGAACGGCCCGCCTCAGTTCCACTGGTGGGTCGTCGCGGTCTCGCAGGGCGACACGGTAGCGAGCGACGAGATGTGGACGCTGCTCAACCCGTTCTCGGCGGTGGATGCGGGCGAGGGGTCGCTGCCGCGGGAGTTCGCGCTGACTGACGTGTGGCCGAACCCGTTCAACGCCTCGCTCTCGTTGCGTTACGAGCTGCCGGAGGCGGCGAACGTGCGCGCGGCGCTGTACAATGTGCTCGGGCAGCGGGTCGCGACGATCGTTGACACACGCCGGGAACCGGGTTCGCACCGGCTCTCCTGGCGCGCGCACGAGCTCGCGAGCGGGATCTACCTGCTCCGGTTCAGCGCCGGCGAGTACGAGACAGCGCGGAAGTTGTTGCTGATCAAGTGAGTCGGTCGGCGGCTGGCGGCAATGTGTCATCCTGAACAAGCGGGCCTGTGGAGGGGGACGCTTGCTGGCAAGCGTCCCCAATCGTACCGGCGCAGCTGTGTCATGCTGAACAGGCCGGCCGGGCTGGCTGTTGATCCGCGGTTGCAAGCAACCGCGGGCCTGTAGCGAGTGTCATCCTGAACAAGCGCGGCGTCAGCCGCGCGCAGTGAAGAGCCTGCCCTGAGCGAAGCGAAGGGATCTCGACAGAGAACTGTGATGAAGTGACCACACGGTCTGTGGTCGAGATCCTTCACCCCCCGCACAAACCGACGTGCGGGAGGTTCAGGATGACACGATCTGGCGCATGCCGACGTGCGGGAGGTTCAGGATGACAAGGTGGGGCGCCTGACGGCGCTTCGGGCTCAATGGCGTAGTGGCGTAGCCCGGGGTCGCGGACCCCGGGGTGGCCCGGGGCTTGCCCCCCGTACCACGCACGGTCGCATCGGCTGCGGTTGCGAGCAACCGCGGGCCAGTGGTCAGCGCCACCAGCCGTTCCGGGGATAGGCGCGGGTACGCGGGGACGCTTGCCGGCAAGCCTCCCCGGCCGACACAGCGATCACGACAGAGCCGACACATTGATCACGATGGTGACACACAGGCTGACATACCTCACACTACTCGCGCTCGCGGCGCCGTCGATCGCGTTCGCCGCGGGCTTCGACGAGCCGTCCAACCCCGCCGGGCTCTGGGCGGTCGAGTTCGAGCCGGGCATTCATCTCGTCTCGTTCCCGCTGCTGCCCCGCGACGTGTCCGTGCAGAACGTGCTCCATGACCATTTCCCCGGCACGCAATACTGGGACACGTCCACCCGCATCTTCACTGTCGAGGACGGCATCTCGAAGTTCGCCTACTACAACGATGAGGGCGAGTGGTCCGGGAGCATCGACACGCTCCGCCTCGACCGCGGCTACTGGCTGGTAATCCCCGACGGCGCGGGCACGATCGAGTTCGACCTCGCCGGGGGCGGGCACGCGATGTCCGAAACCGATCTCGGCGAAATCGACCCGGGGGTGAACATCGTCGCCGCGCCCGCGGTCGTTCCCGTCCCGCTCGCCGGCTCCGGGCTCGCGCAGTCCGGGCTCGCCGGCGGGGAGTTCGCGGCGAACGCTGACCGCGTGTTCACGTGGATCGACGGCCAGCTCGTCCCCGCCTGGGTCAACCCGGAGCACGGATGGATCGGAGCCGGGTTCACGTTTCACCCCGGGCGCGGCTACATCGTCGAACGCACCGGCGGCCGCGAACCGTTCAACTGGACTCGCCCGCCGCTCGAGTTCGGCGGCGGCGCGGGAGACGGGACCGTAGTCATCCCGGACGCGCTCGCCCCGCTGGTCCGCTCCGCGACGATCGACTTCGACACGCCGCCGCCCGGTGTGAAGGCGCGCGCCGAGTCCGAACCAGACGAGCCGGCGAACCCGCGCCGCGGGAGGAGGGTGCGATGACACGTGCGCTGCACCGACTGCCCGCACTCATCGTCGCGGTCGCGCTCGCGGCGCCCGGCGCGTTCGCCGAACCGCGCCCGTGGACGGTCGGCAACCTCGACCCGAACGGCGGCGGCACGCCCGTGCTCGACCCGTTCGGCACCCCGCTCGCCGGCGAGTTCGCCGTCCACCTCGTGCTCGACAACGCCGAGGACGGGCCGGACCCGGTGATCGCGCAGGGTGATGACCTCGGCCTCCCCGGCGGAGACGATCAGCTCGCCGCGTCCGCCGTCGTCACCGCCCCCGCCGACGGCCTGTTTCCCGCCGGCGGATTCTCCCTGTTCCTCGTCTATGATGATGCGACGCAGGAGTTCTACAACCAGTCGTTCTACGTGCGCGTGCACGAGGGCGCGACGTTCAGCGACGGGTCGCGGTTCGTCAACTCCGCGCCGTTCAACCCGCCGCAATACGCCGGCTCCGCGCAGACGGTCGCCGAGTTCCCTGAGGGGATGCCCGGCTATGTCGGCAACGAGCCGCCGGAGGTTACGGTGACACCTGCCGGCGCTTCGGTCGCCGCGGGCGGGCTGCTCGAGCTGCAGGTGGAGATCTACGATGACGAGCCGGCGGCCGTGAGCGTGCCCGTCCCGCCCGAACTCGCGGAGACGATCAGCATCGAGCAGCCGGACGGTTCCTCCGCGGTAGTCACGTGGGCGGTTCCACTGCAGGCGGCCGGCGAAATCCCGATCCCGGTCGTCGCCTCCGACGGCGAGCTGAGCACGCGGGAGATCGTGACGGTGGACGTGCTCGAGGCCGAACCGCGGCCGTCGGCATTCCAGCTGCTCAGCCCGGACGACGGCGCGACAGCGTGGGAGGGGGAAACGCTCGACTGGCAGGCGTCAAACCACCCGCTCGGGTTCGAGGTCACGTACACATTCACATGGTCGCTGGATGAGGATTTCGCCGGCGCCGACTCTGTCACCGGCCTCGTTGAGACAGGTATCAACCTGTTCTACGCCGAGGACGCGAACAGGCCCACGGTCGCTCGCAACCGCGGCTCCGACCCCGGTACGAGCGCACACAGGCCCGCGGTTGCTCGCAACCGCGGCTCCGACCCCGGTACGAGCGCACACAGGCCCGCGGTTGCTCGCAACCGCGGTTCGGACACGTCGGAAGACCGAGGTGAGAACACCCCCCGCCGCACGCCGGTCCCGATCGACGGCGACGACCCGGTGATCCTGCAGACGGACATCGACACCGAAATCCCGGTCGGGGAGACGTTCTACTGGCGTGTGCGCGCGGAGGCGAGCGACGGGAGCGAGCGCATTTCCGCGGCGCGCGCTGCGGTTGCGGAACGGCCGGACCCGCCGGAGCCGTTCTCGCTGCTCGCGCCTGCTGACGGGGCGCTGCTCGTGACGACCGAGCCGGCGTTTTCCTGGAACTCCGCGTCCGACCCGGACATCGGGGACACGCTCCGCTACGACCTGATCTGGTCGCCGGACGGCGGCGCTGAATGGGACACCGTGTTTGCGATCCCGGACACTTCGTTCGACATGGGCGGCGATGTGTTCAACCTCGCCGGCGCCGGTCGTCTCCGCGACTGGCTTGAGCAGCGGCGCGGGAATCAGCAGCTCTCGCGCGGTGGGGGTTCAGCGGTGGCGGATGATCCGCGCGGGCGCGCCGGCACCGAGCCTTTGCCCTTGACTTTAGTCAAGGATAGTCAACAGGTTGGTCTGCGAGGCGGGCGGTCCGGGGCCCGAGCAGGGGTTCACACACGCTCGGATCACGGTACAAACCCTTTGCCCTTGACTTTAGTCAAGGATAGTCAACAGGTTGGTCTGCGAGGCGGGCGGCCCGGGGCCCGAGCAGGGGTTCACACACAGTCGGATGATCCGCGCGGGCGAGCCCGCACGGCCGGTACCGGAGTGTCCGGGGAACCTGAGACCGACGACGTCCCCGACGACTCCGAGATCACGTGGTTCGTGGATGCGGTCGATGCGACCGGGCTGCGGGCATCGTCGAACGAGACCCGCTCGTTCACCGTCGATGCGCCCGAGCCGCCCGCCGGGTTCGACCCGATCTCGCCGGCGGACAGCCTGTTCATCCGCCACCTTGCGACGGTCCCGCTCTCGTGGACGCCCGCGGCCGATCCCGACCCCGGTGAGGATGTCGCCTACGACGTGCTCGCGACCACCGACCCGGCTGAGTTCCCGGTGATCGCGCCGGGGCTCGCGGACACGTCCGCCGAATTGCCCGCGGACGAGAGCGACGATGTCGAGTGGCGGTGGACGGTGCGAGCGGTCTCCTCCGGCGACACGGTGTGGATCAACGGCGGCCCGTTCCGCCTCTTCGTCTCCCACCGCGATCCGCCGGACCCGTTCGCGCTCGTCAGCCCCGCCGACAGCGCGCAGATCGTGGATCAATCACCGGAGCTCGAGTGGGAGCAGAGCGCCGACGCCGACCTGTTCGACTCGCTCACGTATTCGGTGCACTGGTCCACGGACGCGTGGCAGTCGGCCGATTCGCTCACCGGGCTCACGGAGACGACGGTCGAGCTCGCGGAGTTCGCGGACGAGACGACCGTGTGGTGGAAGGTGCGCGCGGCGGACACGAATACGCGCGGCCGTTGGGCGGCGCCCGCGGCGGGACGGTCGTTCACGATTCACATCGAGGACCCGCCGCTCCCGTTCGACCTGCTCGCGCCGGACAGCGGGACGGTAGTCGAACAGTCGCCGATCGTGTTCCGCTGGTCGGAGAGCGAGGACCCGGAGCAGGCCGGCCCGCTCGGATACGTCGTCGAGATAGCCGTGGACTCGTCGTTCACCGACCCCGAGCTGATCGACGCCGGCGCGGACACGACCGCCGCGATCGAGACGTGGAACCTCGGCGCCGGCGAATACCTCTGGCGTGTGATCGCGACCGACGCCTCCGAGCTGTCCACGCCCTCGACGCAGACGTGGCCGCTCACGGTCCCGGCGTCGTCCGTCACTGAATTCGCGGATGATCTCCCGCGCGAGTTCGCGATTGCGCGAGCGTACCCGAACCCGTTCAACCCGGTCGTCACGCTCGTCGTCGCGATTCCGAAGCCCGGGGCGCGTGTCGAGCTCACGCTGCATGACGTGCTCGGGCGGGAAGTGGTCCGCCGCGAGTGGACTTCCGCGCGCGCCGGCTACCGGCCGCTCCCGATCGATCTCACCGGCCACGCGACCGGCGCGTATTTCGTGAATCTGAGCGCGGATGGGCGGCCCGTGGAGACACGCCGTGTGACCTACCTCAAGTGAGAGTACCACTGGTGTCATCCTGAACCGCGCCGCCATCAGCGGAGCGTTACTCATCGGTTTGGGCCAACAACGTGTCATCCTGAACGAACCCGACGTCTGTATGTCGGGTGAAGTGAAGGATCTCGAGAAACCGCGGCTTTGTCTTTGCATCACCGTACTTTGTCGAGATCCTTCACTGCGCCGGCCTGAAACTGAAAACTGCCCGGCCGGCTTGTTCAGGATGACACGGAGGGCGGCGGGTTTGCCCGCGCGGGTGGAGGTGTGTCGTCCTGAACCGCGCCGCGGAGCCGTCCACGCGATCACCGGCAGATGCGACGACACGGAATCACAGGCAGCCGTTTCACGTCATGACAATCACACGCGTCCCACGCGATGTTGTTCGACGTCGCCTGGTCGCCGAGCCCGGTGAGCACGCCGAGATAGCTCCAGTTGCCGCTGACCTCGTCCGCGGAAAAGTCCATCGTGAACGGCGGCGGGACGACCTCGATCACAACCGTCCCGGTCGTCGTCTCGCTCGTGTCCGAGACCTCCACGGTGAGCGTGTATGTCCCTGTGTTCTCGGGCGCGACCCACCGGATCTGCGCCCCGGTGCTAGACAACAGCACGCCGCCGGATGCGGTGTCCACGTACGAGAGCGCGAACTCGCTGACCACCGGCGCGTTGTTCGACTCGTCCGGGGTCGTGCTTTTCGGGACGCAGGCGGCGAGCCACAGCCCGGCCGCGAGTGTGACAGCAAGCGCGCGTGCTCCGGTCACGGCCGTGCGGTGACCGCTCCGCCGTCCCCTCCCTTCGCGACAGCGTATCACGCTCATCACCGTTCCCCCCGCTGAACGCGGAAACCCGGCGTTCGGGCGCAAGGATGAGCGTGTCGGGCAGCAGATCGCCGAGCTTCGGTACTACTGCCTGCCGCGGCTGCTCCGGTACGAGGACCGCAACTCGATGGCGTTCAGCATCGAGGCCCGGGTGCCGCATCTCTCCGCCGGGATGATCGACTTCGCGCTCACCCTGCCGCCGAGCTGGCAGGTGCGCGGCGGCTGGACCAAGTTCGCCCTGCGTAAAGCCATGGAGAACCGCCTGCCGGAGAACATACTCTGGAATCGGCGGAAGCAGGGTTTTCCAATCCCTCAGGAGCAATGGGTACGCACCCTGCGTCCCCACCTGAACAGCTGGCTGGAAGGGCTGCCCCCGGACAGTCCGCTAAATACGGATGCCCTCTTTCGCGCCATAGACAACGGACAAGGCGGAGCTTTCCACATCTGGAAGGTTGTTTCGGTGGCGATGTGGATCTCGCTTTTCAGCGTGAGGTGCTGACCGATGCCGCTGCCATCCTTCATAGTCGTGGGGGCCGCCAAGGCCGGGACCACTGCGCTGCACCACTATTTGAATGCCCACCCGGCCATATTCATGCCCGCCCGCAAGGAACTGCACTACTTCTCCCACCGCTGGATCGGCGAGGGGCTGGAGGGTCCGGGAGACCAGCGGCCGTGGGTGAACCTGATCAAGACCGAGGAGGACTACCGCCGCCAATTCGAGGATGCACGAACCGATCAAGTGGTGGGCGAAGTCTCCCCTTCCTATCTCTTTTTCCACCAGTCCATCGGCCTGATGAAGGAACTGCTGGGGCCGGACGTGAAGGTCATCATCATGCTGCGCGATCCGGTGGACCGGGCCGTCTCCAACTATCTGCATTTGATCTGCGCCGAGCGGGAGACGCTGTCCTTTGGCAAGGCGCTGATTGTAGAAGAGGCGCGCAAGCGGGCCGGGTACGGCGACTTCTGGCGATACACAGAGCATTCCCGCTACGCCGACCAAGTGGCCGCCTACCTGGACGCATTCCCTCGGGAGCAGGTAGAGGTGATTCTTTTCGACGATCTGAAGCGGCGGCCGGAGGAGGTGATGCGGCGGGTGTTCGCGTTTGTCGGAGTGGATCCCGAGTACCGGCCGGACAACCTGGGAGTGGTGTACAACAAGTCCGGCCGGATCCGCAATCGGGCGCTGCACGGGGCCGTGTTAGCCCCAATATTTCATGAGAGACAATGGCGAAGCTCCTGAAATCCCTTATATTGTTGGTATTTCAGCCACAACAAGGGAGGAGCTTCGCCGTGACAGAGTGTAACACAACACCGCTCCAGTTT
>JAANWZ010000096.1 GCA_018263585.1 Calditrichota bacterium | reverse complement strand
CGGAGGGCGCGCCAAAACTGACCGGCGCTTCGGGTTCAGGATGACACGGAGGGCGCGCCAAAACTGACCGGCGCTTCGGGTTCAGGATGACACGGAGGGCGCGCCGAAATTGACGGCGCTTCGGGTTCAGGATGACACGGAGGGCGCGCCGAGGCACACCGGCGCTTCGGGTTTAACAGCTGGTTTGACCGTTTCTGCTCGAGTCGGACTTGCGCCCGTTCCTCACCCGTTCTATGCCCCGTGCCTGCTTGCAGGCCGGGATCGACGACCGGAATTGCTCGCTGATCGAATCCATGCCTGCAAAGCAGGCATGTGCATAGGCCGCACGGGGGGTACACGGTGTCTGTGCAAGCGCGTGCGAGGATGAAGGTTGCCGGAGGCAACCACGAAACCAGGACAGTACCGTGTCGATGATCATCTGGGGACATCCGTGGTGGCTGCTGGCGCTGATCGTGCCGCTCGCGCTCCTGGTCGCGGAACTACTGATCGAACGGCGCCGGCGGCGCGAGCGCGGCCGGTTCGCGTCGCGGGAGTTGTGGCCCCGTCTCGCGCCGGGAACGAGCCGGCCGGTTGTCCGGGTGAAGCGGGTCGTGTTCCTGGTCGCGCTCGCGCTGCTCGCGGTCGGGATCGCGAACCCGCGGATCGGCACGCGCTACGAAGAGGTCGTGCGCGAAGGGATCGACATCGTGCTCGCGGTGGACGTGAGCAGGTCGATGGACAGCCAGGACATCCGCCCGAGCCGGATCGGGAAAACGCGCTACGAGCTCGCGCGGTTCATCGAGGGGCTGAAGGGGGACCGTGTCGGGATCGTCCCGTTCGCCGGCACCGCGTACCCGCTCCTCCCGCTCACGCTCGACTACGCCGCCGCGAAGACGTTCGTCGATCTGCTCTCGACCGACCTGATCCCGAACCCGGGCACCGCGCTCGCGGAGGCGATCGAGGTCGCCGCGCGCAGCTTCCCGGACGAGCAGGAGCGGGCGAAGGTGATCGTGATCGTCTCCGACGGCGAGGATCACGAGGGGAACGCGGTGAAGGCTGTTCGCGACGCCGCAGCCGACGGGATCCGCGTGTTCACGATCGGGATGGCGAAGGAGAAGGGCGACCCGATCCCGGTGTACGACGCGGACGGGCGCCGCACCGGCTGGCTCACCGATGAGGAGGGGCAGATCGTGACGAGCCGGCTCAACGAGCAGATCCTGCGCGAGATCGCGCAGGCGGGCAACGGTGAATACCGCCGGGCAGGGCAGGGAGGCGGCGCGTTCAGAGACCTGTACCGGGAACTCTTCCGGCTCGAGCGCGGTGAGTTCGAAGCGAGGCGGATCACCGGGCACGAGGACCGGTTCCAGCCGCTGCTGATCGCGGCGCTCGTCCTGCTGCTGCTGCAGTTCGCGCTCCCGGACGGCCGTCGCCGGCGATCACGACAAGCTGCGCCCGGAGCGGAAACCGAAACCCGTAACAGCGAGAGGCGAACGATGGGGAAACGCACGACCGCGGCGATTCTCGTCCTTTCTCTCACTGCCGGCTTCGTCACCGCCGCGTTTTCCGCGGAAACGCCACATCATCTGGTGAAGAAGGGGAACAGCGAGGTCGTGGACGGGAACCTCGACGAGGCGCTCGAGAACTACATCCGCGCGCAGTCGAAGCTGGACACGACGCGGCCGGAACTGCTTTACAACTTCGGCGGCGTCTATGCGCGCAAGGGCAACCTCGGCCGCGCGGACTCGCTGTACCGCTCGCTCGCGCCGGACGCCGGCGAACGCCTGCGGGGGCGCGCGCAGTACAACCGCGGCACCGCGTTCGCCGGCGCGCAGCAATACGACCAGGCGATCCCCGCGCTGATCGACGCGCTCAAACGCAACCCGGACGACGAGGACGCGAAAATCAACCTCGAATTCGCGCTGCGAAAAATGCAGGAACAGAAACAGCAGCAGAAACAGCAGGACAATCAGAAGAATAACGATCAGAAACAGAACGAGGACAGACAGAAGCAGAAGAACGAACAGAACCGGCAGAACGAGCAAAATCAGCAGCAGCAGAATCAGAACCAGCAGCGGGAGAACGAGCCGCAGCGCGAGGACAAGCAGCAACAGCCGCCGCAGCCTCAGAACCTGAACAGAGAGATGGCGAAGCGCCTGCTCGACCAGATGAAGCAGGATGAGAAGGAGCTGCTGAAGCGCGTCGTCCGCAAGCAGGTTCCGAAGAGCCGGAAGGGGACGAAGAAGCCGTGGTGAGCGGGGAGCGGAGCCCGGTTCTGAGCGGGCGCGGTTCGCGCCGGCTCCACGTTTCGGCGGCGCTCGCCGCCGCGCTTGCGCTGTGCGCAATCCCCTCCTCTGTCGCGCGGGCGAACGTCGAGTCGATCCGCGCGGAAGCTTCCCCCACCTCGATCAACGTCGGCGACACGTTCGTCTATCGCGTTGTCGTCACCGGTTCCGGCACGCTCCCGACCCCGTCGAACAACATCCCGAGCGCGTTCCAGATCCTGTCCGGGCCGAACTCGAACTTCTCGATGGAATTCGTGAACGGGCGGATGAGTTCGAGCCGGACGCTCAGTTACCGGCTGCGCGCGATGCGGCGCGGCGAACACACGATCCCCGCGCCGATTGTGAAGGACGGCGGGCGCTCGATCTCGGGCAATCCGGTCACGGTCCGCGTGGACGTTCCCGCAGGCGCGGGAGAGGGGCAGCCGGATCAGCAACCGTCCGGCGAGCCGGACACGCGCGGCGCTTCGCCCGGGAGCGGGACAATCCCCCGCGACGAGTTGAAACCGATCTTCCTGCGCGCGCAAGTGAACCGGGACGAGGTCTGGCTGCAGCAGGCGCTGGTCGTCCGGCTCACGCTCTATTTCCAGCCGTCGGTGAACACGTTCGACGTGCAGAAGCTGCCTTCGACGGAGGGGTTCTGGTCCGAGGAGTGGAAGGTGCCGAACCCGCCGCCGGTCGTCGAGCGCCGTGTGCACGGCCGCCTCTACAACGCCGCCGAGATCCACCGGCTCGTGCTGTTTCCGACACGCACCGGCGAGCTCACGATCGGGCCGATGGATCTGGTCGTGCAGTACCGCGATTCCCGGCGGCGGACGCGTCGCGGCTTCTTCGACAGCATCTTCGACGACATGCTCGAGCAGACCTCTGTCCGTTCGAACCCGGTCACCGTGCATGTGAAACCCCTCCCCGGCGAAGGCAAGCCGGCCGGATTCGAGAACATCGTCGGCGACTGGCGGATCAACAGCGAGCTCGACACGGACACGGCGCGTGTGAACGAGTCGGTCACGCTCACGGCGACGATCTCCGGGGAGGGAAACGTCGGCTTCCTCCCCGCGCCGGAGCTGGAGGTGCCGCCGGACATCGAGCTGTATGAGCCGGAGGTGCAGCAGAACAAGCGGGTTGTGAACGGAGTGGTGCGCGGGGAGAAGACGTTCACCTGGCTGCTGATCCCGCGCCGGACCGGCGTGCAGGAAATCCCGCCGGTGGAGATGAGCTACTTCGACCCGAAACGCGAACGATACAGCACGATTCGCGGTGAAGTGCCCGAGCTCGCAGTGCTGCCGGCGTTCGGGTGGGCGGCGTCCGAGCGGTCACGCGAGGGCGCGCCGGCGCCGGTGCAGTCGCTGTCGCGGGAGATCCGCTGGATCATGGACACCGCGCCGACGCTCACACGTGCGCGCCGGCCGCTGCACATGCGCGCCGAATACTGGGGCGCGTACGTGCTCCCGGCGCTGGTTGTCATCGCCGGCGCGGTCGTGCGCAGGCGACGGAACAGACTCGCGGGACAGGAGTCGCTGCAGCGGTCGCGAAGGGCGGCGAAACGGGCGATCGCGGTGCTGAAAGACGCGCGCGTGCGGCTGGGTGAAGGAGACGTGGGTGCGGGCTACGACGCGCTCGCGCGGGGAATCATCGGCTACCTCTCCGACCGGCTCGCGCTGCCCAGCGCATCACTCGACGAGCGCACGCGTGCGCGCGTGCTCGCCGAGATCGGCATCTCGCAGTCGTCCCGCGATGAACTGCACGAAATCCTCGCACTGTGCGATACGGCACGGTTCAGCCCGCACGGCCGGGACGCGGACACGCTGCAGGATCTGATCGAACGCACGCAAAACTGGGTGATCAGCCTCGACCGCGCGCTGCGCCCGGTGGGATCGGCGACCCGGCCGGCGTCCGGTTCGCTTCGCAAAAAGGTCGGAGCGGGAGCGTGAAACACCCACCAACCCGGAAATCCGACCTGTGGATAACTGGTGAATAAGAACCGCGCGCGCGTTGTGAATAACCTGTGGAGAAGTTTACTGCAAACCCGGGGCTAACAATTGTAAGCATGCGAACCTCTTGTAAATACGTGACTTCCACGGTAACACCGTCCGATTTCGCACGATCCGTTCGTGGGGATAAATGCGGTGAACGGAGAGTGGAAGCGATGTGGATAACGCGGTGGGGCCGGTGGACAGGCCGGCGGCGGTTCAACCGATTGCACGGGGTCAGGCTGAGCGTTTTGTTCGCGCTCGCGCTGCTGCTCGGACCGCTGTCAACCGTGGCGGCGGTTCCGGAATCACTCGCGGCCCTCGCGCACAACGCCGACACTGCGTACAAGGAAGGCGACTACGAGCGCGCGATCGAGTTGTACGGCGAGATCCTCTCCACCGAGTACTCCTCCGGCCAGCTCTACTACAACCTCGGCAACGCGTACTTCAGGACCGGTGATATCGGGGAGGCGATCCTGATGTACGAGCGTGCGAGGCGTCTGCTCCCGCACAACCGGGACGTGCGTCACAACCTCGCGCTCGCGCGCGAGCGCACGGTGGACCGTGTCGAGCAACCTCCGCGCCTGTTCATCTGGAGCTGGATCGACACGGTGCGCGACCTGTTTCCGCCCCGGCGGCTCGCGCACGCCGGCTGGGCGTTCGCGCTGCTCACGGCGGCGCTGATCGCGGTGCTGGTCAACGTGAACAGCGGTCGTGCGCGCGCGCTGTTCAAATCGCTGGCGCTCGTGTTCGGCGTGCTGCTCGTGCTCAACGCCGGGTTGCTCGCGCTGCGCGCGTCGGCCGACGCCGGCGAGCCGGCCGCGATCATGATGGACGAGCTGAGCGCGGTGCGCAGCGCGCCCGATCCCACTTCGAAGCAGGTGTTCGCGCTGCATGAGGGCACGAAAGTCGAGCTCGTGCAACAGCTCGAGGGGTGGACGGAGATCCGTCTCGCGGACGGCCGCCAGGGCTGGGTCCCGCGTGACAGCTTCGAGACGATCTGAGTTTTGCAAATCCCCGCGCGCGGCGGATCGCTCGCGCACCTGTGACCCGTGACGGGAGGTTCGACTCGGATGAACGAGAAGAGCCGGCTGCAGAGCTCCCTGAGCAGGCTGCTGCGGAGGAAGGAGGAGGGCACACCGCTTCCGGAGTCGGCGGCGTGGTTTTCCTCGCAGCCCGCGCGCCGCGGCCGTCTCGAGCTCAATCGTGCCGGCGAAGAAAAGTACCTCTCCTCGTTGCTGGACGTGCGAGCTGATGAAGACGGCGCGCTCACGCTGAACGTGGACCGGCTCCTCCCCACACCGCATGACTCGTTCTGGCACGAGCCCGTTTCGCTGCTGTGCACGCTGACCGCATTCGACGCCGGCCTTGAGGAGATCGCGACGTTTCAGGCTGTCGTCGGGGAGCGGATCGATCATCACGGCCGCGAGGCGGTCGAACTGACGCGGATCAGCGATTTCGAGCGGGAGACGCGGGAGTATGTCGCAACGCCCGGGCCGGGGCACGGGGTCGAACTGTCGTTCGTCTGGTACGGGAGCTGGCTCGACGTGCGCGCGAAGCGGATCACGGTGAGCCGATTGTTTTTCGACGCGGAGCTCGCGGAGTTCACGAGCGCGGACGGGTACTCGATCACGCAGGCGATGTTGAAACTCGGCGCGGGGACGAGCGGCGCCCCCGTTCGGCTGCACATCACGCGCGGGCGGAGCGGGGAATACGAGGCGGAGCTGGAGAAGATCGACGGCGTCGCGAAGCAGAAGCTGGTCGCGATCATCGAGGAGATCTGGCGCACGGAAGCCGGGCTCAGTTCGCGGCGGATGGAGAGGGGACGCGGCGAGGTCGGCTACCTGAAGCGCGACGCGAGCGCAATCGAGGAGGTGACGCAGCCGCAGATCGTGCTGCTCGGCGAGGACAAGCGCTGGGAGGCGCTGCTCGGCGAGCTCGGGCGCGTGATCGAACTGGCGGACTGCGAGCCGGAAGTCGTCTCGGACACGGTCGCGTCGAACCGATGCGACTTGATCGTCGGCGACGCGGACCGATGGGGCGCGAAAGCGGTCGCGGTCGAACGCCTGCTTCGCTCCGTCGCGCGCTACCGATCGATCCCGCGGGTCTGGTTCACGTCGGAGCCGGTCGGGGAGGCATGGGAGAAGTCGGACGTCGTGCTCGACACCGCCGGCGTCGACGGCGAGCGGACCCGCGACGGAGAACAGGAATCTGACGCAGAGGACGCTCCGCTCGATCACGTCGATTTCGGCGCGTTCGACCTGATCGGGCGGGAGATGGACGGCGAGCAGGTGCTGCGCAGGCTGCGCTGGGCACTCGGCGCGAACGCGTTCGGCCGCGGGGAGGGCGTGCTGCTCGTCACTCAGGACGCGCGTGCGCTACCGTATCGCGCTCGCGCTGATCGGCGAGTCCGGCTGCCGGTTCGTCGTGTTCGACCGCGTGGAGGGGTTGCTGCCTGCGCTGGAAAAGCGTCGCCCGCGCTGGATCCTGCTCGACGCGGGCAGCTTCGAGGTCGAGCTCGACGCGATGCTCGCGAAAACGGTGGAATGGACGCGGCAGAACCGCGGTCATGCGATCGTGCTCGCGCGCGGCGCGGACCGTGACCAGGCGACGGAATGGTTGCGCGCGGGAGCGCGTGACATCATCCTGCTCGACCCCTCGTTGCGGGAAGCGATGCGGCGGTTGCGCGCGCGCGTGCTCCACCGCGAAGAGTGAAACCGCCCGCCACGCTCCGGGCGACCGGTGACTCACCGGTTGAACCCGAGCACCGTCCGACGATTCTCAGTTCACGCAGCCGCGTTCTCTATCTTCCGAGAATTCCCGGCGGCCGATACAGTCGCCGATTCAGGAGACGAGACGGTAGACGACGCCCCCGGCCGCGAGCGCCACGATCGACAGCATCGCCCAGTCGCGCATCGATGCGAGTTTCGTGGAGCGGCGGCCGATCACGAGGTGGATGAGACCGTACGCGGTGAATGTCCCGCCCGCGACCGCATCGACCGTGCTCACGTAGACGTACGAATAGATGCCGGCGCCGAGCGCGACGACGCTGGACATCCACCCGTACGCGACGATCTCCTGCGCGAGCAGCGTGCGAACCCGTTTCATGTGCTGTCGATTGCGCAGCCGGACCGCACGCCGCGCTCGAACAGGATGCCCGCGAGGAAGACAATCAGCACCTGGATCGAGGTTTCGAACAGGTCATCCGCGAACACTCCCGCAACCCAGATGTAGAACACCACCCAGCGCAACAGGGAGAACACGACTGTGACGTCCCCGAACACCTTCGGGTTGCGCTGTCCGACGATCCAGATAACGATCTCGCGGACGAGCACGAGCGCGCACACCCACGCCATCACATGACCGTGCCAGAGCGCGGTTGCGATCACGACGAGAGTGAGATAGAGACGGAAGTGCCACTTCTGTCCGAGCAGACGCAGCAGCGGCCCAGTCTCCCGGGAGCTTTCGGTCAAGCGATCACCATGTAGTGGTCAGCCATTCCCTCCGCTCCGAGGTCGAAGTACAGCTCAGCGTTGGCCCTTTCGTCCGTCGCCGACACCTGGCCCCAGTCCCCGGTGCACCCGTCGCGCATGCCCTCCCACTGGGACTTGGAGATCTCCCACTCCGGTTTGTTGTTCTCCACCGAATCCGGAGGACCGAGGTCGCCGAGGTCGGGTACCGTCACACGCGTGTCCGAGTCGCCGCCGATCGTGCGATGCGCCGCCGCGTCCTTCGCCACTTTCCATTTCTTCACCGGTCACGCTCCTTTCCCCGTGCCCGCAGCCTGCGCCGTTCGTCGAGATCCACGGCGCCGGCGTCGAGGTTCTCCTTCCGCCGCTTCACGATCTCCATGATCACTTCCTGCGAGGCGCCATCGATTGCGCGGCGGGCGAGATCGATGTCATGGAGCAGATCCTCGAGAAACGCGTTGCCGAACTCGGCGACCGGGGCCTGGGTTCGCTTCATCAGCTTGACGAGGTGCTCCATCGCCTTGATCCACTCGTCGTTGAGGAACCCGTTCAGCTCCTGCGCGTGACTCTCGTGGAGCAGCCGGTCGAGCTCGATACGTTGCGAGAGCCAATGCGCGAACGTCGGATCGTTCGCTCCACACGAGCCGTATCAGCTTCTCGCCGTCCACCGGCACGAGCTCGTCGGCTGCGCCCGCGTGGATCTGTTCGTCACCCATCGCCGCGAGTTCTTCCAGCACCTGCGGATCCCAGCCCGATTCCTCAGCCATCGCGCCGATGCTGCGGCCCTGGTACACGGCTCGCTGCAGCGACTCGCAGACGACCGCGCCGAGGCTGCGCTCCACCGGGAAACTGTACCTGAATCCTCCGTCCATATCGCTCGCACCCCTGTTTCGACTGCAAAGATGATAGGATAAGTACCGGGAACGTCAATTGAATTCCCGCGTTATCTCGATTTCCGTGCCGGCGGCAATGTGTCATCCCGAACGAAAGCGGCGTGTGTTTGCCGTGGGCTGCTCGTGTCAGCTTGAGCGAGCGCGGCGTGTATTAGCCCGCGACAGGAAGGGTCTGCTCTCGTGGTCGCGTTTGCTTACCTTTGCCCCATCGTCGAACCGACAGGATGCGGGCGGATGAGTGCGCGACTCCCCCTCCGCGTGGTTCTCGCGGGTTACAATGTGGACCGCGGTACGCTCGCCGAGCTCGTGAACGCGTGTTCGGCGAACGAATCCGCGCCGGCGCCGGATTCGATCACCCCGGAGACGATCTCCGCCGCGTACGCGCGCATCAGCCGGAACCCGGCGAATGTCGGGGAGATCCGCGAAAAGGCGCGCACGGAGGTGGAGAAGGCGCGCCGCAGCAACGAGAACATCGTGTTCGGGCTCGGGCACGCGTCCGTCGCGGAGCACGCCGCGTTCAACATCGACGTCACCGGGATCAGCCGGCTCGCGGTGGAGACCGTCGAGCGACACCGGCTCGCCTCGTTCACGGAGAAGTCGCAGCGGTACATCAAGCTCGACGGGGACGCGGTGATCCCGCCGGAGATCGTCGGACTCGGGCTCGCGGACGAGCTGCTCGCGTTGATCGACGAGCAGAACGCCGCCTACGAGACGATCCACGACGCGCTCGCCGACCATTTCCACCCCCTGTTCAGGGAGCGGGGGGTGAAACGGCCGAAGACGCAGGCGCGCGGGCGGGCCGGCGAAGACGCGCGTTACGTCGTCTCGCTCGCGACGGAAGCGCAGTTCGGGATGACGCTGAACGCGCGCACGCTCGAGATCATGATCCGCGACGCGCTCGCGCATCCGCTCGCCGAAGTGCGCGACTTCGGCCGGCAGTTGCACGAACAGGTGCTCGCACTCGCGCCGAGCCTCGTCAAGTACGTGACCGCCACCGACTACGAGCGCGCTCAGTTCCGGCGCAGCGCATACTGGCCGCAGGGCGACGCCGGCGTACGCGGCGCCGCGTTCGACGGTCCGGAGGTGCGGCTCGTTGACTGGGACGAGCGCGGGGAGGAACGGGTGCTGAGCGCGCTCGTGTTCAACCGGACCGGCCGCTCGTGGTCGGAGTGCCGTGACAGAGTGCGCCGGATGGAGCCGCGCGCGCGCCGGCTGCTCGTGCTGAACACGCTGCGCGCGGCGCGGCAGTGGGACCCGCCGCCGCGCGAGTTCGAGCTCGCGCAGTTCACGTTCGAAGTCGTGATCTCGGCGGCGGCGTACGGCCAGCTCAAGCGGCACCGGATGGCCTCGATCATACTCGGGCCGTACGATCCGGAGCTCGGGTGGACGACCCCGGAGTCGGTGCGCGAGGCGGGGATGACCGGCCCGTTCGACACTGTGCTCGCGAGAAGCGCCGGGTTGGCGGAACGGATCGCGCGCGAAGGGAGAAAGCGGGACGAACCGTGGCGGTTCGAGGCGGCGGCGCCGTACGCGTTGTGCAACGGCCACCGGCGGCGGGTCGTGTTTCACGCGACCGCGCGCGAGCTCTACCATGTGAGTCGGCTCCGCGAGGACGAGCACGCGCAGTGGGACATCCGCGCGCTCGCGGGACAGATGATCGCATCCGCGCGCGAAGTGTCCCCGGCGCTGTTCGTGATGGCGGTCGGCAAGCACGAGTTCGCGCGCCACCGGGAAAAGGTGTACGGCGCGGACGATCTGCGGGAGGACTGCGAATGACACGGCGGCTCGTCCGGTTCGCCGCGGTCGCTGCCGCGATCCTCGTGCTCGCAACCGGGTGCGGTGTCCGCAAGACGATGGTGCGTTCGGCGATGGACCCGATCCTCGCCGGCGGGATGGACGCGCTGATGGCCGAGCCCGACCTCGAGCTCGCCCGCACCGCGCTCGCGTCAAACCTCAAGTTGATCGAGGGGATGATCCGCGAGGATCCGGAGAACACGGAGCTTCTCCTCTACGCGGCGCAGGGGTTCACCGCATACGCGCTCGCGTTTGTCGAGGACGAGAACCCTGAGCGGGCGGTTGAACTTTACCGGCGCGCGCGCCGGTACGCGAACCGCGCGCTGATCGTCCGCGAAAACGTCGATCTGCTCGCGGTCGAGGAGCTGGATCGGTTCGAGGATACTGTCGCCCGGCTCGACGATGACGCAGTGCCCGGCGTGTTCTCGCTCGCGAACGCGTGGGGGTCGGAGATCATGCTCTCGCTGGACGAGATCGCCGCGGTGAGCGATCTGCCGCGCGTGGAAGCGCTGATGCGGTTCGTGCTCGAGGTCGATGAGGCGTACTATTTCGCGGGCGCGCACCTGTTCTTCGGCGGCTACTACGGCGTGCGCCCGCCGACGCTCGGAGGGGATCTCGAAAAGGCGGAGCGGCACCTGCGCCGGCAGATCGAACTGACGGGCGGGAACGTGCTGCTCGGACGGCTGTTTCTCGTGAAGTACGTCCACCTCCGCCGCCTCGACGAGCCGGCCGCGCGCGCCGAATTGAACCGGATTCTCGAGTTCGACGTGAATCAGGCGCCGGAGAACACGACGTTGCTCAACCGTGTCGCGCAGGAAAAAGCCCGCCGCCTGCTCCAGAACCTGGATCAGTACCTGTGAGACGTGGCCCGGACGGCCGGCGGCATTACCACGGATGACACTGACAAACGAACCACAGACGAAACCGACAGAGCGACCACGGATGACACGGATGAGACCGTACCGGCCGTGCGGGCTTGCCCGCGCGGATGCAGGCCGGTGAGTTTCTCAGGTGCGACATTTCTTTCGAGGCTGGTGCGCATTGGCAAGATCGTGTCATCCTGAACAGCGCCGCCGTCTGTCTCTGTTGAGGCGGCCCGAGTAAAGCCGGCGCAAATGTGTCATCCTGAACAAGCCGGCCGGGCCGTTTTCAGTCGCAGGCCGGCGCCGTGAAGGATCTGCGAGCAAGCACTACCATGGTCTGGAGTTCAACATGACCTCTGGGTGGACTATCCGGTAGATCCTTCACCCTTCGCACGAAACGGACCGCGCTTCGGGTTCAGGATGACACGGGGGGAGCGCCGAAACGGACCGCGCTTCGGGTTCAGGATGACACTCTCCGCGGCTGGCGACCGGCCGCGGGCGGCTGGCGACTGATGACACGGTCCTGTCAAAATGAAACAGGTGGTTCGAGAGTCCGTACAACAGCCAGATCGTGAGAGGAATCAGATGAACGCGCGTGTTGCGGCGACCATCCTGCTCGGAATCACGCTCGCGCTCGCGTCCGTCGCGGGCGCCGGCGCGGCGGACACACCGGAGCACCTGATCAAGTTCGCGAGCCTCGCGCCGGAAGGGTCATCGTGGATGAAGCAGATGCGCGCGCTCGACGAGGCGGTGCGTGACTCCACCGGCGGCGCGGTCGGGTTCAAGCTCTACGCCGGCGGCGTGCAGGGCGACGAGCCGGACGTGCTCCGGAAGATGCGGTTCGGACAGCTGCACGCGGCCGGGTTCACCGGCAACGGGCTCGGCGAGATCCTGCCGGACGTGCGCATCCTCGAGCTCCCGTTCTTCTACCGCGGCAAGGATGAGATCGATTTCGTGCTCGACGAGTTCACCGACGAGTACGACCGCGCATTTCGCGAGCGGGGCTACGTGCTGCTCGGTTGGACCGAGGTCGGGTATGTCTATTTCTTCTCGAACGTGCCGATCCGCGACCTCACGGATTTGCACGGGATCAAGGTGTGGACGTGGCAGGGCGATCCGCTTGCGGCGGCGCTGTTCGACGCGCTCGCTGTCACGCCGGTCCCGCTCTCCGTGCCCGAGGTGATGACCGCGCTGCAGACGGGGATGATCGACGCCGTGTACGCGTCCCCGATGGCCGCGGTCAGCCTGCAGTGGTTCACACGTGTCGAGTACATGAACACGCAGCCGATCACGAACTCGATGGGAGCGGTGCTGCTCTCGAAACGGGTGTGGGATCAGCTCGACGGGAACGAGCAGCGGGTGCTGCTCTCATTGAGCCGCGACCACCTGCGGCGCCTGACGATGCGCACGCGCGCGGACAATCGGAAGAGCATCGAGGAGATGGAGAAGGCCGGGATCGAACTGCTCGCCCCGCCGGATTCCGCGGCGCTCGCCCGCTACCGCGAGATCGGGGCGTCGGTGCGCGAACAACTGGCCGGCGAGCTGTATGCGGCGGACCTGCTCGCGAAGATCCGGCAGGCGCTCGAAAGGCGGCGCGGGGAGGATCAGTAACGGCAGCGGGCGGCTGTTTCTTGATTGTCACAGGCTCCCCGACTGAAGTCGGGGGCAAGTGTGAATCCGTCTCCTGAACGCGCAGTCTGGTCCCTTGCCCTTGACTTCAGTCAAGGCTCAACGGTGCACATGCGCTTGCGGTGCCGTGGAGCCCCGACTGAAGTCGGGGGCAAGGGAATGAAATGTCATCCTGAACCGCGCCGCCGTCTGTATTGTTCAGGCGGCGCGAGTGAAGGATCTCGACATCGAACGATGATGAAGTGACCAGACCGTCCGGTATCGAGATCCTTCACCCCCCGCACACACTGACGTGCGGGGGGTTCAGGATGACACGATGGGGGCGGCAAACAGACGTCGCTTCGGGTTCAGGATGACACTGCCGGCGCCCGGCGGCGGGTGTTTGTGCTGCAGCCGCGGAGGCGATACCTGAGGTGGGCGTGCGCAGATTGCTGCGAACAATCGACCGTGCGCTGGCGGCGGTCGTCTCGGTGATCGTCGTCCTCCTGCTGCTCGTGATGGTCGCGCTCTCGTTCGCGCAGGTCGTTCTCCGCAACGCGCTCGCGCTCGGGATCCCGTGGGCGGAACTCGTGCTCCAGCACGCGGTGCTCGCGGTCGGGCTGTTCGGCGCGGTGCTCGCGGCGCGGCAGGGACGGCAGATCGCGATCGATGTGTTCAGCCGTGTCGCGGGATCACGGGTGAAGACCGCGCTGTCATGGGCGGGCGGGCTGTTCACGATCGTGATTTCGCTCGTGCTCTCGCGCGCGGCGTGGGTGTTTGTCGCCTCCGAGAAGGAGTTCGGGACGGAGTTGACCGCGGGACTGCCCGCGTGGCCGTTCCAGCTCGCGATCCCGGCCGGGTTTGTTCTGATCGCGTTGCAGATGGCGCTCAACCTGGCGCTCGGGCGCACGATCACGCCTGAGCATCCGGAATCGGCGGCGGCGAAGGCGAAGCGATTCGAACCTGCCGCACCGCCCGACACGTCGGACGAGACAGCCGGCCCGGCGACGCCGGAGGATTCCGCTGATGATCACGGCGGCGGCGGAGCGGCACGGTGACCGGGCTGCTGATCGCCGGCTGCCTGCTGCTCGCGCTCGCGGGCGCGCCGCTGTTCGCGGTGCTCGCGGCGATCGCGGTGATCGCGTTCACCGCCGCCGGGATTCCCCCTGTCGCGGTAATCGTCGAGATGTACCGGATGGCGTCGCAGCCGACGTTGCTCGCGATCCCGCTGTTCACGTTCGGCGGCTACCTGCTCGCGGAATCGGGCGCGCCGCGGCGGCTCGTGCGGCTCAGCCACGCGCTGTTCGGCTGGATCCCCGGCGGCGTCGCGATCGTCGCGCTGCTCGTGTGCAGCTTCTTCACCGCGTTCACCGGCGCTTCGGGAGTGACAATCGTCGCGCTCGGCGGGCTCCTGTTCCCGGTGCTGATGAAGGAGGGCTACCCGGAGCGGTTCAGCCTCGGGCTGCTCACGAGCTCCGGTTCGCTCGGGCTCCTGTTCCCGCCGAGCCTGCCGATCATCCTCTACGCGATGGTCGCCTCGATCTCGGTCGATCGACTGTTCGCGGCGGGGATTCTTCCCGGAATCATGCTCATCCTCGCGCTCGCGCTGTTCAGCGGCGCGACCGCGAAGCGCAACCGGATCAGGACGCAACGGTTCCGGTTGAAAGAGGCCGTGCTCGCGTTGAAGGAGGCCGGCTGGGAGATCCCGCTCCCACTCGTGATCATCGCCGGCATCTACACGGGCATATTCACCGCGACGGAGGCGGCGTCGGTGACCGCGGCGTACCTCGTCGTGGTCGAAGTGTTCATCCACCGCGACATCCACTGGCGGCGCGAGCTGCCGCAGATCGCGCGCGAGTCGATGGTGCTCGTCGGCGGGATCCTGATCATCCTCGGCAGCGCGCTCGGGTTGACGAACTACCTGGTGGACGCGGAAGTGCCGGCCGCGATCTTCGACACGATCCGCGGCGCGTTGAGCTCGCGGTGGACGTTCCTGATCGCGCTCAACGTGTTCCTGCTCATCGTCGGCGCGCTGATGGACATCTTCTCCGCGATCATCGTCGTCGTCCCGCTCATCCTCCCGATCGCCGCCGAGTTCGGTGTAAACCCGATCCACCTCGGGATCATCTTCCTCACGAACCTCGAGATCGGTTACTCGACCCCGCCGGTCGGGCTGAACCTGTTCATCTCCAGTTTCCGGTTCCGGCGGCCGGTGCTCACGCTCTACCGCTCGACGCTGCCGTTCATCGGGCTGATGCTGATCGTTCTGATCATCGTCACGTACTGGGAGGGGCTGTCGCTGGCGCTCGTGCGGCTGATCTACCGGTGATGAGCCCTGCGACAGCGCACACCGACGCGCTGTCGCAGGGGCACGATCGGTGTGGCCCGGGGCTTGCCCCGGGTTTCATGAACCGGTGGATCAGCCGCGGTTGCAAGCAACCACGGGCCTGTTCGGCGCCGGTGGCTGAGCCGCGGTTGCAAGCAACCACGGGCCTGTTCGGCGCCGGTGGCTGAGCCGCGGTTGCAAGCAACCACGGGCCTGTTGCATCCGGCTTCGCCCGTCGGCGGGTTGTCTCCTTTGCGCGGCTGGATTAGCTTTGGTCATTCAACAGGCGGCGGGCGGACGCGTTACCTTGTGCCGCTTCGTCTCCGGCGGACGGGGAGATCGTGCCGGCCGTAACATGATCGCCGGCCAGTTTTTCCGGAGATGAAACAATCGGATTCACGGAGCCTGAGAGCGATGAAACCGGCAAACGGACTCGTGTGGGTGACCGGGGCATCGTCCGGGATCGGGCGCGCGACCGCGCTTCATCTCGCGCGCCGCGGCTATGATGTCGCCGCCTCCGCGCGCAACGAGGCCGCGCTGACCGCTCTTCGCGAGCGGCATGAGCGAATCTACCCGTACCCGCTCGACGTCGCCGATCCTGTTGCGCGCGAACACGTGTACGAGAAGCTGCGCGCAGACCTCGGCCCGGTCGATGTGCTCGTGAACAACGCCGGCTACGGGATTCGCGGCGCGGTCGAGGAGATGCCTGCGCATGAGCTGCGCGACATCTTCGACGTGAACGTGTTCGCCCCGCTCGCGCTCGCCCGGCTCGTGCTGCCGGAAATGCGCGCGCGCCGCGAGGGACGGATCATCATGGTGAGCTCGGTGTCGGGCCGGGTGAGCGCCCCGCTCAACGGCGCGTATTCCGCGTCGAAGTTCGCGCTCGAGGCGTTTTCGGACTCGATGCGGGTTGAAGTTGCGCAGTGGAACATCAGGGTCGTGCTCGTCGAACCGGGGCCGATTCGGACGAAGTTCGGCGATACGGCGAAGGATCGCTCGCTGCGCGTTCTCCGCGACGAGAAGTCGGCGTACGCAAACCAGCACCGCCGCCTGCTCGAGAAACCGTTGTGGCGGCCGGAGGAGTTCTGGGGCGCCGCTTCGGTTGCGGAGACGATCCGGAGGGCGATCGAGGCGGAGCGGCCGCGCGCGCGCTACCCGGTGCACCCGTATGCGTGGTTGCTGCCGCTCGCGGAAGTCCTGCTGCCGACCGCGATCCGCGACCGGCTCATGGGCGAGCGGTTCGGGTTCACGGGTGATCGCATGTGTTGATCGCTCCTTCATTGCCCGACCGGCTCAAGCAGACGGTTGCTGGTCGAGATTCTTCACCCTTCGCGCCAGACAAACGGCGCGAAGGGTTCAGAATGACACTGATGGTGCGTGTGTGTGCCACGCGCCGCCGGTGTCGAGTCGAACTGATCGAATCGTGGGGGAAGCATGCTGCGAGTGGGGTACGGCGTGGATATGCTGCGCCTCGTCGAGGGACGGCCACTGGTGCTTGGCGGCTCGGAGATCCCATCCGACCGCGGTTTGGACGGCCCGGCGCAGGGGGATGTTCTGATCCGGGCGACGATCGACGCGTTTCTCGGCGCGTGCGCGCACTGTGATCCCGGTCCCGCGCCGGTCGGCCCGGAGGATGAACTGCCGCCGCTGGAGGCGCTGAACAGAGTGACACAGCGCGCCCGTTACCTGAACTACTCCGTCGTCAACCTCGACAGCACACTTCTGATCGGCCGGCCGCGTGTGTCCCGATTCCTCGACAAAATGCGGACGAACATCGCGGACGCACTCCATTGCGACCCGCTCCAGATATCGATCAAGGAACGCAGCCCGGAGGGAATCGGCCCCGCAGGCCGCGGCGAAAGCGTGGAAGCGCGCGTCGTGATCCTGCTGGCGACGAAAGCTGACAACTAATGCCGGTTCACATTTGGGATGCTCGTTCCACTGTGTCATTCTCACGCCTGAAGGGCGGAAGAAGGTCGGAGTACAATCGCGGTACCGATTGGATGGACCGGTGTCGGTACTGGACCTTCTTCACGCCGCTGACGCGGCGTTCAGAATGACGCACACTCCGGCTGGATCTGAACCGGCACTAACTCGGTGTCGTCGCTGGTGACGGGGCGGGTTTCCTCTCTCCGAACAGGCTCCACAGTTCCGGATTTCTTCGATGACGCGCAAGCGGATGATCACGTTCGCGGCCACCGTTGTCGGGGCCGTGCTCGCGCTGCTTTTCTTCGAGGGCGGGTACAGGTCACCGGTCGCGCGCTGGCTGTATGATCTGTTCGTTCTGATCCTGGCGGTCGTGCTCGCCGGCAGGATCCGCCCCGCGCGCACCGTCCGCGGCGAAGTGCTCCGGCTCTGCCTCGGCGTCCTGATCGGGCTCATCTCCGTCTCCCTCGCCTCGCTCTTGTTCGTGACGGCAACGCCTTCCCTGTTCCAGGCGGGGAAGGAGAGCTGGCTGCTGCTGGTGCGAATCCTGCTCGCGTTTCCGATCGCGTGGACGGCCTGGAGCCTGCTCCGTCTCGGCGGCGCGAGCTGGTACCGGAGGCGGCGATCGACGCTCGTGTTCGGCGTGTTTGTGCTGATGCTCACGGTGTTCGACACGCCGCCCGCCGTGTTCACCGTTACCGCGTTCGCGTTCGCGCTGTTTGTCGTCCCGTGGCACTGGATCGAGCGGCTGACGGGCAGGGACGCGTGGCTGATCCTGCTGTTGATCGTGACCACTCCGTTCGCGTGCGTCGTGTTCTTCGGCGGACTGGACGTGAATCTGCAGGACACGAGCACGCTCGCGGTCAGTTATTCGAGCTCGCGAACCGCCCCGTTGGAACAGAGCCCGCTGATCGGGGCCGGGTACACGTTCGCGGCGTCCGCCTGGTTCATGCTCCCGCTCAGGCTGGTTGTCGCACTGTTCCAGGGGCTGTTCGGGATCCGGGTCCCGATCTGGCTGAAGGTGGGGACGAGCTACCTGTTCAGCACTCTGATCCCGGGGCTGCTGCTGTTGCTGCTGATCGCGGTCGCCGTCTATCTCGGCATCGGCTCGATGCAGGCGGCGACGGTGCGCGAACTGATCCAGCAGGATCTGCGCGAGCTCGAGCAGGCTCTCGTCGAGGGACGGATTGCGCGGTTCGCGGCGGAGGACAGCGTGTCGGCGGCCGCGTACCGGCGCGTGTTTCCCGCGGCGGTTCCCCGTGGCCAGTTCCCGCAGCCGAGCCCGTTCGCCGGCGCTCCGCCGCCGGGCGAACCTGTGCCCGGCCCGGTCGGTGAGATCGCGACGATGCCCGAGAGCTTCCGCATGTTCGCCCAGCTCGATTCGCTGCTCGGCGAAATCGGACCGATGGAAGTGTGGGTGAAGCAGAAACCGATGCCTCACGCCGGCTGGTCTCTGCCGGACACGCTCGCGCCGTTTCCCGGCTGGACGTTCGCATCGAGCTCCCGCCGCGGGATCCTCCCGGTGTCCGCCGAGCGCTCGGTGTATGCCGCCGCCGTCGTGCGCGAGCACGACCCGAGCGTGGTCGATGTCGCGATGATGCCGCTCAACCAGGTCGCGCTCGAACGGTACAAGCGGATCGTGCGTGTGGACATCACCGTTTACCCGCTGGAAGTGTTCCAGATGCGGGAGGATCAACTCAACTACCAGCTCAACGTGGAGGACGAGCCCCCGTTCAGCCACGAGGTCAGTTCGGTGACACGCGATGCGGAGACGATCTGGGAGCAGCCGATCTACCACGGTCTCTGCGAGCTGCAGACATGGCCCGGGCGCTGGAGCGGGACGTCAACGATGCTCGGCCAGGTCGTGGTGAGCACGAGCCTCGCCGGCCTGTTCTCGTCGCTGTACGCGTGGGAGGGGATGAACCGGATCACGATCATCGCGATCCTCGTGCTCGCGACCCTGTTCGGGATCGCGCTGCTCTTCTCCACGCTGCTCGCGGGCGGGATCACGCGCACGATCATGCGGTCGGTGAAAGAGCTGCGGCAGGGGACCGACCGCCTCCGCCAGGGCGACCTCGAAGTCCGGATCGACCCGCGCAGCAACGACGAACTCGGCGACCTCGCGAGCAGCTTCAACCAGATGACCTCCGACCTGCGGCGGATGATCTCGGAGGTCACGGTCAAGGAACGGCTCGAACGGGAGATCCAGATCGCGCGCCGGATTCAGGTCCACCTGCTCCCGTCGGAGCTGCCGCAGCGGCCGACGCTCCAGGTCGCGGCGCGCAGCGATCCGGCGTTCGAGGTCGGCGGCGACTACTACGACTGCATCGATCTCGGCGAACGCGGGCTGCTCGTCGCGCTCGGTGATGTCTCAGGCAAGGGCGTCGGCGCAGCCGTGCTGATGAGCAACCTGCAGGCGAGCCTGAGCCTGCTCGCCGAACAGAACCTGCCGCTCGCAGAGCTCGTTTCGCACCTCAACGTGCAGGTGTACAAGAACTCGACGTCGGACATGTTCATCACCTTCTTCCTCGCGCTGTTCGACCCGGAGCGGAACACGCTCGCGTACGTGAACGCCGGCCATGACCTCCCGATCCTGCTCCGCTACGGGCGCACGATCGACCTCGGGGACGGGGGCCTGCTGCTCGGAATCATGCCGGAGGCGGCATATACTTGCGAGCGGATCGAGCTCCGGCCGGGGGATGTGTTCGCGGCGTACTCGGACGGGATCACGGAAGCGATGGACGCGAACGACGTCGAGTTCGGCCGTGAACGGCTGATTCAAACACTTGATTCATACAAGCATTACGACGCGGCGATGATCGTGAACAAGGTGCTGGAAACGGTGCGTGAGTACGCCGGCGCGGAGCGCGCGGGGCGTGATGACCTCACCCTGCTCGCGATCCGAGCCGTGGAAGACTGAACCGGCACGCGGGGGATTCGATGGCACGGGTTCTCGTGATCTGCGGCGGTGACAACCGCGAGCGGCGGGTGTCGTTGTCCGGCGGAGACGCGGTCGCGGGCGGTCTCGCGGCGGCGGGTCACGACGCGTGGAAGCTGGACACGGCGAGCCCGGATCGTCTCGTGCCGCCCGACACGCCGCTGCTCGACGGGCCGGTCGGTGTGTCGCCGCCTGAAGAGACGGAGCTCGCGACGCTG
Organism: Calditrichota bacterium; assembly: GCA_018263585.1. GTDB lineage: Bacteria > Electryoneota > Electryoneia > Electryoneales > Electryoneaceae > JAANWZ01. The sequence goes on along the minus strand of JAANWZ010000096.1, from coordinate 1,907 downwards.
GACCGTGCCGGCTGGCTCGCGCTCGTGCGCACGCTCGTCGAGCACCCGTTCGACATCGTAATCCCGCTCCTGCACGGCACATGGGGCGAGGGCGGGCAGATCCAGGCGCTGCTCGAACTGCTCGAGCAGCCGTTTCTCGGCAGCGGGATGCGCGCGTCCGCGATCGCGCTTGACAAGCGGCGCACGCACCAGGCCGCGGGCCTGCTCGGGCTGCCGGTGCCGGAGGCGAAGCTGCTGCCGATTCCGCCGGGGGACGACGCCGCGTTCGCACGCGCGCTGGAGATCGCCGTCTCCGCGACGCGCGACGAAGCGTGGGCGCGCTACGCCCGCAAAACCCCGCACCCGGTCGTGCTCAAGCCGAATCTCGGCGGATCGACGGTCGGGATCTACATCGGCGCCGACCCGGACGGCCTGCGCGGCGCGCTCACGGAGATTCTCGCGCTCGACGACGTGCCGCTGCTCGAAGAGTACGTGCCGGGGCGCGAGCTGACGGTGACGATGCTCGGCGGCGAGCCGCTGCCGATGATAGAGATCGTGCCGCACGAGGGGTACTACGACTACACGAGCAAGTACACGAAGGGGAAGACCGACTACCTCTGCCCCGCCCCGGTTGCGGGCGAAGTTCATCGCGAAGCGGCGGAGCTGTCGGTGATGATCTGCGAGGAATTGGGGGTGCGTGACGTCGCGCGCGTCGATTTCCGCCTCAGCGAGCGCGATGAGCTCGTGTTTCTCGAGGTGAACACGATCCCGGGGATGACCGCGCTCTCGCTCGTGCCGATGGCGGCGAAGCAGGCCGGTCTCGACTTCCCCGCGCTGATGAACCGGCTTGTCGAACTCGTGCGCGCACGATGATCGGACGCGCGAACTTCCAAAGAGCCGCCGCGCGGTTCGCTGCCGCCGCGCTGCTCATTCCCGCCGCCGGACGCGCGCCCGCGCAGGTCGTGCTCAACGAGATCATGTACAACCCCGAGGGCGCCGACTACTACACCGAGTACGTCGAACTGTTCAACACGGGCAACCCGGTCGATCTTGCCGGCTGGGTGATCTCGGACGGGACGGGCGCCGACACGCTGCTCCCCGCGCCCGGCGAGGATGACCTCTATCTCGTGCATGACGGTTACGCGCTGGTCCTCGACAGCGGGTACTGGGACAACGGCGGCGGGCTCTACGACGGACGAATCCCGGAGACGGCGCTGCTCGTCACCGTCGCCGACGACGCGCTCGGGTCCGGCGGGCTCGCCAATTCCGAGAGCGAGACGGTGCTCCTGATCGACGCGTCCGGCGACACTGTGTCGGCGCGCGCGTATCAGCCCGGCGTTGAGGGAGGGGTCAGCGAGGAGCGGGTCGATCCGGCCGGCGGCGACGGCGACGGCAACTGGGCGTTCTCCGCGCCCGGCGGCACTCCCGGGTACCGCAACTCCGTGACTCCGTTTGCGAACGACCTCGCGCTCGACTCGCTCGCGGTCACGGTCGCCGGCGGCGGGGACGGCGCCCGCGTCGAGCTCGCCGTCTCGTTCGCGAACGCCGGGAGCGGCACATCGGAGCCGCGGGCACTGGAATTCACCGCGCGCCGGTTGCCGGAAGACCCGCCGCAAACACTCGCGACGCGGCCCGTCGGCCCGATCCCGCCCGGTGACACCGGCGAGATCACACACGACGCTGGCGAGTTCACGGGCGGGGACTGGCTGTTCACCGCGACCCTGAGTCCGGCCGACGACGATCCGGCGAATGACTCGCTCGCTGCCGCGGTCACGATCCCGCACCCGCAACACGCGGTCCGGCTCAACGAGATCATGTACAACCCCGAGGGCGCCGACTACTACACCGAGTACGTCGAACTGTTCAACACGGGCAACCCGGTCGATCTTGCCGGCTGGGTGATCTCGGACGGGACGGGCGCCGACACG
>JAANWZ010000095.1 GCA_018263585.1 Calditrichota bacterium | reverse complement strand
CGACAGATCCTTCACGGCGCGCGGCAAACTGACGCCGCGCTTGTTGAGGATGACACATTCTGAGTCGCCCGCCGCCGGCCGTGTCGCCGCGCGCAGTCGGTCACGCCGATCGTCACCCGCGCCGCGCCGACTCCACGATCCACTGGTACGGGTTCCCTTCCACCGCCGTGTCCTGCAGCAGCGGCGCGAGCCCGGTCTTCATCATCTCGTCGGCGACTCCCCGATAGAACGCCGCGCGCAGCAGCAGGTAGAAGGACGCGTCGAGCGCGTCGCGCGCCCCGCCGGGCGCGTCACCGTGCAGCGCGGGGATCTCGCGGCGGTCGCGCCAGAGTTCGACCACTCGCTCGGCCTGTTCGAGGTCAGCGACCCCGCGCGTCAGGTACTCATCGACGAAGCGCGCGAACCTCGCGAGCTCGGCCTCGCGCCGCCACTTGCGGAAAAACCGGACCGCGGAGCGGCCGAGCGCGCGCTGGCGCTCGAAGTAGCCGTCGAACGTGAACGCGTGGTTGTGCCGCACCAGCGACTGTTCCGCGTACACGATCCGGCCGCCGGTCCGCAGCCAGCGCAGCGCGAAATCGGTGTCCTGGAATCCGTACGGGAGCAGCTCGTCGTAGCCGCCGATCGTGATCAGCCGCTCCCGTTCCACGAGCGCGTGCGGCGCGAAGTGGTGGCTCGCACCGAGCTCGTCCGGATCGTCGATCGCGGCGAAATCGAACTGGAAAGGTGAGTCCTCCGCGATGTAGCGGGTGAACCGGTCGTCGAGGTGACGGGGGTCGTGCTCGATCCGCCCCTGTACCAGCCGGCCGGGGGCGTGACGGGCGAACAGTTGGACGAGCGCGTCGCGTTCCGGGATCACATCCTGCGCGGCGAGCCAGAGCAGGTCACCGCGCGCTTCGCGTGCCGCCCGGTTCGTCGCCGCCGACTGCCCGCGTGGCTGCTGCGCGAACACGCGTACCGGCGCCGCCGCCGCCGGCAGTTCCGGCGGCTCGTCGCCGTCCGCGACGATCACGACCTCGAGCTCGACATCCGCCGTCCGCGACACGCCCGCGAACGCGGCGACCGTCTCCGCGAGCGTCGTTGCGCCATCGCGGTACGGAATGAGCACGCTGACCTGCACTGAATCTCCCCGGTTGCCGATTCTCGACCGCTGATACACAGGCGGAGCTGCGCGGCTACGCAGCTATCTCGTGCCTGCACACTCGCGATCGACGAGCCGGTAGAACGCGCGCTGCAGCTCCCGTGTCACCGGACCCGGCGCATCGAACCGGACCGCCGGCTCGATCACTCCACTGACCGGCGTCAACTCCGTGGTCGTGCCGAGCAACAGGCCTTCATCCGCGCGCGCGAACGCCGAGACTGTGAGCACGTCTTCCCGCACCGGAATCCCGAGCTCGCGGGAGAGGTCGAAGAGCACGGCCCGTGTCACGCTCGGCAGGATGTTCTCGGTTTCCGGCGAGGTGACGACTGTGCCGTCGATCACCGCGGCCATGCTCGTGTGCGTGCCCTCTGTGATCCGGTCGCCGCGCGCGAACACCGCCTCCTGCGCGCCGGCGTCACGCGCCGCCTGCTGCGCGAGCACGTTCGGGAGCAGGTTGACCGTCTTGATGTCGCAGCGCGCCCAGCGTGTGTCGGGAACGAAATGAACGAGCACGCCGTCGCGGAGCTGGCCCGGGTCGGTGCGGAACGGCCGCGCGGAGAGATAGACCGTCGGCGGCGTGCCCGGCGGGGGAAACGCGTGTGCGCGCGCGGCGGCGCCGCGGGTGACCTGCACGTAGATCGCCGCGTCCCCGTCGAGCCCGTTGCGCGCGAGCAGCTCGCGGGCGAGCGCGGAGAGGTCGAGCTCCGCGGGCAGGTGCAGCGCGATCTCGCCGAGGTTGCGGCGCAGGCGCGCGAGGTGCTGCTCGAGCCGGAACGCGCGGCCGTGATACGCGCGGATCACCTCATAGACCCCGTCCGCGAACAGCCAGCCGCGATCGTCCGGCGATATCGCGACCTCGCGCTTCGGGAGGAACTCACCGTTGAAGTAGGCGATCATCGAGTGTCCGGCGGTGACAGGCGGCGTCCGACAGAAATGGAAAGCAGTAGATAGCAACAGACGGCAGGGCCCGGCAACACGCGGGCGGAGCTGCCGGGCTGCGGGCTGCGGGCTGTGGGGTGCGGGCTGCGGGCCACGGGCTGCGGGCACGCTCCCCTTCTCGTGCCCGCGTTTGCTTGTCAAACGCGGCAGGGCGACATTGTGTCATCCTGTTATGTACACAGGTCAAGTGCCTTCTGTGCCGGCGGGTGGCCCGGGGCTTCAGCCTCGGGTTTCATATACGGTTGCAGGATCCGCGGTTGCAAGCAACCGCGGGCCTGTTCTGAGTGTCATCCTGAACGAAGCGCGGCGTTTGTGTGCCGCGCGCAGTGAAGGATCTCGAGATCAAGCGGTATTGAACTGCGAGCATGCCCGCGGGGACGCCCTCGCCGAAGCCCCAGGCGAAGGCGGGCGTCACCGCGGACCCGACCGGCTCGGCATACCGGCTGGTTCATCCGCGGTGACGGCTGCGCCGTCCCCGCGGGCATGTCACGTGTCGAGTCCCGTCGCTCGCCACTCGTCTCTCGGAACTCGTCTCGGTCTGAATGAACCTCTCTCCGCCGCCGATGCTGCTCCCGGCTGAGCCAAAGGGATAACCGGATGCGAGCAAGCGTCTCCGACAGTTCACCGGCTACTCGACGACGACCGCGTCCGGGTCCACCGGCGCGAGCATCTGCACCGACTCCTGCTGGAGCCGGCGGAACGTCTCCCCGCGCACGAGCAGCTCGCGCACGCCGTCGGGCATCATTCCGGCCGCGGCGGCGCGGATCTCCCGGTCGAGCCCCCAGCCGGGTTCGGCCATGAACAGCTCGAGGTCAACGACCTCGTGCGGGTCGAGACCGGCGGCCTGCTTCGCGACCTCGATCGATTGGAACAGGCCGCCCTCGAGATCGACGAGATCGATCCCGATCGCATCCGCGCCCGACCAGACACGCCCGCGGCCGATCTCGTCCACGCGATCCACGCTCATCTCCCGGCCTTCCGCGACGAGCCCGGTGAAGTCATCGTACACCGCCTCGATCTCGCGGCGGATGATCCGGCGCTGCTCCTCGTTCCAGGTTCCGGCGGAGAACAGGTCGGCGTTCTCGCCTCGGCGGACGACCGGGTCGAGCGTAATCCCGAGCGAGTCGAGCAGTTCACGGTACGCGAGGTTGACCGCGAGCACGCCGATCGAACCGGTGAGCGTGGTCTTCGGCGCGACGATCGTGTCCGCGAGGCAGGCGATGTAGTAGCCGCCGGAGGCGGCGACGCCGGACATCGAGACGATGAACGGTTTCGGGTCGGCGTTCTCGTGCTCCGGGTCCACGGTGAGCTTGACCTCGCGCGCGATGATGTCGGAGGCCGACGCCGAGCCGCCGGGTGAATCGACGCGCATCACGATCGCGTTCACGCGCCGGTTCGTGCGCGCCTCGCGGATCGCTTTCGCGACCGTCTCCGCGCCGATGTACGGGTCACCGCCCCAGACGCCGCGACCGCTATGTCCGGTCATGATCGGCCCTTCCGCGAAGATCACCGCGACCTTCGGCGAGGTCATGTCCTCCCAGTGCTCGTCCGGTTCGAGCTGGCGGAAGTAGTCGCCGGCGCCGACGACACTCGCCGGGGTGTCTTGCGCGATCGCATCGCGCACGATCGCGTCGATCTCGTCGTCGTAAGCGACCGTATCGACCATCCCGAGCGCGCGCGCGCCCCGGCCGGTGTGAAGCGCCTGATCGACCCACTGCTGCACGCGGTCCGTGTCAACACGGCGGCCATCCGCGACCGCCTGCAACCACTCGTCCCACCAGGTTTCGACGAACTGCTCGTACATCTCGCGCACGGGGGCGGAGGTAGTGTCATCGGTGAGGATTTCGCCGGCCGACTTGTACTCCTCGATCTTCTCCACCTGCGGGGTGACGCGGATCTTGTCGAGCAGGCGCCGGAGGTGGAGCGTCTCGAGGTTGAGCCCGGGCACGGCGATCATCCCGGTCGGGAGCAGGTAGATCTCGTCCGCAGCGCACGCGAGGTAGTACGAGCCGAGCGAGAGCTGATCGGCATAGACGACCACCTTTTTGCCCGCATCCTGCAGGCGCCGGACCGCCGCCCGCAACTCCTCGAGGTCCGAAAGCTGAGCCTTCAGACCGCGGATCTCGAGCCAGACACCCGCCACGGTCTCGTCCTGTGCGATCTGCTCCATCCGGTCGAGCATCTCGAACATCGTCGGCTCCGGCTCGCCGAAGAAACTCCACGGTTCCTTCTCCTCGACGAGCTGCCCGCTCAACTTCATCTTCACAATCTTCTTCGGGCGGAACTTCTCGACGAGCGACGGGCTCCAGTGGGAAGATGCCCGCACCCATGTCGCGCCGGCGTCGTCGGGCAGGTTCTCGATCGACTCCCCGCGGAACCCGCTCCAGCCGCCGACCTCCGCGTGGCCGAACGTGAACGTGAGCCCGCCGAACAGCACTTCGCTGTCCACCGCGTAGCCGGCGTTGACCGTGACGCCGTCGAGCACGCGCGCGCTCGCGGTGAACGTCGGGTTCAGTTTGTCGCCGTAATTGATCCGCCGATACTTGCCGAGCGTGTCCGGATAGGACTTGAACTCGCTGACGGTGACCTCGCCGGTGAGCGTGAGTCGCGGGCCGACCGGGCGCACGGCGAGACCGAGACGGTACGTCGGATCGATATCGCGGCCGTTCCATTCGCCCCCGATCAACTGCTCCGCGACCGCGCCCAGCGAGAGCCAGCGTGTCGGACGCGCGAGCACGCCGGCGTCGTACGAGTTCCGCAGCGGCAGCCCCTTGCTCCAGTGGTAGGCGACGCCGAACGTGAACCCCTCGACGATCTCGTCGCCGAGCGCGAGCGTGTAGCGGCGCGCGGAGGGGGTCCCGTTCCTGTATTCGACGCCGAACCCGAGCCCGTCGAGGTTGATCCCCCACGCGAGGTCGTCGCTGAGCGCGTTGGCATAGCCGTACCGGTCATCGAGGCTTGACGGCTTCAGCAGGAGCAACCCGCTCGTGCCGTCGGCGCCGATCCCGGCCGGGTTCGTCCACAGCGCTGATGTCGCGCCGGGATACGCGACCGGGCTGTACGGCATCGGCATGATCTCCTGGCTCGGCCGGCGGTACGTGTCGTACGGTTCGTTCGCCCGCGTCGCCGCCGCGGTGAACAGCATTGCGGCCGCGGCGAAAACCGCCGGCAGAAAACGGCGCGTGTTCGCACTCATCGTCACTCCCTCCCCATGTTGCCGCCTCGATATCCTCTCGCCTGACGCGGACCCGAGTCCGTTTCGGCAATATACGCCGTGCGCGTGATCAGACTCCGTCACCGCCCCGTTCGTTACAACGCGCCGCTCCCGTTCCGCTCCCGGCTCGGGCAAATCGCGGGCCGGAACGGGCGCCGGCGCGCGAAACCGGCCGAATCAACCGTGTTCAACAATTTGGGGACTTGAGCCGCGAGGAAATCCACGGCTGCCGGCGTGGGAGATCCGACACAGACCGTGCCCGAACGGCAACAGGGGGGTGAACGCCGTCCGCCGGCCCGGCCCGTGGGCGGCGCCGGCGCGAGACAGCGAGGCTTCATGAATCCTCGCGAACCCGCTGACGCGTTGACGATTGCGCCGGAGTCAGATCGCGCTCCAGATGCTCCGCAAGTTCAACGAGCCGCCGTTCGAGCTGCTGATTCCGTTGCAGCAACGAGTCGAGCTTCTCCTGCACCCGCTCACTCTGATGGCGCTCGCTCAACAGCGAGACGATGTACTGGTTGAGGCTCACATTGTTCAAGCGGGCCGAGAGTACTAGAGCCCTGTGAAGTTCACTCGGAATGCGTGTCACGAACTGCCCGCTGTATTCTCTCCCCCCGACAGCCGGCTCAGGTATCGGAAGTCCGTCGCGGTGAAAGTCCTCAATCACAAACTCGCGCACCGAATCCAACTCCTTTATCGCTTCCGCAGGAGTTTCGCCCACGCCTGTGGTCGTCCATTTCCCGAATTCAGGATGCCATGCGACAAAGGACCCGTCCTCGTAGGAAACGACAACAGTGTATTTGAGGTTGAGATAGTAGTCCAGCGGCTTTTTTGCCTTCATGGCAACCTCCCCAGGTCTGCCAGATAGTCCACCGCGGCGCAGGCATACTTCACGTAAACGGCCCTCAGCATTCCGCCATGGTCAACGATAGTCAAGTTCCCGAGCGTCGCATCATCATGCCTCAGTTCCGGATGCACAAAACGATGATGCGAACCTCTCGTCCGCCGGTGCTCGAATCCGGCCGTTTCCAGCAAGCGCTTCACATCCGAAAACCTCGCCCCGCTCCGCGACGGCCGGTCACAGAGAGCGCTGCGCAGTTTTTCAAACCGCGTCCGCGAAGCCACCCGAACCTCCGTCTCGATGATACTGTCGGTAGTATCAAGAAGTCAACTCGGGAGCGGAGGTGGCAAACTCCGTCCGAGACTCAGGTTTCGTGCCCTCGGATATTTCGCGATCATAGTTCTCGTGTGTTTCTGCTGTCAACACTACGCTCGATGCCCGCTTTTCTTGATGTTGCACATCCGAGGTTGTGCACAGTTGTATGTGCGGGTCACGCAGGCTTCGGCGCACCAGCCGGGGGATCGACGATTTCCGCTCGTATCAGGATCACCCGATCCGCCCACGGTGGATGAGAAATGAGACGAGCGCCTCCTCGAGCGGCGTCGATGTCGTGAGCAGGTGGTGGCGGACATTGTGGTGGGAGCAGCCGGACTTGATCTGGTCCAGGTAGGCCTTCATCTCGGACTGGTAGGCGTCCCGCACCTGCCACGGGCTCGCGGGCATCGTCGCACCGGTCTCCAGCTCCTCGAACCGCGCTTCACGGTCGAACGCGAAGTCGAGCTCGCGGTCATCGAGCACCTGGAACACGATCACCTCGTGCCCGAGGTGGCGAAAATGGTGCAGGCCGGAGAGGATCGCCTCCGGGTCGTCGAGCAGGTCGGAGATGAGGATGACAAGCCCGCGGCGGCCGGCGCGTTCCGCGACACGGTGCAGCGACTCGCCCGTGTTCGTCTCGCCGGTGAACTGCGTGTTCTCGAGCACCGCCCAGAGCTCGTCGCGCCAGATCAGGGCCGACCGCGGCGGGCGCGTCTCACGCACCGCCCGGTCGAACACGGTGAGCCCGACCGCATCACGTTGCACGAGCAACATGTAAACGAGCGCGGCCGCGAGCGAACGCGCATACCCGCCCTTCGTCACCTCCCCGGACCCGAACGCCATCGAACCGGAGCCGTCGAGCAGGATGTATGCGCGCAGGTTCGTCTCTTCCTGGAACTGCTTGATGTAGTAACGGTCCGTGCGGGCGAGCACCTTCCAGTCGAGGTACTTGAGGTTGTCGCCGGGCTGGTAGGCGCGGTGCTCGGCGAATTCGACCGAGAACCCGTGATACGGGCTCCGGTGCAGGCCGGTGAGGAACCCCTCGACCACCACCTTCGCGCGCAGAGAAAGCGGCTCGAGCCGGTGAATCAACGAGGATGTGACGAGTTCACGGTCGGGTGATCTGTCTGCCATGGCGACCAAGGTACGCGCCGGCGAAGCCGGGGTTCCAGCGTGCGCGACCCCCCGGCGCTCTCCCGCGCGGCTGATGCGTTCCGGGTGTAGTTTAGGGTTGCGTGCCCGCGGGGACGGCCTCGTCGAAGCGATGCCGCTATGCACTATGCCCGTGCCTGCTGTGCAGGCATGGATGCGACACGGTAGCACGCTTGTTCCGGCGGGCTGCGGGCCGGGTATGCACTATGCCCATGCCTGCTGTGCAGGCATGGATTCAGGGGGGGGTATCTCCCGTCACCCCGTTCCTGGGACGCTTGCTCGCAAGCGTCCCCGACTTGCGCGGACCAGGCTGATCCCGGCCTGCGAGCAGGCGCGGGGCATAGGAAGTGATCCCGTCGCACTCGCGCCCGCGCTTGCTCGCCAGGCGCGGAACGCGACCGCGAGAGCAAGCCCGCACTGTCCGTTCAGCCGCGGTGATCCTGGCGGATCCCCGTGGGCATGCGAGCGGCTCCGGTTTCTCCGGACTCGCAACTCGTTACTCGATTCTCGTTACTCGATACTCGACTCGCGCCCTACTTGAGGTAGACGAGCTTGCGTGTGGCAGACCACGCGCCGGTGGTCGCGCGCAGGAAGTACACCCCGGCGGCGGTGTCGGGCGTCCATGCGAGCCGGTGACGGCCGGCGTCGAGCGCGCCACGGTGCAGCGTGTCCACGAGCCGCCCCTGCAGATCGTAGATCGCGACCGTCGCCTCACCCGCACGCGGCGCCGCGACCACTACCTGCACCGTACGGTTGAACGGGTTCGGGTACACGCGCTCCAGCGACCACTCGTCCGGGATCCCGGTGAGATCCTCTCCGCCGACAGAGGTGACGATGAACGACCACGTCTCCGCCGAATAGGTCGTGAGGTCGTAGATGTCACGCGCCTCGACACGCCAGTAGTACGCGGTCTCCCAGTTGAGGTTGTCCACAGTCGCGGTCGTGTCCTCGCCGGCGTCCACCGTGATTCCGTCTTCGAAGTGCGGGTTGTCGGCGAGCTCGAGTGTGTAGCGGACCGTGTCGGTGGGCGTGGAATCGGCGGCGGCGCGCCAGAGAAACGTGACCGTGCTGTCGGTGACAAAATCCTCCGGCTCCGGCGCGACGAGGTGGAACGGCTCCGGCGCATGCAGCCAGCGCGTGGTGAACGGCTCCGTCGCGAACGGGAGCACGTCGATCTCCTCCATCACCGCGTCTCCCTGGCCGTCGGGGTTCTGAATCCGATGATACGGCCCGCTCGGATGGCCCCAGTAGTTGTTTTCGACCCGCAAATCCCCGTGCGAGTTCGGATTCCAGCCGGCGGCGTAGGTAACGTTGCCGTAGAAATCGTTTTCGTATGCGGTCAGAATCGTTTGATTGTTAACAGACACGCAACCAAAGTCATTCGGATTGTTCGGGTCGTATCTCGTGTTCTCGAAAAACAGGTTGTTATACACGAGCGCATTCATGCCTTCATTGTCCTGGCCGAGAACCGCAGTCAATGCATATTGCTCGCTCGCCTCGTTCTTGAAAAGCAGGTTTTCGTGGAAACGAACATCAGATTGGAAAACAGCCACCGCACCAAAATCCACAGCGATGTTGTAGTAAAACTCGTTGTTGTAAATCTCCGCGCTTACACTTCCGGTCGCGACATGCATCGCGCCTGCACTCGGTGACGGAGCAAGACCCTCATGCGCAACGTTATGGATAAAGGTGTTGTTGAAGACGGTCAAGGTGTCAGCATCTGTGGCGATCATCCCCGCCGCAACGTTCGCAGTGTTGCCTTCGAATAGATTGTCGCGAACCACGTACGAGTCGGTAACACCCTCATCGTCATTGCCAATGTGCAGCGCGCCGAAAAGGTACGCGCAGCTATTATCTATGAACCAGTTGTTCATAATCTCTGCGTGCTCACCGATTATTCCCATACCTGCTGTTGCGTATTCGCTGGTATTACCCAAGAAACGGTTTCCATATGCGTACACATCGCCATCATAGATCATAACCGCCGCACCTTCCCCCCAACAATGATTCTCCACAAACAAGTTGTTCTCCATGCTTACGCTACATGAAAACAAACAAACGGCCCCTGTACGAGAGGTGTTGTTATAGAATCTGCAGCCGACGATGGTTACGTCGATGTCGTGCGCATTGATAACACTTCCGTACCCGGCTATGTCGTCAAACTGAGCATCCTGAAAGCTGATGCCATGTAGAACAATCGCAGTAGTTACAGTCGAATCTACCGTTATGGTCCTTGTCCCGATAGCTTCCGGGGTTATGATTGTGTTGGAAATGTGGGTGCTGTCATTGTCAAGTAGATAATGGCTGGCTAACGTCAAGCCGTGGTTCTCAATCGTGATCGATTCAAAGTACTCACCGTCTGCAACGAGAACCGTATCTCCTTCGCTTGCGTTGTTGACTGCCTGCTGAATCCTCTGGTAGTCAGCAGGAACGTTTATTATCGCGGCCCAGCTGGTAGAGAGGACCGCCCCGAGAACGGCGACAATGGAGAGTCTGATGTGAAAGGAGACGCGCATGGCAGGCTCCACTTGCAGCGTACTGTGCAGTCGCGGTGGCTAACAACCCGTGCCCGCACCTAAACGTAAGTGACTCAGGTACGGGCACGGTCAATGTAAACGGTTCGCGGGAGAGGGTAGTCGAGCTTGAACACGGAGTAGCCGCGGTCTTGTTCGTCTCCGCTCACGTGGCCTATGTAGTCCCCGTCGCTGACCTCGACGAAACCAGAGTCCTCAAACTCCTCGTTCTCGTCCAGTTCGGGGAATTCCTGGTATTGTGTACCGTTCACATCGTCCTCGATGAACACGCCATGAGACCAAGTCACAGCATTTTCCACAAGGCAGCTGACGGAAAGGTCGAAGTTCCCGTCACCGGACGAACTCGTGATCGATTCTGAACCGAGACCGCCGGGCTCGACATTGAACTCGTATTGCGCTGCGCCCGCCAGACCCCAGAGCACTGCGACCGCGAGAACAGCGATGACGACAGCGTAACTTCTCCGTTTCATGATATACCTCCACTTGCGTGGATGAAAGTGCCCGCCGCGATCTGGCGGACGTTGTCTCGGAACGTGCCGGCACCGGCTGCGGGCCGGCGGGCGGCGTCACGTGCCGGGCTGTGGAGAGTCCGCGAGCTCCGTCAGCCGGGCGAAGTCCGTGCGATCACAGCAAATCCGCTGGTTTCCTTCCAGCACAGCGCCGCGCACTCGAATCCAGCATACGGCACAGGGGGGGAGGGCGAGTCAAGAGTCACGGCCGGATTCCATCAACTCACTTGACGAGTTTTCGACATCCTGAGTGGAGAATATTGCCTAAGATAGCTGTCGAAATCCGGCGCCGCCGACAAGCGTATCGATGCTATTTGCGCGCCCAGCCTGTTGGTCCCGGCGGGAAGGAACCGGCCCGGTGCCTCTCGGAGACTATGTGGTGCGGGGCGCGATCATTCGCGGGTTGCGGGTGGTGGCGGCGCGGTCAGAACCGCGCGATTGCCTGCGCGTGCATGACCGCCGCGGAGAGACCTTCCCCTCCGGGCACGGCGACGGCGACGTTGAACAGCCCGACACCCGTGTCCACCTGCACGCCGGCCCCGTACGCCCACTCCCAGCGTGCGGATCCGCCGGTGTCGAGTGCGGCGACGTCGGCGAGCGCGTACGCGCGGCTCAACGGTCCGAGCAGCCGGCGCAGTTCGATCGTGCCCCAGCCCGCGCGCGGCGCGAGCAGCGAGCGCTCGGCGAACCCGCGCACGCTCTCGATCCCACCGAGCTGCACCCACTCGGCGACCGGCGGGAGGCGATCGTCGTCCGCACGCAATTCGACCCCGTGCAGCGCGCCGTAGCCGACCCAGTCGCCGCGCAGCGGGACGGCGGTTTCCGCGGCGAACGTGTGCCGGTAGAGGTCGGGCAGTTCGCGCGCACTCGCCGACCCGCCGGGCTCGATCACCGTTTCCGTTCCCGAGACGAACAGCCGTTCGCTGCCGATGCGAACGAGCGCTCCGGCGCGTGGATTCGTGGCTCGGTCGCGGCTGTCGTATTCCACCCGCGCGCCGAGCCCGATCAGTGTGAAATCGGTCGTATCGGCCGCGAGTGAGTCGGCTTCAATCGAACGCCGGCGGATCGTGGCCGTGAGCAACCAGTCGTCCGCGGCGCGAAACGCGAGCCCGGCGCCGAACTCGACCGCGACGTACAGCGAATCGCGCACCTCCTGGTCGAGGTGAATGCGTGCGTCGAGCGGCGCGCCGAACAGGAACGGCTCCCGGTACGCGAGCGAGAACCTGCGCGCGCGGTCGCCGTCGCGGCGCCAGTGGAGGTCGAACGAGCGGCCGCCGCCGAACAGGTTCGCGAGCGTCGCGTCGAATGTCCCGGCGAGACCGAGCTCGACGGGATCGTAGCCGACCGCGCCGGTCACGCTGTTTGTCCGCTGCTCCTCGACTGTGAACAGCACGCCGTAGCGACCTTCGCGGTCGCGGAAGATCTCGCCGGGGGCGACGGTTCGGCACCACTCGCTGCGCAACAGGCGCCGGCGCGCGCGCGCGATCTCCTTGGGATTGAACACGCCGGCACGGATCCGCGCCGTCCGCTCCGCCGTCCGCGGCCGGGTGTGCGTCAGCCCGGCGAACTCGACACGCTCGATGTGCACGCGCGCGCCGGGTTGAACGGCGAGCGCGAGCTCGACCAGGACCGTGTCGCCGGCGAACCGCGGCTCGATCCGCTCCGACGACGCCCGCGCGAACGGGTAGCCCCGCGCGCGCAGCCAGTCCACGACGCGTTCGAGGTCGGCGCGCCACACGTTCACGCGGAACGGGTCCCCGGGCGACGTCTCGATCGCATCGCTCAGTTCGCCCGCATGTTGCGCGCCGGGGCCGGTGATTTCCAGGGACGCCACGATCGGGCGCGGCCCGGGAACGATGCGGGCGGAGATGTTGACCGTGCGCCCGCCGGCAAGCGTGTCCACGGCAACCGTATCGAGCCGCGCGAGCGGGAACGCGGCAAGCCGGGCGAGCCGGGCGGTGATCGTGTCGCGAACCGCGAGCAACTGATCGCCGGTGTAGCGCGCGCCTTCGTCGAGACCGGTGAGCGCGCGGCGTTCGGATGCGCTCAGCTCCGGGAGGCCGTGCACGCGGATCTCGCGGAGGCGGAAGCGCCGGTCAGGATCGGCGCCCGCGCGCGCAGGGTCCGCGCTCGCGACGGCGCACGCTCCCGCGATGAATAATCCGGCGATCACAATTGCGCCGGCTCTCAGTGTGCGCGGTCTCAATGTCATCTCGCTCGCCTCTTGAATCCGCGCTTGACGAGCAAGCGCGGGCACGAGTGTCATGTGACAGCGCAAGTCCGGCAACCCCGCAATCTCGCTACTCGTTACTCGGAACTCGCGACTGCAGTCCGCACGCTGCCTGCAAGATAACCTCGTTCGCGGGCCCGTTCGCAGCGCCGCCCGTGTCTCGCGGAAAGGGTGCAATCGCACCGCGGGATTCGCACATCCGCATCTTTTGCGGTATTTTCGTAGCCGTCACGCTGGAACGAACTGTCTGGTCCGGCACTCCCCGACCACACAACGTTGGATTCCGCCATGCAGACTCGTGTCGCAATCACCACCGGCGGCGGAGACGCGCCCGGTCTCAACGCGGTTATCCGCGCGATCGTGAAAACCGGGATCAACCGGTTCAACATGGAGTTCATCGGCATCGAGGACGGCTTCGAGGGGCTGATCAACACGCGGCGGATTGTGAAGTTGAACCGCGACTCGGTGCGCGGCATCCTCCCGAAGGGGGGGACGATCCTCGGCACGACGAACCGCGGCAACCCGTTCGAGTACGAGATCACGTCGCCGGACGGCGAGATACGCACCGCCGACCTCTCCGACCGCTGCATGGAGAACTTCGAGGCGCTCGAGCTCGAGGCACTGATCGCGATCGGCGGGGATGGGACGATGCACATCGCGCAGCGTTTCTACGAGAAGGGAATGCCGGTGATCGGCGTCCCGAAGACGATCGACAACGATCTGCAGGCGACGGACGTTTCGTTCGGGTTCAACACGGCGGTCACGGTTGCGACGGAGGCGATCGACCGGCTGCACACGACCGCGGAGTCGCACCGGCGCACGATGGTGCTCGAAGTGATGGGCCGGGACGCCGGCTGGATCGCGCTCGAGGCGGGAATCGCCGGCGGAGCCGACCTGATCCTCATCCCCGAGATCCCGTACAACCTCGAAGACGCGCTCCGGTTCATCAAGCGCCGGTACGCGCGCGGGAGCAACTTCTCGATCGCGGTGGTCGCGGAAGCCGCGGAGAACCAGCCGTTCGAGGGGAATGTCGTGCAGCGACGCCGGAAGAGCGACTCGCCCGGCACCTGGTTCGCGAGCATGGTGCAGGAGCAGTTGAACGTGGAGGTGCGCCACATGATCCTCGGCCATCTCCAGCGCGGCGGCAGTCCGACCTGCATCGACCGGATGCTCGGCACCCGGTTCGGCGTGCGCGCCGCGGAACTCGTCGCAGAGAAGAAGTTCGGGCGGATGGTCGCGCTGGACGGGATCAACGTGCACGACGTCCCGATCGGGGACGCGATCGGCAAACAGAAGTTCGTCAATCCGGACGGCCAGCTCGTGCGCACCGCCGAATCGCTCGGCATCTACTGCGGCCGCCCGCTCAGTTGAGGGGGCGGCGGTGCCAGGGCAGCGCAGCTCATCAACGACCGCTTCACCCGCCGCGCCCGTGATCGTGATCGCCGGCCCGACGGCTTCCGGGAAGTCGGAGGTCGCCGTCGAACTGGCTCTGCGCTGCGGCGGGGAAGTCGTGTCCGCGGACAGCCGCCAGGTCTATCGCTACATGGACATCGCGACCGCGAAGCCGTCCGCGGCGGAGCGGCGCGGTGTCCCCCACCACGGGTTCGATCTCGTTGAACCGGATGTCATCTTCAGCGCAGGGCGGTACGCGGCCGCCGCGCGCGAGTGGATCGAGCGGATGCGCGCGCATGACCGGCTCGCAATCGTCGCCGGCGGCAGCGGGCTGTACCTGCAGGCGCTCACCGACGGCCTTTTCTCCGGCGGCGACATCAAGGACGACGCGGTTCGCCGCACGCTCGCACAGCGCGCCGAACGTGAGGGACTCGAGCCGCTGCATCGCGAGCTGAGACGGCTCGACCCGGTGTATGCGGAGAAAACGCTGCCCGGCGACCGGCAGCGGATCCTGCGCGCGCTCGAGGTCGTGCACGCGTCCGGCGTGCGGTTCAGCGAGCTGCACCGGCAACGTCGTGACACCCCGCCGTGGCCGGTGCGGCGATTCGCGCTCGAACTCCCGCGCGTCGTTCTCTACGAACGCATCGACCGGCGCGCGCGGCGCATGCTCGACCGCGGCCTGCTCGCCGAAGTGCGCGACCTCGTTGACCGCGGATACGAGGATGCGTACGCGATGAAGAGCGCCGGCTACGAGGAGGCGCTCGCGTTCCTGCGCGGCGAGATCGAGGAGCCGGAGGAAATGGTGCGGCGAATCCAGCGCAACACCCGCCGCTACGCGAAGCGCCAGCTCACGTGGTTCCGCCGCGACGACCGGATCACGTGGATTCGAGCGGATAACCGGGCGCCGAACACGGTTGCGCAGGAGATTGCGCGCGCGGGCGGGATCGAGTGAGGCCGGATGTGCGCCCGGTGTTGCGAAACACCCTGTTTCTGAACAACATTGCCGGGCGTCAGCGACGTGTCGGCTTCAGAAAGTCGGTGAGAGGCCGCCGGCCTGATCTGCCCGGGGCGTGAGATGACGCGTTCACTTCTGATCGTAGACGACGACTCGGACCTGCGCGAGTTCCTGAGCAGGCTTTTCCTTCAGGAAGGATACACGGTGCACGTCGCCGAGTCCGGCGAAGCGGCGCTCGCGATGCTCGACGTCCTCGCCGTGCAGGTGTTCCTGATCGACTACCGGATGGGGGGGATGACCGGGTTTGAGCTCTGCCGCCGGATCAAGCAGCGCAACCCGGCCGCGATCACGATCGCGATGAGCGGCCACCTGCATTTGTTTACCCTCGTCGAACTGCGCGAAACCGGGTTCGACGATTTCCTCGAGAAGCCGTTCGATTTTGATGCGCTCCGTTCAATGGTGCGCGGCTCGTTCGAGCGCCTCGCCCGCTGGCGTCGAATGAGCCTGAAAGCGAGCGCGCAGTAACAGAAACGGGACCGGACAGCCGGTCCCGCTTCGCAACGGTATGCACGAACGCCCGTGACTGTCAGAACCGGACGGGCTCCTTGAAGTTCGATTCCCGCAACAGATAGTAGCCGTGGAAGGAGGTGTCGAAGTACTCGATCACGACTTCCGCGCGCTTCTCCCCCTCGACCCAAATCACGGCGTTCCCGCGCGCGTTGGAACGAATCGAGGCGTCGATCCGGACGTCCAGCGTGGCTTGCTCCACGAGATCGACGCGCACGAGGATTGTCTCGCCATCGATGTCGAACTCGCCCTGCGGATTGCCGGGAAGCGACGACATGTGATCGATGGAGGCCCGCCAGTAATTGGTCATCGACGCGTAGCTGGCAATGTCCGAGGGCGCCTCCTGCGCGGTGACGACATCGGTGTTCCAGAACTTGCCCGCGCCGACCAGCATGCTCGGGTTCCGGTAGCCGTCCTCGTACGCCACCATCACCGAATCACCGAACCCGACCGATGTCCCGTACGGCGTGGAAAGGAAGCGCATCTGCATGTACTGGACCTTCGCCGGCGCGAATGTGATTTCGTCCGGCACATCCCGGTCGAACGACGCGAACTGGTATGACGCATCCTGGAACGACGAGTAGTACCAGAGACTGTCGAGCCGCTGCTCTTCGTCCGTCGCGGGAATAAGCTGGCCGGGATTGTTCGGATCGGGGAGCGCGACGATCGACCACGGGTAGGATCGCAGGCTCGGGTCGATCCGTTCCCAGCCGGCGGGCACGGACTCGGTGAACGACAGCCCGTCCACGTTCGTGTCCAGGTACTGCTTCGCGTTGCCGATCGACTCGTGCCACTGGTTCATCATGCGCACGAAATTGAGCGCGTAGTCCTGGTCGCGGGCGTAATCCTCGATCGAAAACAGAGCGTCGGGGTCGAAATTCGTCGCTTCGTTGCACCCGAGTCCGAGCAGCAGCGTACCGCTCATCAGCACGGGAACCAGCCCGCGCAGCCATCGTCCCTTCGACATCGGCGACCTCGTCACGATATCCTCTCGTCCGGCCGGATCTTCCGGCCCAGGTGATCGAAATATATGCGCCCGCGGCAACGGGGGCAACACGGCCGCCGCTGCGCGCGTCATTGTCTGTTGAAGATACGGCTGGCAGCCGCCGGTCAGCACCTCGCGGAGACACTCCGGAGTGGCGGTCCTTCGTGCGCCGGCCGAAACCCTCGCCGCTCGACGCCGATCCGGCGGCGGCGCATTCTGCCGCGCGTCTTGTCTTCGCCTCCGTACAGTAAGTATGTTAGAGGATCGGTTGCGACGGGAAACAACCCGGCCGATTCCGTCCTGTCTGTGGAATACCCGAAAGCAAGCACCGGAGATACCGCCATGACGAAGCGTGCGCTCAGCCTGCTCCTGATCGCTTCATTGCTGCCGGCCGCCGGCCTGGCGCAGTCCACGTTCACGTTCGATGTGCCCGAACACCTGATCGTCGAGCCCGAGATCAACGAGACGTACGCGTTCCACATGACGCTCACGAACACGACCGATCAGGAACGGATCTACGTGCTCGAGTTCCTCACCGAGGAGGAGGAGCTGCCGGCGACGTGGATCCGCAACTGGTGCACGCACCACTATTGCCTGAGCCCGTTCGACTCGGTCGCGCACGACACGCTCACGCCCGGGTTCGTCGATACGCTCGTCCGTGTCGATGTCGGCGCGTACGTGGAGGACGGCGTCGCGATCCTGCCGACGAAAGTGTATGACAGCGCGCTCCCGGAGGAGGCGGTCTTCCACACGTTCAGCGCGTACATCGGAGACGTCGGCGTCGGCGAGCAGGCGGGGTCAAGGCCGCTCTCGTACTCGCTCGCGCCCGTGTATCCGAACCCGTTCAACGCGCGCGCAACGGTACGGTTCACACTGCCCGCGCCGGGAGAAGTG
Organism: Calditrichota bacterium; assembly: GCA_018263585.1. Classification (GTDB taxonomy): domain Bacteria; phylum Electryoneota; class Electryoneia; order Electryoneales; family Electryoneaceae; genus JAANWZ01. The sequence continues at coordinate 17,267 of JAANWZ010000095.1, read as the reverse complement.
GCCGTGAGTGTGCATGACGTCACCGGGCGGCGGGTGCTCACGCTCGCGGACGGGTTCCATGCCGCCGGCGCGCACAGAATCACCCTGTCCGGCGCACAGCTCGCCAGCGGACGCTACTTCATCCGCCTTTCCGCCCCCGGACACAGCTTCGCCGTCCCCGCGACGCTGGTGAAGTAGGCGGGACGCCGGCCGCCAATCGCCAGCCGCCAGCCGAGAAGCGTGTCATCCTGTACCCCCGCACGTCAGTGTGTGCGCGCCATTGTGTCATCCTGAACCCCCCGCACGTCAGTGTGTGCGGGGGTGAAGGATCTCGACATCCGCGCGGGACAAGAGCGGAAGCGCGTTCAGTGCTCGAGATCCTTCACCGCGCGGGCCTGAAACAGCGAAACGGCTCTGCCCGCTTGTTCAGGATGACACATTGCCGCCGGCCGCGCTTGACAAGCAAGCGCGGGCACAAGGGTGAAACCCGAGGCTGAAGCCCCTCCCGGAATATGCCCGCGGGGACGGCGCAGCCGTCACCGCGGCTGAACGGACGGAGTGGGCTTGCTTGTGCGGTTTTGTTCCGCGCTTGACAAGCAAGCGCGGGCACAAGACAGAGGGGTCGCCCCGTAGCCCCCGCTGCGGGGGAATGAGCCGCGCGGGCAAGCCCGCACGGGCGACACACCTGTGCCCGCCGCCAGCCGCCAGCCGGCTCATTTGAGCAGCGTGACTTTCTGCACGTCGTCCAGCTCACCCGGCACGTTCGTGTGGATGAAGTACACCCCGCTCGCGAGCGAGGACCCGTCGAACGTGAGCGTGTGACGGCCCGCCTCGACGGGCCCGTTCGCCAACTCCGCCACCTGCCGGCCGGACACGTTGTACACACGCACGGTGAGCACTGACGCCTCCGGCAGCGCGACGGTCACGTTCGCCGCCGGGTTGAACGGGTTCGGGTACGCCTGCGAAACGGTGAACTGATCGGGCAGCGGGGCCTGCGCCGGTGCCGCGTCGCCGGCGAGCTCGGACGGCCACCCTGTTTCCGACCAGCCCGCGCTCATCTCATCCTGGCCGGGGCCGTTCAACGTCTTCGTGAACAGGAAGTCGTCGCTGAGCAGCGCGTTCGGGTAGTAGCCGGCGTTGCCGGTGAACGTGTACTGTCCGGCGGGCGCGAGCGCGGGCACGTTCACCAGCATTTCGTCCACCGTGATGTCGGCGTTCGGCGGCACGGTGAACGTGACCTGCGAGAGCGGGCCGATCGTGTTCCCGCCCGGGGCCGTCACCATCGTCCAGTAGTTCGCGCCGGGGAACGGGATCGGGACGAACGTCTGCAGCGAGACGGAGTAGCTGATCGTGCCGCCGTTCGGGCCGACGTTCGTGTTGATCCCGGTGAGGTCGAGGATCGCCTGCGCCTCGCCGGGCTGGACGAGCACTTCCGCGGGCGGGGCCCACGGGCCGGTCTCGTCGCCCGCGTCCGTCGCGCGCGCGCTGAACCAGGTCGTGAACTCCTCGTCCACGACCCCGTAGTCCTGCAGGTACGACATCTGCTCGATCCCGCTCGCGAGCGTGGTCATCTCGCCGAAGCCGACGATCGGGGTCACGTCATCGAAGAAGAACCCGTCGTCGTCCACGTACGTGTCGGTGACATACGCGAACCGGACGAAGATCTGCTCGCCGGCGAACTCGTCGAGCGGGAACTCGGCGAACGTCCACCCGTTGGAGTCGCCGGTGATTCCGTGCCCCCAGTTCACCCCGTGCGGGTCGTCCTCGGTGGTGATGTTGCCGGGGATCGTCGCGAATGTGCCGCCGCCGTCGGTGGAGACGAGCACGTACGCGTAGTCGTAGTCGTCCTCGATGTCGTACCACGTCCAGAAGTTGAGCTCGTCCCCGTCGGCGACGTCGATCGGGAACATCGTCGTCATCGTCCGGTTCAGGTTGTTGTCCGAGCCGGAGTAGTACGAGTGCGTGCCGGAATGGCTGCGCTGGGTGGTGCGGAAGAAGCCGTCGATCTCCCAGCCGGTGAACGAGCCGTCCTCGGCGTCGTCCTCCGAGACGAACCCGCCGAACTCGGCGACGTCGAACGAGACGGCGTCGTTGCCGTTCGGGTCGTCATGGGTCCACGTGATGTTGACCGGGCTGAACGAGGGCGAATCGACGGTCATCACCGGTGCGACCGGCGGCAGCAGCACGAGCGGGTTCTCCGCGACCTCGCAGAACCGGAGCAGCGGCTCCTCCTGTTCGTAGGCGAGCTGCCAGCCGGTGTCGATGTCCGGCCAGAACCCGCCCTGCCACCAGCTTCCGATCTCGAACGTGTACGCCCACATGTGGTAGTCGGCGCTCGCGGGCTCGTCCGGATCGCCGGCGGCCTGCCAGTCCTGCGCGCCGCCGTTGGTCAGGTAGATGATCTCCGGCCCGCCGACTTCCCAGTCGAGCGTCTCGTTCATGTACTGGCCCCACTCGTAATAGACGTCGTAGTTCGGCGGGCGCTCGTACGTGTAGCCCCAAGGCGTGAGAATCAGGTTGCTGTATGTGTGGTAGTTGAGCACGGCGGCGAACTCGCGGGAGTTGATGAAGTCGATCGCAACCATCGTCTCCGGTTCGCTCGCGGGGGCCGGGCCGCGGTACGTCTGGTCGTACGGGTCGGGCGAAGAGCCCTCGTTGTCGATGCCCCACATGTACGGGAAGTTGCGGTTGAGATCGACGCCGTCCGGCGGGCGCATGTTCTTCCGGTGCATCCCGCCGCCGTCCGGCGCGATCTGCTCGTTGTACACGTACCCGTCCGCGTTGATGATCGGCATCAGGTAGATCTCGCGGTTATCGACGAGCTCGGTGATCCGCGGGTCGGAACCGTACTCCTCGACCAGCATTTCCGCGAAGTTCTGGATCGTGATCACGGTGACCGGCTCGCGGGCGTGAATCAGGCCGTTGATGAACACCTCGGGCTCGTCCTCGTCAACGCCCGGGTTGTCCGAGATCTTGACTACGTCCACTTCGCGGCCCTCGAATGTCCAGCCGACGTTGGTCGGGCCGCTCACGAGATCGGGGTGGGCGGCGCTGAACTCGTCCAGCCACGCCTGCACCTCATCATAGGTCGGATACCCGCCCATGTCGTCGAGCTCGTTGTCGAGCTGGGCGGCGTAGTACGCCTCGATGTCCTCGATGAACACGCGGAAACTGAGCGCGCGCTGCTCGAGCTCGGGGATGTCCTGCGGCCAGCCGACGACGTAGAGCACCCCCTCGTCGAGCCCGCGCGGGCCCGGGATGATGTCGAAGCCGCCGGAACGAACCTGGTTGAACGCTTCACGGTCGGGAACCTGCACCTCGAGCAGGGGGGTCGCCGCAACGGACGCGGCGAACACGAGGACGAACAGGGCGGCGAACGTGATCACGAATCGGCGAGTCCCGTGCATGATACCAACCCTCGTTGATCAGCGGAATGGAAAGAGCTTGTGGTGGAGTATAGCGACACGGCGGAAGAGCGCGCAACGCGAGAGCAGGCCGCGGCGCGGTCGGCGCCCGCGCAGGCACTGCCGTCATCGGGATCGCGCGGCCGGCGCCACGGGATCAGCCGAACGCAGCGGTCACTGCGTGGACGGGCTTTCGCCGAGCAGGTTTTCCCAGAAGCGGCCCGCCTTCTCCCCGGCGTCAAGTTCGTTTCGCTCGAGGATGCCGATGAGTTGCTGCTGCCGCTCTTCGCTGAGCTGGATTCCATCAGGCAGGTCGAGCGCCGGTTCGCCGCGGTCGATATCAGCGGTCGGGACGGGGAGCTCGTGCTCGCGGGCGTAGGCGAGGATCTCGGCGAACAGTTCCGGCTGGTCGGTGATCACGTGCACGATCTCCTCGTCGAGTCCGAACGCGCGCAGCCATTTCGCGAACGCGCGCGTCGGCTCGATCGTCCCCGCCTCGATACGGTCGCGCATCACGGTCGTCCCGAGCGCGAGCCAGCGGCTCACGAATCCCTCCATCGCGTAGCTGTTGATCGTCGCCGCCCACGGGGTGAGCATCGCGATGAAGTAGAGCGCGAGCGCGAGCAGGACGGCTTTCAACGCGCCGAACACGGCGCCGGCGAACCGGTCGAGCCCGCCGAGCATCGTCGCGCGCGCGAGTTTGCGAAGCAGGCGCGCGAGCAGGCGCACCGCCGCGGTCGCGACGAGGAACACGACAATCGCCGCAATCACCCCCGCCCACCATCGGTCGATGCCGCTGACACCCGCGAACCACGCGCCGAGCGGCGGTCCGGCGAACCGGGCGGCGAGGTATCCGGCGAGCAGGGAAACGAGGTCGAACAGCTCGAGCAGAAATCCGCGGAACACTCCGCGGATCACGAACAGGGCGAGGGCGACGAGGAGGATGATGTCGAGCACAGTCACCGGTCAGCCCCCGAGTCGTTTCATCACCAGCTCGCGCGCGTGACTGCCGTCCGCACGACCGGCGACGCGTTTCATCAGCGGACCCATCACCTTGCCGAGATCTTTCGCTGATGACGCGCCGGTGTCGGCGATGATCTCATCGATCGCGGCTAGCAGTTCGTCGTCGGAGAGCCGGCGCGGGAGCAGCTCGTCGCAGACCGCGATCTCGACCATCGCCTGTGCGGCGAGGTCCTCGCGGTTCGCGTCACGATACTGCTCGAGCGCGCCCTTCATCTTCTTGCGCTGGGAGGCGATCGCGCGGATCGCGCGCTCGTCCGTCATCTCGGAGGCGTCCTTCGTGCGCTCGGTGAGCAGAACGGCTTTCACCGCGCGCAGGGCTTCGAGGCGCGGCTTGTCCTTCGCCTTCATCGCCTCATTCATCAGCCCGGTGATCCGCTGTTCGAAATCCATGCGCGCCTCCGGCCCCGGTGTTCGCCGGGGCGACGGTGCCGGTTTCCGGGGGGATCGCGGCGCGGCCGGTCAGCTCACAGCCTGCCCTTGCGCTCGAGCGCCGCCTGCATCTTCCGCATCTTGCGCCGCGCGATATTCGACTTGCGCTTGCGCGCCTCGGAGGGTTTTTCGTAACGCTGATGCTTGCGGATCTCCGCCATCAGCCCGGACTTCTCACACGCCTTCTGAAACCGCTTGAACGCCTTTTCGAACGGTTCTCCTTCGCGAACCTTCACGTGGGGCACGTACCCTCACCTCCAGTCAGTCGTTTTCTCGTTTTCTCGACAAGGCAGGAATGTAACACGCATGCGAAAATGCCGCAACCGGCCTCTCGCAGCCGCCTCTCGCCCGCCGCGAAGAGGAATGCGCCGCCTTGACTGAAGTCAAGGGCAAGGGCGGTGAATCTCGCCCGCCGCACCGGCCGCCGCCGTCTGTTCAGCAGCGCCGCCGCCGACAGCAACGGGGCCGGCGTGCAATCTCGCCGGCCCCGTGAACGCCCGAGAAAACAGCGGCGCAGCCTGCGGCGATCGCCGCTTCACCCCGGCGGCCATGTCATCTTCCGGCCCGCGAGCAGATGCACGTGCAGGTGGAACACCTCCTGACCGGCGTTCGCGTTCGTGTTGATCACGAGCCGGTAGCCGTGCTCGTTCACTCCCAGCTCGCGGGCGATGTCACGGGCGGCGAGCAGCAGCTCGCCCATCACCTGCGCGTGCTCGTCCGCGAGGTCATCGACGGACATCACCCTCAGTTTCGGCACGATCAGCACATGCACCGGCGCCTTCGGGTTGACATCCTCGAACGCGAGCACGTTCTCCGTTTCATAGACGATCTTCGCGGGGATCTCTTTCCGGATGATCTTCGCAAAGATCCCGTTCTCATCGTACGTCATCGAACCAATTCCCTGCTCAGCACGCGCACGGGAGGCGCGGCCGGCGCCGTCGGAGGAACGCCGGAAAAAAACGCGACCGTCACGGTCGCGCTGTCTCACTCCCTGCCGCCAACCGGTCGTCAGGCGACCTTGTCCTTGAACGCCTTCCCGGGGCTGAACGCGGGATAGCTCTTCGCCGCGATCTTGATCGTCTCGCCGGTGCGCGGGTTGCGGCCGGTGCGCGCTTCACGACGCTTCTTCTCGAAACTGCCGAAGCCGACGATGCTGACCTTGTCCCCCTTCGCCACCGCACTGGTGACGGCATCGAGAAAGGCATCGAGAAAACCTTCCGTCGCACGCTTCGTCTGATCGGTCTTCTTGGCGACAACATCCACCAACTCAGCTTTGTTCATGCTCTCCCTCCTCGCTTTCCGGGATCCCTGGCCCGGCATGGTTACAGTGTAACCCCCTGGTCGTTCCGTGGCCTCAGTCGAAACCCAATATAGGGTGAGATGTCACGGAATCAAGTGATCGGGCCGAATCAGGAAAAATCACCTGACGTCTCGGCCGGTCTCCCGAGGGCTCCATCTCCCGCGGAGAGCATAAGGTGCCGCAGGCCCGGAATGCAACTGCCCGCAGGGTTTTCGGGATTTTCCTGTCTCCGGTGCACTCGCACCCGCCTCGCTCAAGCGAGCAACTGCGCGCTAAGCTCTTGTTTTACAGTGTGATAGTCCTCCGGAGTGTCCACCTCCATCACCGGCAGGTCGGTGATCTCGACCGCGCGGAACGGGATTCCGTCCGCCACCATCCGGTTGAACGCGTGCTCGTAGTACTCGCTCCGGCCCGCGCCGGTATCGATCCGCTCCGCCAGCGTCGCGAACAGCCGCTCGAGGTGCACCGCCGCGATCAGGTTGATCCCGATCGACTCCCCGGCCGCGTCCGCGAGCGACAGAGAATACGCCGTGTTCGTCGAGGCGTAGTCCGGGTTCTCGACCCGGGTCACGTTCAGCGACGGGAACGCGCGGGCGACGTGACCGCGGAGCTGGTCCTGCATGCTGCCGCACACGAACACGACGTTGCGGAGCGCGTTGTGGTCGAGCGCGCGCAGCATCCGGTCGAGGATCGGCCGGCCCGCGACCTCGAGCAGCGACTTGTGGATGTGATCGGTGAGCGGACCCATCCGGCGGGACTTGCCCGCGACGAGGATTACCGCTTTCATCAGGATGCCTCCCGCTCGTGCTGGTGCGCGCGTGGATGAACGGAGGCGCCCGCTCGCTGTTCGCATGCGCGCCCCGGCGCGCGTGAACTTGCGCTCCGAACCGTGCATCTCGCAAGCACGAACAGGCCCGCGGTTGCTTGCAACCGCGGCTCATCCGCCGGTGTATGAAACCCGGGGCAAGCCCCGGGCCACCCGTCACCCGCACGCACGCGACGGCGGCACACGGTCCGCCGGTTGCCCGCAGGCGCGCCGTGCGTATCTTGCCACCGTTCGCTGACGCGCAAGCAGGTAAACACTCTCGGGTGAAATGCCCCGTGTGATTCTCACGACGGCGCGGAAACTGCGTCATTCTGAACGCAGCCCGATGTCGGTCTATCGGGCGCAGTGAAGAAGATCCATGTAGAAAAGCTCTTGTATTTACTAACTCTACCCGCCTTAGACTCGGACCTCCTTCACCCGCGGGCGGCAAACCAACGCCGGCCGCGGGTTCAGGATGACGGGTTTGTCGCCGCACGCAGTGCGTGAGGCGGAACATATTCATCCGGAGACCGTTACGGGAGAGATGGAATGAACATCGTCTGGCTCGCGCTGATCCTGGTCGCGATCGTGATCGCGGCCGCGACCGGGCAGATGCAGGAGACGACAAACGCCGCGATCGAGAGCGCGAAAACCGCGGTCGAGCTCGCGATCGGGCTGATCGGGGTGATGGCGCTCTGGCTCGGGCTGATGCGGATCGCGGAAAAGGCCGGGCTGATCCAGTTGCTCGCGAGGCTGCTCCGGCCTGCGCTGCGCATCGTGTTCCCGGAGGTGCCCGCGCGTCACCCGGCGATCGGTTCGATGCTCGCGAACATCGCCGCGAACATGCTCGGGCTCGGCAATTCGGCGACCGCGCTCGGGCTCCGCGCGATGCAGGACCTGCAGCAGTTGAACAAAGAGAAGTCCAGCGCCTCGAACACGATGGCGACGTTCCTCGCGATCAACACGTCGTCGGTGACGATCATCCCGGCGACGGTGATCGCGATCCGCGCCTCCGCGGGCTCGAACAACCCGGCGGAGATCATCGGCCCGGTGATCGTCGCGACCGCGGTCTCGACGACGGTCGGGATCGTCGCCTCCCGCCTGCTGCAGAAGAAGGCCCCGCCGCAACGGCCCGGCGGAGACGACCCGGATAGCCCCGGTGACCGCGCGCGGGGGGATAGCTGATGGAGACGCTGCAATCGGTGCTCGCGGAGGTCGGCTCGTGGGCGATCCCGGCGGCGATCGTGATCATCGCCGGTATCGGCGCGCTGCGCGGGGTGAAGGTCTACGAGGTGTTCGTCGAAGGCGCGAAGGAGGGGTTCAACGTCGGCGTGCGCATCATCCCGTACCTCGTCGCGATCCTCGTCGCGATCGGGATGTTCCGCGCGTCCGGGGCGCTCGAGGGGCTGGTCGCGCTGCTCGAACCGGTATTGAACACAGTCGGATTTCCGGGCGAGGCGTTGCCGATGGCGTTGATCCGCCCGCTCTCCGGGTCCGGCGCGCTCGGGGTGATGAGCGAGCTGATCGAAACGCACGGGGCGGACTCGTTCATCGGCCGGCTCGCATCGACGATGATGGGCTCGACGGAGACGACGTTCTACGTGCTCGCTGTCTATCTCGGCAGCATCGGCGTGCGGCGCTCGCGTCACACGCTCGCCGCGTGCCTGATCGCGGACGCCGCCGGCCTCGTCGCCGCTTTCGTTGTCGTGTCGCTGGTGTTCGGCGAATGAGTGGATCCGCACGCGAAAACCGGGCAACCGGCAGGGCGCTGGTCGTGCTCGACGGTGAGTTCGCGCCGGCGCTCGCGCTCGTGAGGCGCGATCGGTACGCGACCGTGCTCGCGGCGGACGGGGCGCTCGACGGCCTGCTCGCACGCGACTGGCTCCCGGACATCGTGCTCGGCGACTTCGACAGCGCGAGCGATGAAGCACTCGCGACCGCGCGCGAACGGGGCGCGCAGCTCGTGCACACGCCGCAGCAGGAGCACACGGACGCGGAGAAGGCGCTGATGTATCTGCTCGCGCGGGGTGTGGACGCGATCGACGTGATCGGTCACGCCGGCCCGCGACTCGATCACACGCTCGCTTCCCTGTTCGCCGCGGCGCGGTTCGCGGAGCGGGCCTCGATCCGCTTCCTCGACCCGGTCGCGGAGGGGACCGTGCTCCCCGCGGGACGGTCGCTCGCGATCCGCGGCCGTGTCGGCTGCCTGTGCAGTACGATCGCGTTGCTGCCCGGCGCGTTCACCGCGAACGGGTTTCGCTGGAACGTCGAGCGCCGGCCGGTCGGCGGCGGAGTTGAGAACTCGATTTCGAACGTGGTGGAAACGGACCCGGCGACGGTGCGCGCGGACGAGGGCGTGCTCTTCGTCTATCTCCACCGCCGGCCGCCGGGGCGGGGGCCGCGGTGAGCGAACGCCGGACGGTTCCCTGTTACATCATCGCTGGCGGGGCCGGTCGCCGGTTCGGCGGTGACAAACGGCTGCTCGCGATCGACGGGGAGCCGCTGCTCGCGAGGGTCGCGCGCGTCGCGGAACAGGCGTGCGGGTCAGAGCCGGTGTTCGTCGGCGAGCCTCCCGACGATCAGACCCTCGCCCGGCGCCGCTGGCTGCCGGACGCCGCCGCCGAGTGCGGGCCGCTCGCCGGGCTCGTGAGCGCGCTGCGGGATTGTCCGCACGAACGCGCGCTCGTGCTCGCGACCGACCTGCCGCTGCTCGCCGCACCCGACCTGCGCGCACTGTTGAACGCGCTGGACTGCGAGGACGCCGCCTGCCTCGGCCGCCCCGGCCGCCCGGAACCGCTCGCAGCGGTGTACGCGACACGCACGCTGCCCGTGTGGGAACGCCGGCTCGCGGCGCGCGAACTGGCGCTGCGCGACGGGCTCGCGGAACTGCGCGTGCGCGTGATCGTACCGGTCTCCGGCGAGCGCGCCCTGTTCAACCTGAACCGCGCGGAGGATGCGAGCCGGCTTCGCCGGTGGCTCGGGGGCAAATGAACCTCGAAGCCGGAAGGCGGCGGGTGGACCGGGGCCTGACCCAGGTTTCGTACACGGTCAGATCACATACCCTTGCCCTTGACTTTAGTCAAGGATAATCATTCGGTTGGGTGTTCGTCATGCACGGTCGGATCAGCCGCGCTTGACAAGCAAGCACGGGCATGTTCCGGTCCCGCGGGTGGCCCGGGGCTTACCCAGGGTTTCATGTACCCTCGGATCACGCCTCAGACGCTCGTGACAGAGTGCACCCGCGGGCTATGCCCCGCGTCTGCTTGCAGGCCGGGTTGTTCCTCAGATACAATCCTGCTTCCGGGTTGGATCCATACCTGCGCAGCAGGCATGGGCATAGCGCAAGTCGGGCTACCACTGGCGTGTCGCCCGCGTGGGTTGCACACGGATGACCCCGCCGGCCGGACGCTCGACAACTGCGGATGCCGATCGAGCGAGATACGAGAGGGAGCGATGAAGCGGAGGATCAGCTTGGGAATCGTCGCGGGATCGCCGGCGGTCGGGTTGCTCGTCGCATCGATTGCTGTTGCGGCGAACCCTGCCGGGCGGCCGCCGGCGAACGAGCGCCTCGCCGCGGGCGCGGACGACCCGCTGTTTGCAACCTACGCCGCCGCGCGCGATCGGAGCCGCTACACGCCGGACGAGGGCTACCATTTCCGATTCTACGACGATTCCGCGCCGGTCGCGTTTACCACCGACCGCGCGGGCGAATGGGGGATCGCGTACGCGGGTGGCGCCGGCGAGCCGGTGGTCACGCCCGCGCGGATGGTGTCGCCGCCCGTGATCGAGGCCTCCTACCCGGATCTCGTGCGCTGGCGCTGCGAACCGCTGCCCGGGCTCGTCTCCGACAACACGTTCCTCGTGCACTCCTCCGGGCTCGCGGTGTGGGAGGTCGCGCTCGCGAATGTGACAGACGCGGCGCGGACGATCACCCTCACGCCGTTCATCGACGGCGGGCTCTTTCTCAACGTGCGCGCGGGTTCGGAGGGGATCACGTTCCTGCACGAGCACCCGGCCGACGGCTGGACGCGCGGGAAGGGCGTCCCGCATCCGTTTATCCGTCACGATTTATTTACAATGCACCCCGCGTCAAACGCGGCCGGCCCGTTCGCCGGCACGGTTGGTTCGGGCCGGCGGCTGCCGGAGTGGGTGGAACCGGAAAGAGAGCCCGAAAACCTCGCGTACGGGCGCCTGTTCCGCGGGGACGGGTCGCGAGTTTACCGCGGTGAGATCCCGGTCCAGGTGATCGCATACCTCGCCGAACAGCCGCGCACCGCGATCACGCTCGACTGCCCGATCTACGGGAGCGCGTGGCGCGAATGGAAGGACCGCGGCTACTACGTGCTCGAGCTCGCGGAATTGCCGTGGGCGGAACGCGCGTACGAGGAGGGCAAGTGGGTGGACGTCGATTCGAACACCGTGCGGATCGTCGCGTCCGCGCCGGATGAGGGGATCGCGGGTACATGGGCGCGGACGGTTTCCGTGCCCGCAAAGGGGGGCCGATCGCGTCACGACATCACACTCACTCACGACCCGCCCCCGCCGCCGGTCAACCTGACCGTGACCGCCGACACGTTCGGCCTGCACCTGAGCTGGGACGGCGACCCCGGCGCGACGTACCGCGTGTTCCGGATGTTGTGGAAAGTGCGGCAGTCGCCGGAGGAAAAGGCGCGGCCATTGCCGTTCACGCTCGAGCACCGGCTCGATCAGGCCCGCGGCGGGCGCGTGTTCCGGCTCAAGGGTGAGGTGAAGGGAACGAGCTACGACCTCGACCTGCGGCGGCGCGTGCAGGTCGCCGGGACGGATGCGCGCGCGCCGGTCGCGTACCGGCCGGAGTCCGACCTGTTTGCGCGGCATTTCTTCGTCGCGACTGTCGATGAAGATGGACATACGGGGTCTGCATCGGAAACAGTGAGCTACTGGCCTTCACCCCCGCTCGCACAGGTCGCGGCCGGCGGCGCCGACCCCGACTCCGGCGGGATGCTCGCGCCGGGGGTCGCGTCGCGGCTCGCGATCACACTCGCCCCGGGCGCGCGCGACACGGTGCGCGTGTTCCGCGCCGCCGGCGCATGCGAATTCGACCTCGAACGCGAGCGCTGGCTGATCGAGCGGATCGGGGACGAGCCCGGCGCGCTCGACCGGTTCCTCGAACAAGACCGGGCGCTGTTCCGGAATTTCTCGCTGCCGGACCGGCTCACCCGTGACCAGCGCCTGCTCGCGGTGAGCGCGTTCAACCTGCTCCGCCAGTGCATGCTCCCGCCGGAGGGCCGGCTCGCTCACGACTACTACGTATTCTCGCGCGAACCGACCTGGGGCTGGGGGCACGGCGGGCAGGTGTTCCACGAGTCGCTGTCGGTGCTCCCGCTCGCCCGTCTCGACCCGCGCGCGGCGGAACAGTCGATGCGCGTGTTCGAACAGGTGCAGCGGCCGGTCGAGTCGGAATCGACATGGGAGATGGGCTACATCCCGTACCGTGTCGGCCCCTACCTCGACGAAGTGATCGAAACGAACGGCGAACCGACCTCGTCCGGGCCGTTCTACACTTGGATTACGTCCGAACTGTTCAAACGGACAAGGAATCGCGATTTTCTCGCGGAGATGGTTTCGTCGTGCGAGAAATTCGTCAACTTCTGGCGGGTGAAACGTGACACGGACCGTGACGGGTTCTACGAGTGGGGCGGGCACGCGGTGCTCGAGTCGCTGCGCGATGCGAATGTCGTGATCTGGGACGAGGTCGCGCCGCCGGATTCGCTCGCGGCGCTCGGCCTCAACTGCATGCTGGTCAACGAATTCCGCAGCCTCGGCGCGATGCTCGACAGCCTCGGCGAGAGCGAGCACGCCGCGCGGATCAAGCAGGACGCCGCCGAGCTCGCGCACCGGGTGCAGCGCGCGATGTGGGACGAGGAGACCGGCTTCTTCTATCACAACGTGAACCGCGGCCGGCCGGGCGGGGACGGGAATCAACGCGGATACAGCGGACCGATCGACAACGCCGGCAACCTCGACCCGGACCGGTTCTCGTACGCGTCCCCCGGCGACCTTAAACGCAAGGAAATCATCGGTTTCCTCCCGCTGTGGGCGGGGATCGCCACCGACGAGCAGGCCGAGCGGCTCGTGCGCGAACACCTCACGAACCCGGCCGAGTTCTGGCGGCCGTACGGGATCCCATCAGTGAGCGCCGACGACCCGTACTACGACCCGCGCGGCTACTGGAACGGACCGGTGTGGGTGCAATGGAACTACCTGATCCAGCGCGGGCTGCTCCGCTACGGGTACGAGGAGGAGGCGCGCGAACTCGCGGACCGGGTCGGCGCCGGGATGATCGAGGTGCTGCGCGACACGCACACGCTGTGGGAGTTCTACAGCCCGGAGCAGCCGTGGGGCGGCTGGCACCAGACGTACATCTGGGCCGGTTTGATCGCGGAGATGATGCTGCTGGAGGGGGATTAGCCCGCGGCTCATCGCGCGACTGATCCGAGCGTGAAGTAACCCTGCGATATCGCTGCGCGCTGTCACAGGGGCACGCAACCCTTTCCTCGTGCCCGCGCTTACTCGTCAAGCGCGGACGCTGGTCCAGCCCGGCCTGCAAGCAGGCACGGGGCATAGCGCGGAGGTGACATGAGACCCGAGGCTGAAGCCCCGGGCCACCCCCGTTCGCCTATCCAACTGTTTGATTATCCTTGACTAAAGTCAAGGGCAAGGGTATGTGATCCGAACGTGCAGGAAACCGGGGCGAGCCCCGGGCACCCAGTTTTGTCATCCTGAACAAAGCCCGATGTCGGTTTATCGGGCGAAGTGAAGGATCTCGAGCACAAACGGTCAAACGACCTGTTCCATACCCTTCTCTGTCGAGATCCTTCACGGCGCCGGCCTGAAACTGCAAAACTGCACGGCCGGCTTGTTCAGGATGACACAGAGGGCGCCGGCCTGAAACTGCAAAACTGCACGGCCGGCTTGTTCAGGATGACACAGAGGGCGCCGGCCTGAAACTGCAAAACTGCACGGCCGGCTTGTTCAGGATGACACATTTGCCCGCGCGGGCGGTTCCGATCATTCCCCGGGCGCGGTCGCCGACCAGTCGCCAACGCCGCTCGTCCCCGGCGCGAGCTTCTCGAACGGGAAGCTGTCCGTCGCGGCGATGAACCCCGGGCCGTAGTAGCCGACGTACCCGGTGAACGTGTACATCCCCGCCGGCGCGAAGAACGGCACGTTCTGCGTGAGCCCGGTCGGGTTCACGGTCCCCGGCGCGAGGTTGAACCCGACGAGCATGAGCGGGCCGACTTCGTTCCCGTTGGGAAGCGTCACCTTCGTCCACGCCTGCGCGGGGAGCACGGTGTCCGTGTTGTTCGCGAGCGTCGCCCCGTATTCGAACGAGCCGCCGGCGGCGGGGATCACGACCGGCGGGTTCGCGGGGATGAGCGCGAGCGTGACCGGGTCGAGCTCCCATGCGAACAGCGAGACCCAGTCGGGCCCGGGCATGCACGCGAGCACCTTCTTCTGCGCCGGGTTGATCGCGAAATAGGACGGGGACGCCGGCAGTTCGCTGTCGCCCTCGCCGTGATGCAGGTGATACGCGGAGCCGTCCCAGCCGGTCATCGCGACGAGCTCGCCGTCGTTCATGAACCCGACCTGGAGCATCGAGCCGAACTGTGAGAAGTACTCCGTGTGCGTGACCGAGCCGGTCTGCGCCTCGATCATCGTCACCGAGCTGTCGTAGTAGTTTCCGATCCCGAACTCGTCGGCGGCGGGGTTGTACGCGCAGCGGAGCGGGCCGTCGCCGGGGGTGACGGTCGCGACCACGCTCGAGTTCGTCCCGTCGATGTGCATCAGCGTCGCCGTGTCGCTGAAGTAGTTGGTGACGACCGCGTATTCGCCGCTCGCATCGACCGCGATCTGGATCGGGAAGTCGCCGGTGGGCAGGGTTGCGGCGGTGGTCCACGTGTCCGCGTCGATCACATAGACGAGATCGTCGAACGAGCACGCGACGAGCACATGCTCGCCGTCCGCGGTCACTTCCACGTCGCTGGAGACCCCGTACGCGGCCCAGACGACACCGATCACGCCGGTCGGGATCTCGACCAGCTCGGAGCTGTTCGCGCCGTCGATTTCGATCACGGACACGCTGTTCGAGGAGATGTTGCCGACGTACGCGTATTGTCCGTCCGGGCTGATGGAGACCACTCCCGGCCGGCTGCCCGCGACGACCTGCGCGACGTCATCCATCGTCTCTAAGTCGATGATGTGCACCCGGTTCTGCGCGTTGAATCCGCTGACCACCGCGTAGTGACCGTCCGGGGTGATCGCGACGTCCTGCACGCGGTCGCCGATCTCGAAGTACGCCTCCGGCTCGCCGCTGTCGAGGTCGAGGATCGTGACGTTGTCCGAGATCACGTTCGAGACGACCGCGAGCGACCCGTCCGGCGAGATCGCCGCGCGCCGGGGGGCGTCGCCCTCCGGAGGTTCGCCGGAGATCATCGAATCGTCGAACGAGATGCTGCCCGGGTCCGTGTAGTCGAGATGATACAGGCCCTCGTGCGTGAGCGCGGAAAAGCCGATCGCGGTGTAATCGACCGGCGAGGCGACGCCGCCGTACTGTGAATAACCCCAGTACGAGCCCGCGATCGATTCGGACGCGAAATCGATGATCGAGAACCGGTACTGCCCGCTGATCACGTACTCGTGGTCGTACGACTCATCCACCCAGAACGCGGTGTAGGTCTGGCCGAACAGCACGTAGTCGTCATCGGCGAAATCGACGAGCGCGCTCATGTTGCCGTTGACGCCGAGGTACGCCTTCGACCCGTCCGCGTTCGCCCCGAGTCCGAAGAAGCTCGCGCTGTGCCCGGGGACAGTCTGCGAATCGGTGGTCGTGAACGTGTTCAGGTCGATCTGGTAAAGCGTGACCGGGTCCACGTTGCTGAGCGCGACGCCGACCTCGCCGCCGCCGGAGAGCGCGATCGCCCGGCAGTCGGTGATCCCGGGCACGAACTGATCGAGCTCTCCGGTCTCCGCGTTGAAGAACTGCACGCCGCTCTCGAGGTCGGCGGCCATCAGCAGGTCGGTGCCGGGCACCTGCAGGAAGTCCGAATACTTCACCGACGAGCGCCCGCTCTCCGAATTCCAGGAGAAGGACGAGAGATAGATCGGAAAGTTCGAGTGGGACGCGATGTGAGTCAGGTTCGTGAGATCGAACACCTCGAGCACGTCCGGGATGTCGCAGGCCGCCCACGCGCGCGTGCCGTCATCGCTCACGTGCACCGTCCACGGTTGCTCCGCGGTCTCGAACACCGCCGCCGTCGAGTAGTCGGCGAGCTCGATCACCCAGACTTCGTCGGAGAACGAGCACGAGACGACGAGGTAATCGTCGCTGGCGTCCATGTAGCACGGCTGCGTGCCGACGTCGATCGTCGCGAGCAGCGCGTACGTGTTCGCGTCGAACACGCTGATGTTGTCGGTGATCCGGTTGGATACGAACACACGGTCTCCGTCCCGTGAATAAACAACCTGCCCGATGTAATCTCCCTCCGGAGGTGTGCCGGGGTCGATGTCTGTCTGCTCGACGGCGATCGCGGGGGTCGCGGCCGGCAGTCCGTCGTACGTTTCCCCGGGTTCGGCGAGCCGCCATTCGATCTGCGGCAACCCGCCGTTCGGGTCAACCTCGTCACCAGCGAACGCCGGCACGATCAGGCAGAGACTGAGCATTGCAGCCATCGCGGGCTTGTTCATCACGGTCTCCCTCCGTCACGGACAGTTGATTGCGGCCGGTCACGCCGCGGGCACGAAGTGGTGCCAGTGACCATGGATGGTACGGATGGACTGACGGCCCTTGCGCCTGGCTACATCCGGTGATGTCGTTCGCCCGGCCACGGGCATTGAGATCGCATCCGAGCGGCCGAAGCGTCATTCTGAACCCGGCTTCACGCGTCTGTTTGCGTGAAGACGGGTGAAGAAGGTCCAGCTTGCTCAAGGGCTGTTTCTCGAGTTTCCGGGTGTCCACCACCTTTGTCCAACTCGCACCTTCCCTTCACTACGTTCAGGATGAACTTCCCTTCGCCCGACAAACGGACGTCGGGCTTCGGTCAGAATGACGCACTCGCTACCCGCCGAAATGCGCCCCAACCGCGCTTGCCAAGCAAGCGCGGGCACGAGAAGGAGAGCCTTCCCGCAGCCCCAAGCCTCAAGCCCCAAGCCCCAAGCCNCAAGCCCCAAGCCTCAAGCCTCAAGCCTCAAGCCCCAAGCCTCAAGCCCCAAGCCCCAAGCCTCAAGCCCCAAGCCCCAACCCGTGAATGATCTCGGCGACAATCGAGAGCGCGATCTCGGCGGGGGT
>JAANWZ010000094.1 GCA_018263585.1 Calditrichota bacterium | reverse complement strand
GCGCGGCGTCTGTTTGCCGCGCGCCGTGAAGGATCTACCCGGTACACCACCCGGAGGTTGTTTCACTCGCACCCCTCGTGGGTCTTGCCGGTAGATCCTTCACCCCCCGCATAAACAAACATGCGGGGGGTTCAGGATGACACGGGTGGGCGCGCCACACTGACGTTCGGGGGTTCAGGATGACACGGGTGGGCGCGCCACACTGACGTTCGGGGGTTCAGGATGACACTCCTCACAGGCCCGTGGTTGCTCGCAACCGCGGCTCATCCGCCGGTGTATGAAATCCGGGGCAAGCCCCGAGCCACACGCCGCGGTTTCCCGTCTCTTTGTACGCCGCCGGTCGTCCGTTGCACCGGTGGCCGGTCACGGCTACCTTGCCACGGGTTTGGACATCCCAACTTCGGGAGATCGTTCAATGGTGGACCTGAGCGGCAGAGTGGCGCTGGTGACCGGGGGCACGCGCGGGATCGGGCGTGCGATCGCGCTCAAGCTCGCGCGGCAGGGCTGCGCGATCGCGGTCAACTTCATGCGCAACCGGCGGGCGGCGGCGGCGGCGGTCGAGCTGATCGAAGCGGAGGGTGTGAAAGCGAAGGCGTACCGGGCGAATGTCGGCAACGAGGCAGAGTTGCACGCGATGTTCGGCGAATTCCAGCACGAGTTCGGCCGGATCGACATCCTGATCTCGAACGCGGCATCCGGCGTGCTCAAGCCGGCGATGGAGTTGACCCGCCGGCACTGGACGTGGACGATGGACATCAACGCGGCGACGCTGCTGCACCTCGTCCAGCACTCGGTGCCGCTGATGGGCGACGGCGGCGGGAAGGTGGTCGCGATCTCCTCGCTCGGGTCGGTGCGCGCGATCCCGCAATACTCGGCGGTCGGCGCGTCGAAGGCGGCGCTCGAATCGCTCGTCCGCCACCTCGCCGTAGAGCTCGCTCCGCTCAACATCAACGTGAACGTGCTCTCGGCGGGGGTTGTTGACACGGAGGCGCTCAAGCATTTTCCGAACAGGGACGAGTTGATTCGCAACAGCGAGGAGAAGACGCCCGCGGGCCGGCTCGTAACGCCGGAAGATGTCGCCGACGTCACCCTGTTCCTCGTCAGCGACGCGGCGAAGATGATCCAGGGGACGACGATCGTCGTCGACGGCGGGTACCACGTCGTCGCATGACCGGAATCTCCCTGCAACCGCGAGCGGTCCCGGCGAGTAGGTTGACCAGAAGCGCGTGAACCGGAGACAGCGAACGCCCCCGCGCGCGGCGACCCGGCGCGACGGCGCACACAGAGAATGGAGTTTCGCATGCAACGCCCCACAACCCGCGGCCTCGTACTGATTCCCCTGTTCATCCTGTTCCTGCTCGCGGGCCACGGCCCGTTCGCGCAACCGCCGCAGGATTCCGCGGACGAAGCGACACAGGAGCGCGAGCTGTCCGGCGAGGACGCGCAGGCGCGGATGGACCTGATCCGTGCGATCCGGGAGAATGTCAGCCTGTTCGGTGAGATCTACCGGCAGGTGAACATGCGCTACGTGGACCAGGTGAACCCGGAAGCGTTCATGAAGGCGGGCATTCGCGGGATGCTGTCCACGCTCGACCCGTACACCGACTACATCGAACGCGAGAGCTCGGACGACCTGCGCATCCTCTCCGAGGGCGAATACGGCGGCGTCGGGCTCAAGATCGGCACGCGCGGCACGGACCGCGTGCTCACCGTGATCAGCCCGATCGAGGGCACCCCCGCCTGGCGGCTCGGCCTGCGCGCCGGCGACCAGATCCTCTACATCGAGGACGAACCGACCGACGGGTTCACCACTTCCGACGCGGCGGAGAAACTGCGCGGGCCCGCGGGAACGAAGGTGCGGGTGAAAGTCAAGCGCTACGGCGTCGATGAACTGCTCGAGTACACGATCACACGCGAACGGATCGAGGTGAAGGACGTCAGTTTCGCCGGGATCATCGAGCCGGGGATCGGGTACGTGCGCCTCACCCGGTTCAGCCGCTCCGCGGGCGAGGAGGTGCGCGAGGCGGTCGAAGACCTTGCCGGCCGGGAGCTCGACGGGATCATCCTCGACCTTCGTTCGAACCCCGGCGGTCTGCTGCCGGAGGCGATCGACGTCGCCGAGAACTTCCTCGCGCCGGGGGAGGAGATTGTCTCGACGAAGGGCAGTCTCCCGCGCACGAACAACAACTACTACGCGCAGAAGGAGCCGTCGCTGCCGGACAGCGTCCCGCTCGTCGTGCTGATCAACGGCGGGAGCGCGTCGGCGAGCGAAATCGTCTCCGGCGCGGTGCAGGATCTCGACCGCGGAGTGATCATCGGCTCGACCTCGTTCGGCAAAGGGCTCGTGCAGAACGTGATCAACTTCAACGACGGCACCGCGCTGCGCGTGACAACCGCGAAGTACTACACACCCTCCGGGCGGCTGATCCAGAAGACGGACTACTTCCACGACAACGAGGCGATCGTGCCCACGCGCGCGCAGATCGAGGAGGATACGCTCTATCACACCGCGAGCGGGCGGGAGGTTGTCGCGCACGGCGGGATCGTGCCCGACCTGCTCGTCGAACATGACGAGGTCGGCGAGCTCACGCTCGCGCTCTGGCGCCAGGACATCTACTTCGACTTCATCAGCAGATACCTCGACACGCACCCCGACCTGAGCACGTGGGAAGGCAGGGACGACGAGCTGTACCGGGCGTTCCAGGCGCACGTGGACACGATCGACTTCCAGTTCGAGACCGAGTTGCAGCGCCGGCTCGCCGCGCTCGACACCGCCGCGAAGACAAGCCCCGACAGCGCGCAGTTCGCCGAGCACATCGATCCGATGCGCCGGCTCGCCGCACAGCAGCACGACAAGCTGTTCGAACAGGAGCGTGACGAGATCGCGAACCGGCTCGTCGTCGAGCTCGCCGCGGCGCTCGCGGGCAGCGCCGGGCGCGTGCGCGCATCGGTCGGGCTCGACGAGGACATTCGGAAAGCCGTCGAGGTACTCAACACCGAGGGGATGTACACGTCCGTGCTCGCGGGCGGGTACGCCGACGCGAGGAAGGAGACCGAGGACGCCGCCGATCCGCATTGAACGCCGCACCCGCTGTGTCATCCTGAGCCCGAAGCGTGTAGCCCGGGTTCGTCGAACCCGGGACCGTGCGACGCCCCTCCGCGTCATCCTGAACCCGAGGCGCCGGTCTATTTCGGCGCGCCCTCCGTGTCATCCTGAACCCCCCGCACGTCAGTTTGTGCGGGGGGTGAAGGATCTCGAGAAACGACGGTTCGGTCGCACCATTCCCGTCCGGTGGTCGAGATCCCTTCGCTTCGCTCAGGGCGGGCTCTTCACGGCGCCGGCCTGAAACAGCGAAACAGCCCGGCCGGCTTGTTCAGGATGACACGTCTGGGCGCGCGGCGCACAGACCCCGCGCCGCTTCGGATGACACTCCCATCCCGTGCCCCCGACTTCAGCCGGCCTCGACGTCACCGCAAGATCCTGCGCGTCGGCCAGTCTTGACTGAAGTCAAGGGCGCGGAAACTTGCCTTCTCGTCCAGGAGACAGGATGTGACCAGTTCCCGACCGGCGCTCACGAACCGTCCTCTTCGTCCTCCTCGGGCGGAGGATACCAGGGCGTGAGCTGCTTTCCCGTTTCACGCGCCTGCTTCTTCCGCTCCTCCCTCAACTGTTCGCGCAGTTCGAGGTCAGGTAGGAAGAACGGGAGCACTTCCGAGCCGGCCCGTTGCTTTCGCAGCTCGAGATCGGGGAGGAACAAGGGCAGGATTTCGACGACCTCCTCCGGCAGCGGTGGCTGGCTCGCGTAGAGAAGGAACCTCCGCTCGCGCTCGCCGGTTGCCGCGAACATCGCCTGCTGCACGTCTGCGAACGCGAGCTCACCGACCGAATCCATCCGATCGACGATGTAGCGGTTGCCGTTCCACGTCGCCGCCGCGACGAGGTGCAGCGTGCGCCCGTCCGCGGCGTACTTCCCCGCGAGTTCGACGGTTTCACCGTCGATCCGGTACAGCACACCATATTCGAGCAGATCGATGAACAGGGGCAGCAGCTCGGGGGCGGGCAGGTTCGCGAGCAGCCCGTTCACATCGAACTCGCCGCGTTCGCTGATCGGCATCAGCGAGACGGCCGCTCTCAGCCCCGGGAGCGCGAAGTCACGGTTGAACGCATACTTCTTCGCGTACGCGCGAAACCGGTCGGGCGGCAGCAGTTGGCCCGGTCTCGGCGGCCCGGGTTCGTGCGTCGGCAGGTACGCGACCGCGTCCTTGAGCAGGTAGATCGACGTCGCGCGGATGTCCGTGCCGGCCGAATGCGTCCGCCCGGTGTACGTCCACATCCGGCTCCGCGTCGCGACCTCCTCGACCGCGAGCGTGAGCTCGTGCACGTAGTACACGTCCGGCGGATCGTCGTAGCGGGTGAAATGACCGTGCGGCGAGTAGTCAGCGGCGAGCACGTACTGTTCGCCGTCGAGAAACGGCTCCAGCGGATCGACGGTCCAGTTCACCGAGATCACGAACTCGGGACTCTCCTGATCCCGGTGGTAGCCCTTGTTCTCGAGCAGCGCCGCGAGCTGTCTCTGCACGTACAGTTCCTGCAGCGGGCTCCACGGGTTGTCATCGAGGCGGAACGCGAACCGCGAATACTCCCTGATCCGTTCACCCGGAAGCTGTTCGTTGAGCACGACCCGGCTCTCGATCTGCTGTCTCGGAGCGGCGGACAGAGCCGCTGCAACCAGCAGCAGCACGCCTGGAACCAAACCGTACATTCGCTTCATCATCACACTCCAGCCTGAACGGTCGGGCGCTGTGCGCGCGCCGGGGCGCGGGGAATGTGCGCGGTGCGCCGGCCGGCGGCGGTTCCGCGCCCGCATCGGGCCACGGCGTGCAGCGGGTCGTGACCGGCCGCTCCGCCCGCTCACACGCACGCCGGCACACCGATCACGGCTCGCCCGGTTCGCAATGTACGATAGTAGGCAGGGTGCAGGGCTGTCAGCAAGGGGGATCCTCGCTGAACACAACCGCCGGCGACTCCCGAGATCCTGCGCGACTGAGAGGTGCGCACCCTCTGTTCTCGAAATCCTTCACCGCGCGGGCGTGAAACAGCGAAACGGGTCGGCCGGCTTGTTCAGGATGACACTGACCACAGGCCCGCGGTTGCTTGCAACCGCGGCTCATCAACCGGTCACACACCGCACAGGCCCGCGGTTGCTCATACAGGCCCGCGGTTGCTTGCAACCGCGGCTTCATCAACCGGTGCAGTCAGTAAAATCATCATCGGAACGGATCCATCACCGTATCTCCTTCACCTTTCAACCAGAACCCGGCACTCGACCAGTTCCAGTCTTCAGGATACTCCACGAGTTCCCACCGGACCGGATTCCCGTGAATATAGTCAGCGATCTCCAGCAACGATTCGTGTTCTTCAACCCAGTGGTCATATCCTCCACCCCGCATCCAGAACTGATGTTTCCATGTTGTTCCAGTTTTGACTTGAATCTGACTGGTGAACTGGGAGTGTCTGTCTTCCAGATAACGGATCGCCTTGAAACTGAACGGCCGTTTGATGGAATAGAGAATACGGGAGATCTGTTTCTTAGGTGAAATAAGAAGATGCACGTGCTTTGGCATAATAACATAAGCATGGAGTAAATAATAGCCGGAATCTCTGTATTTGACCAGATATGATTGTAACAAGTCCTTGAAGAAATCCTCCGACAGGAGATGGAGTTTTTTGTGGCAGGAAAAAGTCAGGAAGTGGACGTAGTTGAGTTCGTCAGGGTTGGTCGGAGGTGACACAAGCGTCTCCCGGGTCGGATCCGCGGTTGCAAGCAACCGCGGGCCTGTCCGTGGTCAGTAGCGTTGTTTCAGCCGCGGTTGCAAGCAACCGCGGGCCTGTCCGTGGTCAGTACCGTTGTTTCAGCCGCGGTTGCAAGCAACCGCGGGCCTGATACAAGTTGGAGTGGTTCAGAAGGCGAACAGCCAGTTGATCGCGAGGATGTCGATGTCCGGCTGGCCGCCGACGGTGTACATCGTCTTCTGCTACCGGAGCGTAACTCACCTGCAGAAGATCGCGCGGAAGGCGGAGAAGGCCCGGCTGCGCGCGCTCGATCTCGAGACGATGTTCGACGACGTCGGGGGCGTGTAGCGCGGGCTGCCGCGACGGGCGGCTCGCGGCGGGCGCACTTCTACCTCGTGCGCGCGCCCGCTCGTCGGGCGCGGAGCAGCACACCAGCGTTCTCCCTCATGCCCGCGGGGACACGCCGCAGGCTGTCACCGCGGCTGATCGACCGCGGGGGCTGGAGGGAACCCCGGCTTCGGCGAAGCCGGGCTACATGTGCCGGGCTACATACATGAAGTTCGTCGAGCGCGGCCGGGTTCGTTTCCCTACCTTTGCTGCCCGACGAGCTCACCGGCGGGTAGGCAGCGCATGTTCGGCCAGTTACGCCACCTGTTCAAACAGTCCTTGATCTACGGGTTCGGCACCGTCGCCGCGCGCGCGGTCGCGTTTCTCCTGCTCCCGTACTACTCCCACCTGCTCACGCCTTCCGAGTACGGGATCTACGCTCTGTTCATGCTGCTGCTCACGATCCTGCAGCCGTTCTACGTGCACGGGATGGACATCGCGTTCGTCCGGTTCACGGTGGACGCGGGCCGCGCGAACCAGCGCCGTCATCTCGGCGCGATGCTGCTGCACACATTGCTCGTCGGCGGCACGGTCAGCCTTGCGCTCGCGGTGTTCGCGCCGGGGATCGCGCGGTTCGTCGTCGCCGATTCGGGGGAGCTCGGCGCGGCGATCACGCGCCTGATCGCGGCGATCATGCTGCTCGACACATTCAGCGCGCACATCTACAACTGGCTGCGCGTGCGCAACCGGGCCGGCGCGTTTTCGATCGTGCGCATCGTGAACGTGCTCGTGAACATCGGGCTCAACGTGTGGTTCATCGGCGGGCTCGAGATGGGTGTGATCGGGGCGTTCCGCGCGTTTCTCGGCGCGTCGGCGGTCGTGCTGATCGTACTGCTCGCGCTCGCGTGGCGTGAGATCGCGCACGGGTGGTCTGCGGCGATGATCCGCGAGTGGCTCGCGTTCGGGCTCCCGAACCTGCCCTCGCAACTGTTCATGATCGCGATCGAGTTCTCGGACCGGAAGTGGATCGAGCACTACCTCGGGCTCGAGGAAGCGGGCATCTACGCGGCGGGCTACCGGATCGCGATGCTGATGAGCATGATCGCGCAGGCGTTCCGGTACGCGTGGCAGCCGTTTTTCATGGAGACGGCCGGTGACGGGGAAGCGCGGCGGATCTTCGCGCGCGTGCTCACCTACTACGTGCTGCTCACCGGCTGGATCTGGATCGCGTGCGTGTTCTTCCTCCCCGCGCTGCTCAAGTTGCCGATCCCGGGACTGGGCGAACAGGGCGCGGCGGCGCCGCTGATCGACCCGCGCTACTGGGAGGGGTTCCGCATCCTCCCGATCGTGATGCTCGCGCACGTGTTCGGCGGGATCTACGCGAACTTCATGGTCGGCGTGTATCTGAAGAAGAAGACGTGGATCATCCCGGTCGCGATCGGCGGGGCGGCCGCGGTGAATATCGCCGGCAACGGGTTGCTGATCCCGATCTACGGCTACTTCGCGAGCGCGTGGCTCACCGTCGCGAGCTACGTGACGATGACCGTGATCCTGTTCCTCTACATCGCGCCGCGCTACGAGGTGCCGTACGAGTGGCGGCGGGTCGCGCGCACCGCGCTCAGCGTCGCCGCTTTCTGGGGCCTCGCGCAACCGTTCGACGGGGCCGCCGGGTTCTCGCTCCGGGCCGGGATTCTCCTCTTCCTCCCGCTGCTCTGGTGGTACTACATCCTCGACGGGGAGGAACGCTCCGCGGTCGCGCGCCGGTTGCGG
Organism: Calditrichota bacterium; assembly: GCA_018263585.1. Taxonomy (GTDB): domain Bacteria; phylum Electryoneota; class Electryoneia; order Electryoneales; family Electryoneaceae; genus JAANWZ01. Next base: position 1,774 of record JAANWZ010000094.1, on the reverse strand, counting down.
CGCGGGTAACTCGCGGGCGCCGTTCAATTCATCGCGAAGCCGTTCACCCACCGTGCCCTGCTCGGGAAGATCCGCACGCTGCTCGAAGGGTAGGCGTCCGGCAGGGACGGGCCTCGGAGGCCGCCGTCCGTGTCATCCTGAACAAGCGGGCCGGGCTGGTCGTTGATCCGCGGTTGCGAGCGACCGCGGGCCTGTGCCGGCAACAACGGGGACGCTCGCTCGCGAGCGTCCCTCGCGTGAGCCTGTCAGTTCGGCGCGGAGCCGTCGGGGAGCACGGTCGCGACCCGGGGTTCGTCGCCGAACAGGCGGTGCGCGATCGCCTGCACCTGATCGGCGGAGACCGCGTCGATCCGTGCGAGCAGTTCATCGAGCGGGACGAACCGGTTCAGGTAGATCTCCGTCCGGCCGAGCCGGTGCATCCGCGCGGCGACCGACTCGAGGCCGAGTGTGAGCGCGCCCTTGAGCTGATCCTTCGCCCGTTTCAGCGTGGTGCGGCCGATCGGCTTCTCGATCAGTTTCGCGAACTCGTCGCGGATCATCCGCTCGGCCCGGTTCACCTGTTTCTCCTCGAGGCCGACGTAGATCCCATACAGCCCGGAGTCCGAATACGCTTCGTGGAACGGGTAGATCGCGTACGCGAGCCCGCTCCGTTCGCGCAGCCGCTGGAAAAGGCGCGAGCTCATCCCGCCGCCGAGCACGGTGTTCATCACGAAGAACGGGTAGCGGTCGCCGTCGGCGTAGCGGAACGAGCGCGTGCCCACGCACAGGTGCGCCTGCACGATCGGCTTGCGCCGCTGGTGGCGGCGCTCCTCGATCACCGGCGCGCGGCGGCGGTTCAACGAACGAGCGCCGACGCCGGGGAGCGCGACCTTCCGTTCCACCAGCTTCACGAGCCTGTCGTGCTCGACCGCGCCCGCGGCCGCGACAATCAGCCGCTCCGGCCGGTAGCGGCGCGACCAGTAATCGACCAGTTTCTCGTGTGTGAACCGCGAAACTGTATCGCGCGTGCCGAGGATCGGACGGCCGAGGCTGTGACGGCCGAACACGAGCCGGGAGAAGTCCTCGTGGACCACATCCTCCGGCGTGTCCTCGTAGCCGGAGATCTCCTCGAGAACGACGCCCTGTTCCCGTTCGATCATCCTCGGCGCGAACTGCGAATGGGACGCCATGTCTGCGAGTGTGTCCACCGCGAGCGGGAGGAACTCGTCGAGCAGGTGCGCGTGACAGGCGGTCGTCTCCTTGCTCGTGAACGCGTTCAGGTGACCGCCGACCTGCTCGATCTCGCGCGCGATCTTGAGCGGGGAGCGCTTCTGTGTGCCCTTGAACAGCATGTGCTCGATGAAATGGGAGATGCCGGCCTCGTCGCGGCGCTCATCGCGCGAGCCGGTCTCGAACCAGAACCCGACCGCCACCGAACGGACGGAGTCGATCCGCTCGCTGACGATCCGGATCCCGGAATCGGTCGTCGTCCTGCACACTTCGGCCATCTGTTCCCGTCGCCTCGTTCTCGTAGATTGTCTGTCGGGTCACGCATGATACGGCGCGCGGTTCCTTACGGGCGGCCCGGGGTTTCGGCGCTGTCTCTTACCCACATCTCTCCAGAACACGCATCACGGTTGGGTTCCGGGGGTATGAATCTGGGTCTGTGGATGGGGTTTCGACCCCGGTGGATGGGGTTTCGACCCCGGCAGGGGTCGCAGGTGAATAGCCCCGGGCGTCAGCCCGGGGAACGGTGGGACCCCAGCTACACGAACCCCGAAGGGGTGGCACATGA
>JAANWZ010000093.1 GCA_018263585.1 Calditrichota bacterium | reverse complement strand
TGAAGGATCTACTCGAAGCACAATCCGCTGGTTGCGTCAAACAAACCGGGTGCGGTTTCCGCTCGCAGATCCTTCACGGCGCCGGCCTGAAACTGAAAACAGCTCGGCCGGCTTGTTCAGGATGACAGATTGGGCGGCCAGCCGTCGGGCGCATGAGTGTCATCCTGAACGCCCCGCACGTCTGCTTGTGCCCCCTCCGTGTCATCCTGAACCCCCGCACGTCAGTGTGTGCGGGGGGTGAAGGATCTACTCGAAGCACAATCCGCTGGTTGCGTCAAACAAACCGGGTGCGGTTTCCGCTCGCAGATCCTTCACGGCGCCGGCCTGAAACTGAAAACAGCTCGGCCGGCTTGTTCAGGATGACACAGTTGGCCCTGCCTCAACCAATACAAACGGCGGCGCGGTTCAGGATGACACTGTTCCCCCGCGGCCGGCCGCGCTTGACAAGCAAGCGCGGGCACGAGGCAAGAGAGCGCCCCCGCCACCCGGGGGTCACAACTGCCGCAGCGCCTGGTTGAGGTCGTCGAGGATGTCCGCGGAGTGTTCGACGCCGACCGAGAGCCGGATCTGGTTATCCTCGATCCCCGCCGCGCGGCGTTCCTCCGGATCGTACGCGGCGTGGGTCGTCGAGGCCGGATGGCAGATGAGCGTGTCGCAGTCGCCGAGGCTGACCGCGACGGTCGCAAGCCGGACGGCGTCGATCAGCTTCAGCCCTTCATCGTAGCCGCCATTGACCGCAAACGCGACCATCCCGCCGAACCCGCTCATCTGCCGTTTCGCGATTTCGTGGCCCGGATGGTGGGTGAGGCCGGGATAAGAGACGTCCACAACTTTCGGGTGGAAGGCGAGGAACTTGGCGACACGCATCGCGTTGTGGCAGTGCGCCTGCATCCGCAGCGGCAGCGTTTTCAGCCCGCGCAGCAGCAGCCACGCCGACAGCGGAGTCATCGACGCGCCGGTTTCCACGAACACCCCCTTGCGCATCTTCTCGATGAACTCCGCGCTCGCGATCACGCAGCCGGCGACAACATCACCGTGCCCGCCGATGTATTTCGTCGCTGAATGGACGACGACGTCCACCCCGTGTTCCATCGGCCGCTGCAGGATCGGCGTTGCGAACGTGTTGTCCACGATCACGGTGAGCCCGTGCTTGTGGCCGAGCTCGGTGAGCGCGCGGATGTCAAGCACAGTGAGCGTCGGATTCGCGGGCGTCTCGAAGAACAGCACCCTGCAGTTCTTCGCCTGTTTGATCGCGTCCTCGACGCGGTCGAAGTCGGTGGCGTCGACTTCGATTGCGGTGACGCCGAACCGGGGCATCACTTTCGAGTTCAGCGTGTGCGTGCCGCCGTAGACGGTGTCGCAGGAGATGTAGCTGTCGCCGGAGCGGCATTCGGCGAGGATCGCGTTCGCGCAGGCGGCCATTCCGGAGGCGGTCCCCTGCGCGGCGTCCCCGCCTTCGAGGCAGGCGATCTCGCGTTCGAACGCGTTCACGGTCGGGTTGTTCATCCGCGAATAGATGTACCCTTCCGCCTCTCCGCTGAACAGGTCGGCGCCGTGTTGCGCGTCCCTGAACCGGAACGTGGAACTCTGGTAGATGGGCACGCTCACCGCGCCGGTCGCGGGGTCGGATGGGCCGAACCCGTGGATCGCCTTCGTCGCGATGCGCCAGTCGGGATTGATTTCACTCACGATACACTCCCTGCGGTTCGAGTCCCGTCCGCTGTCGGGCGGGGACTGCCGGTGGATTGTCACACGTGCGAGTTGAGCTCGATGAGCACGCCGCCGGTGCTGTTCGGGTGGAGGAAGCCGACTTTCGTGTCGCCGGCGCCGCGCCGGCTCTCATGGTCGATCAACCGCACACCGCTTTCACCGATACGTTTGAGCGCGCGGTCGACATCGTCCACCTCGTAGCAGATGTGGTGCAGACCCGGGCCGCGGGAGGCGAGGAACTTCGCGACCGGGGACTCGGCCGACGTCGGCTCGAGCAGTTCGATCCGCGACTCGCCGGCGCGGAACATCGCGACACGCACCCCCTGCTCCGCGACATCCTCGATCCCGAGCAACTGCATCCCGAACACGTCACGGTAGAGACCGATGCCCCGCTCAAGGTCGTGGACGGCGATGCCGATGTGACTGATTCTCTCGATCATCGGGCACTCCCCTCGAGTCCGCGCGCGCGGCAGACAAACGCCGCGCTTGTTCAGGATGACACGCACAGGCCCGCGGTTGCTTGCAACCGCGGCTGACCAGTCGGGATGTGAGACCCGAGGCTGAAGCCCCGGGCCACCCGCCGCCGGTCAGAAGAAGAGGCCGAACAGCGAGCGCATCTCCTCGACCGCCTCCTCGGCCACCTTCTCGGGTGAATTGGGCTCGCCGGCGTCGATTGTGAGCACATGCATCCGCTTCCGCGCCCGGCTCGCCCACCCCTCGTACGCCCGGTTGAGCTCCGCGAGGTACTTCTTCCGGATCTTCTTCTCGCTGCCGCGGCCGCGCTCGCGGATCCGGCGCAGCAGTGTATCGACATCCGCCCTCAGGTAGAGGATCACGTCCGGCTTGCGCAGGTACGAGACCATCTGCGCGAACAGGGCGCGGTAGTTCTCGTAGTCGCGCGCGTTGAGAAACCCCTGCAGGTTCAACGTGCGCGCGAAAATCTCGACATCCTCGTATATCGAGCGGTCCTGCACGCAGGAGACCGGCGACTCGGAAATCTCCTTCTGCGACTCGAACCGTCTTGACAGGAAGTAGATCTGGAGGTGGAAGCTCCAGCGCTTCATGTCGGCGTAGAAATCGTCGAGGTAGGGGTTGTCGATCACCGGTTCGAAATAGGGCCGCCAGCCGAGCGAGTCGGCGATCTTCCGGGTGACCGTGGTCTTCCCCACCCCGATGTTGCCGGCGACTGCGATGAAGTGGTTCATATCCGCTCTGCCCATGGTCCGGTGAATATAAGCGCTGAGCCAGGCGGTTTCGAAGCGGGTCGGGCGTGCGGGCGGCGGCGAACGGAGCGCGGCGCACACAGCCGGGGCGAACGGTTCGCGGCGACCGGATCCGGCCCGCGGCCCGCTTGCGGCACTCGGGAGGGGGTGCTACTTTCGCCTCGACGCGCGACACTGATTCACGGAGGCGTTCGATGAGCCCGCTGAGACGGAGGATCCCCGGGACTACCCTGTTACTTCTGTTCGGTTTGCTCGCCGCCACGGCGCCGGCGCATTCCGCCGCTCCGCCGCCGGAATGGGGCCGGCAGGGGATGATCGCGACCGCACACCCGCTCGCGACGAAAGCCGGCTACGAGGTGCTGGAGGAAGGCGGCAATGCGGTGGATGCCGCGCTCGCCGCGATCTTCGCGCTCGATGTCGTCACCGGCTACTCGGAAGGCCTCGGCGGCGGCGAGTTCTGGGTGATCCATCACGCGGAGAGCGGGGATGTCGCCTGCATCGACGGCCGTGAAGTCGCCCCCGCCGCCGCGAGCCGTGACATGTACCTCGATGAGAACGGCGAGGTGATCGAGGGGCTGTCCACGACCGGGATTCTCGCGGGCGGCGTGCCCGGTTCGGTCGCGGCTCGGGAGCGGGGTTGGAAGCTGTACGGGAGCCTCGAATGGGCGCGCCTGATCCGTCCGGCGATCGGCTACGCGTCAGAGGGTTTCGTGCTCAGCCCTCGCGAGGCGGGGATCTACGCGGACGCGGTTCCGGAGTTCCGCAAGTTTCCGAGCTCCGCAAAGAAGATGCTGACAGAAGATTCGGCATCCGCCGGGATCGGCGAACGTCACCGGCAACCTCTACTCGCCGAATCCCTGCGTAGAATCGCAGAGGGCGGTGCCGACGAGTTCTACCGCGGGTCGATCGCCGCCGAGATCACACGGTTCATGCGCGAGAACGGCGGCCTGATCACCGGACAGGATCTCGCCGGCTACGAGGCGAAGGTGCGCGCGCCGATACATGGCACGTACCGCGGGTACGACGTCTATTCGATGCCGCCGCCGAGCTCCGGGGGAGTTCATCTCGTGCAGATGCTGAACACGCTCGAGGGCTGGAACCTGCCCCAGTTCGGGCAGCGATCATCACGGTACTACCACCATCTCGGCGAAGTGATGGAGCTCGCGTTCGCCGACCGGGCGGTGTTCCTCGGCGACCCGGCTTTCGTGAATGTACCCGTCGAAGGGCTGATCTCGAAAGACTACGCGGATTCGCTGCGCGGGCGGGTCACGTTCCTCTACGACCGCCATCCGAAGGGCGCGGGCGACCCGATGAACTACATGGAAAACCCGCCCGACTCGCTGCTCAAGGACCGTCACACCTCCCACCTGAGTGTGATCGACCGCTGGGGGAACATGGTCGCGATCACGGCGACGATCAACACGCACTTCGGGAGCAAGGTCGTGCTCGGCAACACCGGCATCTTCCTCAACAACGAGATGGACGACTTCTCGATCAGCCCGGGCGTGCCGAACTACTTCGGGCTCGTCGGCAGCGAGGCGAACGCGATCGCGCCGGGGAAGCGGCCGCTGTCGAGCATGAGCCCAACGCTGATCCTGAAGGACGGGCAGCCGTTCATGGCGGTCGGCGCCGCGGGAGGGCCGAAGATCATCACCGGCACGCTGCAGACGATCGTGAACGTGATCGACTTCGAAATGGACGTGCAGGAGGCGGTGAGCGAACCGCGCATCCATCACCAGTGGTCGCCGGATTACCTGTTCGTATCAAAGGAGATTTCGCCGGACTGCCTGATCAACCTGCGTCAGATGGGACACACCGCGATCCATTACACGCCGGGCAGCGTGGTGCAGGCGGTGCTCTACGACGCCGCGCGCGGGCTCTACTTCGGCGCCGCCGACCCGCGCTTCATCGGCAACGCGGCGGGGGTGAAGTAGCCGGAAAACGGGGGGTTGCTGATGGCGGTCCGTTACGACTCCCGCGCTGATCGCCTTTCGCTCGCGGTCACCGATCTCGTGCGCACGCGCCGCGCCGCCTCCCCACTCGCCGGCGGACGGCGCAGCGAGCTCGGCCGGCGCGCGCACGTGCTCCACGGCGAACGCCGCGCCGCACGCGAGCAGAGCTACCGGCCGGAAGTACGAATCCGGCACGAGTTCCCGCTCGGCGGAGCGACAGTCGCCGTGAGCGGCAGGATCGACGGCGTCTGGGAGGAAGACGAGACGGTCGTGCTCGAAGAGGTGAAGCTGCGCCCGCTGGAGGCCCCGGAACTGCCGCTGCCCGGCGACCTCGAACAGCTCACCTGGTACCTGTGGCTGTGGCGCAACGTGCACGGTTCCCGGAAACCTGCCGCCGGCGTGCTCACGTACCTCGACCCGCTCGCGGGCACGGTCGAGGCGTTCCCGCACGATCCTGATCCAGCGGACGGCGAGGCCGCGGAATCCGACCTGCGCGAGCGCCTGACCGGCATCCTCCGTCAAACGCGCGCCGAAAGCAGGCGTATCAAACGGCTGTCTGAAACAACTGATCAGCTCCGGTGGCCATTCGACAGCGTGCGCCCGCTGCAGGAGCGGATGCGGTCGGCGGTGCGCGAGACGTTGCGCGGACGGCGGACGCTTCTGCTCGAGGCGCCGACCGGCTCGGGGAAGACGGCTCCGATCCTGCTCGCGGCGCTCGCGGAGGCGTTGCGTTCGGGCGCGCGGCTCGCGTTCGCCACCTCCCGCACAGCGCAGCAGGAGGACCGTCTCGAGCTGCTCGCGCGGGCGCTGCCGGTGGACGCGCGCGTGCGTGTGCTCCTGCTCGGCTCGCGCGCGCGTCTGGATGAGGAGGATGGACCGGCCGGTCTTGAAATTGCCGGGATCGACGCGCACGACCCGCCGGACTGGTTCATCCGCTGGCTCGACACGGCCGGCGCGATCACACCGGAGGACACGGCCGAGGCCGCCGGCGAACGCGGGATCGGCGCGCACGTTCTCCAGCGCGCCGCGATCGGCGCGTGCGACGTCGTGATCGGCGACATGAACCTCGTCGTGAACCCGCTGCGGCCGTTGCCCGGCTGGTTCGACCCGGCCCGTCACGCGCGCCCGACGATTCTGCTCATCGACGAGGTGCACAGTCTCGCGGACCGCCTCCGCGACCGACTGGCCGGGCGGATATCGCTGCCCGGGCTCGTCCGGCTCGCGGAGACGGCGAATCGGGCGAACCACCCGATCGCCGGAGAGGCGCTGTCCGCGCTCGGCGAGCTGGCTGAGCGGCTCGAGGCGCGTCTCGAAACGCTGGCGGACGAGGGCACGGCGTTCGCGCTGTTCGATCCGGACGATCCCGACTTCGCGGAGACGCTCGCGCGTACGGCGCACGTGCTCCCGCCCCTGATCGACACGACCGGCGCGGATGAGACCGCGAACCTCGCGCGCAGGCTCGCGAACGCGGCCCGTTCCTCGGCCGAGCCGTCAGGGTGCGCCGCCTATTTCGACTGCTCCGCCCGCGCCGCGCACTGGGAGTCGATCGACACGGCTTCGTTGCTCAGACACTTCTGGCAACGGTGCGAAGCGGCGATCGGGTTCTCCGGCACGCTGAGCCCGCTGCGTCTGACGGCGGAGGAACTCGGGCTGTCCGGCGAACGCTGTGACCTGCTGCAACTGAGCGCGCCGGAGCCCGCCGGCCGCCGGCTCGTGCTCCGCGCGACGGGGATCGAGACAACCTGGCGCAGGCGCGACAATTCGCTCGGCGAGCTGTGCAGTCTGCTCTCCGGGGCGGCGGCTGCGACCGGGGGCGCATGGCTCGTGTTTTTCCCGTCGAGATCGTACCTCGAGCTGGCCGCGGCCGGGCTCGAACGGCGGCACGTCCCGCACACCGTGCTCGCCACGGGCCTGACCCAGCAGATGCTGCGGTTCCTCGACCAGGGAGAGGGCGCGCGCCTGCACCTCGCCGTGCTCGGCGGGAAGTACGCGGAAGGGTTCGACCCGCCGGTCGGGTTTTACGACGGCGCGGCTGTCGTCTCGATCGGGATCCCGCCGCCGAACGCACGCAGCGAACTTATCAATCTGTTCTCTGAGGAAACGGCCCCGCTGTCCGGATCGTACCTCGTGCCCGGGTTGCGGCGTGTGCAGCAGGCCGCCGGGCGCCTGTTCCGCAGCGAGGAGCAGGACGGCGTGCTCCTGCTCATCGACAGCCGGTTTGCGGCACCCGCCGTAGAATCGCTGCTCGCCGATGAATGGCGCGAGAGTGAGCCGCTTGCGACGTGCGAGCAGGTTCTCGCGCGAATCGCCCGCTGGGCGGCGGAAAGCGCAGGCATGTAGGCGAGAACGCCCGCCGCGTGGTCCGGATCCGCTAGGTGGCCGTGCGCCGCCCGAACGCCCGGCTGGAGTTCTTTTACAGCAACGACCCGGCGATGACGCGCAAATTATAGAATCAAACGCACGCCCTTGTTTCTCCGGCTGAAGAGGACCTCTTCGGGTGTTCCCTATCCGAGTGGTTTTCGCGGTCGCCGGTTGAGGCTCCGTTCAACGGACTGGACGTCCTGGCCATGCAGCGAGCGGAAGTCCAACTGTTTCGGGAACCACTGCCGAACGATCCGGTTCAGGTTCTCGTTGCGGGCCCGTTCGCACGACCGGTACGGATGCGCGAAGTACACGTCCACGCCGGGCCGGCTGAGAGGCGCGGATCCGTTTATGCTTCCACGGATCGGCATCTCCGCCCGACGTCCGGAAACCGTGTTCATCCGCACTCTGTTCGCAGGAAGCTGAACCGGGAGCCGGCACCTGCAGCCCTCGCTGCAGACTGTCCCGGACTGTCCGGACGGTGTGCGGCACAGATCCCGCTCAGAGCGGAGACCCCCCGTCGCGAGACGATATCCGAGCCTGCCGGCTTGCGAGCGCACGGAGAGAACCGAGATATTGCAGCTCAGGCAGCGGAGAGTACCCGGAGATTCCCCACTGACACGGCCGAGGATGATGGAAGACAAACGCGAACCCACTGCACCGCGCGCTGATTCCGGCGAGCCGGACACCAATTCAGATGTTGACGACGAGACTCAGTTCTCGAACCGCGAAGCGGACTTGAGCGGACGGGTGCGGCGGACTGCGACACGCGTCGCCGGCAGCGTGTCCAGCGTAGTCAAACAGGCGCTTGAAGCACGTGATCATGTGCTGATGGTGCGCATCAACGATGAGTCGCTGAACCGGATCAACGACCTAAAGGACGCCGGCCTGTTCCGCAGCCGGAGCGAGGCCGCCGCCTACCTGATCGCGGAGGGGATCGAAGCGAAGAGGGACCTGTTCGACCGGATCAGCGAACGGATCCGCAAGATCCAGGAACTGAGAGACGAACTCCGTTATCTGGCCGAAGATACAGGCCTGGAGTCTCCCGGCGGTGAGACCGGCCGGGACGAGTCGGCGCGAGACTGACCATGTGCGCTGAAGGAGCAGCAAACATGATGGATCGGAACGCAGCAGTCAGGCTGGCGGGACTAACCGTAGCCGCGGGGTTGATCGCCGGTTGCGCAATCGAGCAGACGGAGGTCGAGCCGGTGGGCGCGATTCGTGTGACCGCGATGGACACCACGCAGGGCTTCGCGCTGGAACAGGCCCAGGTACTCGTGAACAGCGTCCCTCGTTCGCAAACCGTGCCGGCTGTGCTTGGTGAGCTGCCGCCCGGAGAGGTGACCGTCACGCTGCGACCGGGCCAGGGCTACCCGCCCGCCACCCGAGTCGTCACAGTCGATCCGCCGGAGACAACACAGGTACACTTCCTCTACGCGAGACCCGACAACTCGCAGGCAAACAACGCATCGGTGAAGGTCGTCTCGAATCTCCCCGACGCGACTGTGATCATCGACGAGCAACTACAATCCGAGCGGCCGCCGGACGAGTACTCCCTGCTCCCGCCGGGCGACTACACCCTGTCGCTGCACAAACCCGGTCACCGAACGCTCCCCCCGGCGCTGCGGAGCGAGAGCCTCGAGGCCGGCGAGTTCTACACGTTTCAGTTCGAACTCGAACAGGGAACAGTCTCCACCGAGGTCGGCTCGCTGTTCCCCGATTTCACGCTGCCCGACGACTGGGGCGGCGAGCACAGCCTCGGCCAGTTTCGCGGGCGCATCGTGCTGCTCACCTTCTGGTTCTACGACTGCCAGCCGTGCCGCGACGAGTTCCCGTCCATCGAACAGGTTTTTCAGGAACGGGCCGGCGACGGGTTCCGCGTGCTCGGTGTCAACGTCGGCTGGTATCAGGACGACCAGGAGGACTTCGAGGCGATCCGTGAGCAGCTCGGGCTCACATTCCCGCTCCTGTTCAACACGAACGGGCCGGAGTGGACACGGTTCGATCTCGGGATCGAGCAGGCGCCGGCCAACTTCATCGTCGGACCCACCGGAGAGATTCACTTTCGCCGCGGGCAGATATCCTACGAGCTGCTCAACGAGATGATAGACGACGTGCTCGGCGGATGAGAACGTTGTGCACGTCAATCCGGGACGGCACACCGTGCTGAGCACACGGCGCGCCCGGTCGCCCGAGATCCTCTCCTGGGCTCTCTACGATTTTGCGAACTCCGCGTTCGCGACCAGCATCCTCGCCGTTGTCTTCAACCGCTACTACGCCGGCGTCGTCGCCGGCGGCGAGACGGGCGTTGCGGTCTCCGTGCTCGGAGCATCATTCCGCGTGCACGGCGCCGCGATGTTCAACTTCATCGTCACCGTGTCGATGCTGCTGGTCGCGTTCACCGCACCGCTGCTCGGCGCGTGGGCCGACGCGCGCGCCGGGAAAAAACGGTTTCTCGCGCTGTATGTGACTATCGGCGTGATCTCGACCGCGCTGCTGTCGCTCGCGGACGAGGGCGAATGGGTGCTCGGCGGGCTGTTCTTCATCGCAGCCAACTTCGCCTTCGCCGGCGGAAATGTCTTCTACAACGGTTTCCTGCGTGAACTCGCCGATCCCGATGAGGTGGGGCGCGTTTCAGGATTCGGCTGGGGCGTCGGTTACCTCGGCGGCGGCCTCCTGCTCGCGTTCAACCTGATCATGCTCGAATCGCCGGGCCTGCTCGGCGCGCCGGACGGCTTCTTCACCGTGAAACACTGCTTCCTCAGCGTCGCGATCTGGTGGGGCCTGTTCTCGCTGCCGCTGTTCGCGAACGTTCGCGAACGGGCGGTTGCATCGACGCACTCGTTCATCGACGGGGCACGTGCCTCTGTGAGCCGGCTCCGCGAGACGTTTCGTGATGTTCGCCGGTACAGACAGCTGTGGCGGTTCCTGATCGCGAACCTGTTTTTCCACGACGGGATCGAGACGGTAATTCTGATGGCCGCAATTTATGGAGATCAGGAACTCGGAATGAGCCAGGGGGAGATCGTCACGTTCTTCCTCGTGATCCAGTTCACCGCGTTCGCCGGTTCGTTCCTGTTCGGCCGTCTCACGGTTCGTGTCGGACTGAAACCCGCGCTCCTGTCAACGCTGGCGATCTGGTGCGGAGTCGTCACCGGCGCGTTTTTCGTCGGCTGGACCGGGTATCCGGTCGAGGAGTATTTCGTGCTCGGGGTCGTCGCCGGGATCGTGCTCGGGGCCTCGCAATCGCTGGCGCGCGCGATGCAGGGCGAGTTCACCCCCCCGTCGCGGGAGGCCGAGTTTTTCGGGTTCTTCGCCGTGTCCGGTCGATTCGCGTCAGTGCTCGGTCCGCTCAGTTACGGACTGATCGTGACGGTGACGGGCTCGCTGCGGACCGCGATCCTCAGTGTGATCGTGTTCTTCATTGCCGGGATCGTGCTGCTGCTGCGGGTCGATGAGAGCGAGGGACGCGCGGCCGCCGCCGGCTCGGGAACAAGAAGTTGAGACGAGGGCAACAAGAAACTCCGCCGTGCGAGCGGCGTTTCCTGACGCACACGTGATCCGGATTGCCGCGGAACCCGATTGCACGGTTGAGTTCCGCCGACCTATATTGCCGGTCGAATTGACCGCTGGGCGAATCGAAACTTCGGAATTGCCGATGACTCAGGAACCGACGCATTCCCGCGGGCGAATCCTGATCGTCGATGATGAACCCGACATCTGCGATTTCCTCGCGACTTTTTTCGAGCTCAAGGGGTACGAGACGAAGATGGCCACGAGCGGCCGGGACGCGCTCGACGCGCTGCGCCCGTTCAACCCGCATGTGATCCTGCTCGACGTGCGCATGCCTGAAATGGACGGCCTGGAAACGTTGCGGCGCATTCGAGACGTGGACGAGAGCGTGGGCGTGATCATGGTCACGGCCGTGCACGAGGTGAACATCGGCCGGGAAGCGCTGGCTCTCGGGGCGGCCGACTTTGTGACCAAGCCGATCGATCTTGAGTACCTTGAAACGACTGTGATGGTGAAGTTGATCTCGTTGATTTCCTCGTAGGCCGTGCGGCGGCGGAATCCGAATCAGACAGCGAACGCATTCGCGCCCGGGAGCGCCTGATGATCATCCCCCTCTACATCCCCGGTCACTGGGAACTGGTGCTCGTCGTGATCGCCCTGCTCATCCTGTTCGGCGGTCGCAAGATCCCCGAGATGATGAAAGGGATCGGCACCGGAATCAAGGAATTCAAGAAGGGTGTCCGGGACGACGACGGCGAGAAGAAGTCGATCGCCGACGAAGGCGGGTCGGAGGAAACTGAGAAGAAGTAGCCGGCGCAGCCGTTCCCGCGGACCGTCTCCCTCCGCTTTTCATTTCCCGCGCCATGCTCTCTCACTGCCGCGCGCTCGTGAGTGTAAGCCGGGCCCGCACCGCAGCAGGTGGCTGATGCGGCCGCGGGGTACTCGGGCGATTCCGAGATAATGCTATGACCAGCGTAATCAAACTCTTATCCTGTTGGGCAGCTCCGCTTTTTCCGGAGATCTGTTTTATTTGAACATCCGGTTTTAGTGGGCTGCTTATTTCTAAACTCACTTTTCACAATAGCCTCACCCGAACCCGGGACTACTACTACGAACTGACCTTCAGTCCCGGGTTCGGCGAACCCGGGCTACTACTGACCTTCAGAACAGTCTTACGCCAGCCGCGCGCGTCCAACCCCACACGCCGACCGACGGGTTCGGCGAGCCCGGGCTACGAACCTCACTCGGCTCGCCCGCGCGCTCAGCAGTCGCAACCACAATCACCCGGCGTCAACGCTCATAACGGCCGGTGCGCCTCGCCGAGCAGGTCATTCACCGTCTTCACCGGGTTGAACGTCTGCTCCGGGACTTCCACGAACACGGTGAGCCAGTCGGCCATCGACCCGTTCCAAAGGCCCGGCAACTCCAGCGCCTTCAACTCCCGGCCGTCCTTTGATTTGCGCGCGATGAACGCGGTTTCCGGATCGACGTACCGCCGGAGATCGTACGGCTTCCCGCGGTGATCGCGCAGTGCGCAGACGATCTCGACAGGGTTGAAATGAGTCGCGCCCGCGACTATTTCCGCCTGGCCCGGGTCCCCGAGCTCGATCTGCGACATTTCCACGATCTGCCGGTCGATGCGACCGCTGGAACGCCTGACCCAGAACGGCCCGCCGCCGGGCTGACCGACGTTTCGCACCATTCCACAGACCCTGACCGGGCGGTTCAGCTCGTCGAAGAGTGCCTGCCTCCTCGTCTCTGCACCGCCCGGTTGCGGGAGGTTGACCTCCAGCTCCAGTGTTTCAGAGACCCATTTCTTCCATCTTTCTATTAAGAACGCATCCGCCGGCGGAGACGCCAATTCCTCCAGCGCCTCGTTACGACGCTCAACGAGTTGGGCGAGAACCCCGGCCAGTTCGCGCATCGTCACGAGCGTGAGCTCGGCGCGATCGGGCGGGACGACGTTGTCCACGTTCTTGATGTACACGAAATCGGCGTCGAGCGCGTTCAGGTTCGGGAGCAGGGCGCCGTGCCCCCCGGGCCGGAACACGAGCCGGCCATCCCGATCCCGGAGCGGCCGATTGTCCAGATCCGCCGCAATCGTGTCCGTGGACGCGGCCTGCTCCGAGAACGAGACGGCGAACTCGGTGTGCGGAAATCGGCGCGCGTCCCGGCGCACCCGGTCGTCGAACCGGGCTCGATGCTGCGGCGAGACGGTGAAGTGGAGGGGGGCCCGACCGTCCGCACCACGCACATAATCGCTTGCTTCAAACATGTGTTCGGTCACGGGCGTGCGGACATCGTCCCCGGCACGATGAAACGGTATCAGCCCTTTTGGGAGCGACGCGAAGGCGAGCCCGTCGGGCTCGAGCACGGCCGCAAGCACGTTCCGCACCCGGCCCGCATCCGGCTCCGCGTCAAGCGTTGTCCCTCTGCGCGCGAGCAGTTCCGCGAGTGCGGGGGCAAACGGAAACCGGCGCACGTTTTCGAGGAACGTGACCGCGAACCGCGCATCCTCATCCCCGCTGCCCGCACTGCGCCGGAGTTCGTCGATACCGGTCTCGTGATCGACGGTTCGGAGCACAGTGAGCAGCGGTTTGAACATCCTGCTCGCGGCGCCGGAGGCGGGCACGAACTTGATGAATCTCCCCCGGGCCGCCGCTTTCCGGTGCGCCTCGCGGGCGGATTCGCGCTGATTTCGTGTGAGCTGTCGGATGCCATCCCCGGCGGTACAGGCGCGCACCAGTTCCGTGCGCACCGTCCCGCGTCGAATCTGGTCAAGTTGAGCGCGAAGTGTGCTCTCCTCGATGCCGCGTTCGCGGAGTTGTCTCCGATCTTCGGCGCTGAGATCAGGTTCCATGAACACTCCTCCCCGCCGGGATACCGGCGATTCAGCTTGTTCACCGGCGAATGTAAGCAGCCGGGCTGAGGGATCCGGGACGACAGTCAGGAGCGCGGGCGGACGAGAGCCGTTTTGCTCCTGCGCGCGCAACGCGGTACTTTCTTCACAAGCGGGTCAACGAGTGAACGCTTCCGAGGTTCATCTGCTGATGGGGGGATGATGGGCTGGCTGCGGAAGCGCAGGCAGGGTGCGCGCGGGGAGGGCGGCGCCGGGAACGGCGCGGGCGGTGAGACGGCCGGTTCCGAGGCGGCGGTTGATCTCGAGAATCTGCGCCGGCGGTTCGACGGTTTCCGCGCGCTGGTCGAGAGCAACAACCGCGTGCTCTCGGTGATCGGCGACATGGAGGAGAAAGCGCAGGGCGACTTTCTCTTTGACATCGTGTACGTGCGCAGGTCGATCGAGACGTTGCGGGACGGGATCGGCGACATCATCGAGCGGATCATCGATCTCGGGGGCGAGCCGTACGAGACGTTGCGCGCGCGCGCACAAGCGATCTGGAACCAGATCGACGGGCTGCTTCCCGGCGGCCGAGATGTGCTCCCGGGGCCGTTCGTGCTAGAGTTTGCACGGATCGGCCGTGTGCACAGCGCGAGCGTCGGCGGCAAGAACGCGCAACTCGGGGAACTGCGCGCGCTCGGGCTGAATATCCCCGACGGGTTCGCGATTACGACGCACGCGTTCCAGCACGTGTTGGCGGAAAACCGTCTCGCCGACCGCATCCACGAGACGCTCACCGAGCTGGACATCCGCGACCAGGAGGATCTCGAGCGGGCGAGCGCGACGCTGCGCGAGCGGATCCTGACGGCGCCGATCCCGGAGGATCTCGCGGACGCGGTTCGTGAAGCGTACGGCGAGCTCACGGGGGATGCGGGGCCGGAGCCTGTCGCGCTCCGTTCGAGTGCCGTCGGCGAGGACACGCTGTTCAGCTTCGCCGGCCAGTATTCCAGCTTCCTCAACGTCCCTCCCGGTGAGATTCTCGATCGCTACCGGCAGATCCTCGCGAGCAAGTACAGTCCCCGCGCGATCTACTACTTCCTCAGCCACTCGCTGGAAGAGGCGAACCTGTCGATGAGCGTGGGCTGCACGCGGATGGTGGACGCGGCCGTGAGCGGCGTCATCTACACGCGCGATCCGCTCGACCCGGAAGACGCCGTGATCCAGGTGCATGCGATCTACGGGCTCGGGCCGTATCTCGTCGGCGGTGTGCTCACGCCGGACGTGTACCGAATCTCCCGTGACAGCAATGAGATCCTCGAACGCGCGGTGCACGAGAAGGGGGTGCAACTGAAGCTGGACGCGGGCAACGGAACGCGGGAAATGCCCGTCCCGGAAGAGCTGCGCGGGCGGCCGTGTCTCGACGACCGGCAACTGGTTGAACTGGCGCGGATCGCGACCCGGATCGAGGATCACTACGAACACCCGCAGGACGTCGAATGGGCAATCGACGGGACGGGAGCGATCTACATGTTGCAGACGCGGCCGCTGCGGACGATCTGCGCGCAGCCGTCGTTCGAACTGCCGGACATGAGCGATCATGAGCTGCTGGCGGAGGGGGGCACGACGATCTGCCCGGGGGCGGGATGCGGGGAGGTCGCGCACGTATCCGGCGAGGCGGATCTCGCGCCGGTGCGGCACGGCAGCGTGGTTGTCGCCGCGAACCCGTTCCCGGCGCTGGCGCAGGTGCTGGATCGCGCGGCGGCGGTTGTCACCGAGGTCGGCAGCAGCGCGAGCCACATGGCGACGCTCGTGCGCGAGCGGAGGCTGCCGACGATCGTTGGTCTCGTGCAGGCGCGAAAGCGGTTGCCGGCGGGGACAGAGGTCACCGTGGACGCGTCGGGGACGCGGGTGTACGCCGGCTGCAACACGGAGCTCATGCAGGCGCGGCGGCCGGAGTATGACCTGTTCCAGGACACGGCGATCTTCGATCTGTTGCGCCGGCTGCTCGCGCTCATTTCACCGCTGCACCTGGTGAATCCGCGCGACCCCGAGTTCCGGCCGGAGCGGTGCCGCACACTGCACGACATCACGCGTTTCGCGCACCAGCGGGGAATCGAGGAGGTGTTCGCGTACGCCCGGTCGCTCGGGCGGAGGCAGGATCTCGGCGTGCGGCTGAAGACCGCGCTCCCGTTTCCCGTGATGATCCTGAACCTCGACGAGGAGACGGGGCACGCGCGCACGAAACCGTACGACGATCAATCGATTCCCTCGGCCCCGATGCGCGCGTTCTGGGACGGTTTGCTCGCGGAGAAGTGGCCGTTCGCCTACCCGGAACCGGCGCGGCTGCGGGTGGATCGACGCAGCGACCAGGGGCTGCCGGGCGAGGCGCAGTTCACGGAGAGCAGCTTTGCCGTCGTCCGCCGCGAGTACATGCTCGCGAACCTGTACCTCGGGTATCATTTCACGAGCGTGGAAGCGGTGCTTTCGGACGATGCCGCGCGCAACCTGATCCGCGTACATTACAAGGGTGGCGGCGCCGCTGACAAACGGAGGCGGAGAAGAATCGGACTGCTGGAAGAACTGCTCGACCGGATGGGGTTCGAACACACGGTGAAATCCGACTACATCGACTGCCGCGCGACCGGAATGGAGCGCGAGCCGGCGGAGCTGAACATCAACCGCGTCGGCAGACTCGTGATGCTCACGAAGCAGCTCGACATGGCGCTCTCGAACGACCGGATCACGCGCTGGTACATCGAAGACTTCGCGCGCAAGCTCGAGCTCGACCGTTCGAAGGTGTTTCCGCTATGAGGTCGCTGCGTGCCAGACTGAGCAGGCTGTGGGTGCGCTGGATCCAGTCGCCGCTTCTGCTGCCGGTGACCGCGGGCCTGTTCGCGCTCGTGTTTCTCGCGTCGGCGGTGAGCGTGTACAACAACGCGCGCGTGGTGCGCAACCGGCTCAAGGATGACTTCAGCCGGCAACAGCTGCGGATCGTCGATCAGGCCGCCGACCGGATTCGCTGGTCGCTGAACGTGATCCAGGCCGAGGTCGCCGGCCTCGAGCGCCACTCGCGGGCGGCCGGCCGTTCGGAGCTGGAGAGAACGATGCGGATCGCGGTCGAACGGACGCGACGGCTCGGGGTGACGCAGATCGGTCGGCTCGACGCGAGCGCGCCGCCGTTTCTCGTCTATGAAGTCGGGTTGCCGAACCCGCCGGAGAACGCGGCGGTGCACGCGCCGAAGGATATTGGCCTGCTCGTCGAAGTCACCGATACGACCGGCGCGAGCGAAACGTACCTGTTGCTCGGCGCCGGGGAGCGCGGCGCGGGCAAACCGGGAGTCCGTTTCTACGCGCGCGTAAGCGTGCACGCCCTGCTCGCGGCGATGTTCGGGGAGATCGAAACGGGCGGCGGGAACATGTACCTGGTCGAGCGGGACGGTTCCCTGAAGTCGGTGCCGGGCGCGGAGTCGGCGGGAACGGGACCGTTCGCCGGGGCGCGGTTTCTCCAGGATGTGAACGAGCCGCTCGCGAGTCGGCTCGCGGCGGAACCGCGCGGGTTCGTGGAAGCGGAGCTCGCGGCGCCGGGCGAGCGCGGCAACCGGCTGATGTTCGTATCGTACGCGACAGTGTCCGGCGAACAATTCGTCGATCACCCGCTCGGCCGGCTCGCGCTCGTCACCTCTGCGGAGGGACTGCTCGCGGACGTGGACACGATCTACCGCCGCGAGTTTTTCACACTCGGCGGCCTGCTGCTGATCATGCTGCTCGCGGGGATGCTCGTCGCCGGCTACCAGCAACGCACATCGCGCCGGCTCAAACTGCTCGTCGGCGAACAGGACCAGATCATTGCGAGCATCCTCACGAACAGCGTCGATGCGATCATCGTGTTCGACAACGAGAATCACATCCAGATGTGGAACCGGGGCGCGCAGCTCATCTTCGGCTACACGCCCGAGGAGATGCTCGGGCAGACGTTCCGCAGGTTGATCCCGCCGGACATCGATCCCGACGAGGAGATCGCGCGGCTCGATGAGCTCGTGCGGCAACACGGGTACGTGCGCAACTTCATCACGCAGCGCGTGACGAAGGACGGCCGCAGAATCACCGTGGACATCTCGCGCACTCCCTTCCGCAGCGAGGACGGCCAGTTCGAGGGCCACACCGCCGTCGTCAAGGATGTTACGGAAAAGCACGAGTTCGACCAGAAAATGTACAACGCGGAAAAACTGGCCTCGATCGGCCTGCTCGCCTCCGGAGTCGCGCACGAGATCAGCAACCCGCTCGCGATCATCCTCGGGTTCACCGACCTGCTGAAGGAGCGGTTCGAGCCGGACAGCGACATCTACCGGGACCTGGAGAAGATCGAGGCAAACGCGAACCAGGCGCAGACGATTGTCAACGACCTGCTCGGGTTCTCCCGGTCCGAACACGCCGTGCGCAAACACGCCGACCTCGCGGAGAGCGTGCACCGGCTCGCCGAATTCGTGCGCAAGACGCACCTTGTGAAGAAGACCGAGCTCGAGGTCGAAATCGACGACAACCTGCCGCCGGTGAACGGCGACTCGCGCGAGATTCAGCAGGTGCTGCTCAACCTCGTGAACAACGCCGCCGCCGCGATCGATCACAAGCGGGGAGTGGTGCAGATCGTCGCGAACCGCGCGGGCGACGGCTGGGTCCAGCTCTGCGTGAAGGACAACGGCCGCGGCATCCCTGAAGAGATCCGCCCGCGCGTGTTCGACCCGTTCTTCACGACGAAGGAATTCGGCGAGGGGACCGGGCTCGGGCTTTCGCTCTGCTACGGGCTGGTGAGGAAATGGGGCGGGGAAATAGAGTTCGAAACTCGAACCGCCGGCGAGGACCGGAGAAACGACTCGGGGACGACGTTCACGATTCGGATTCCGGTGTACGACGCTGAATTCAACCCGGAGGCGGCTTCATGAGCGAGAGCATCCTTGCCGTGGACGACGAGCCCGACATGCTCGTGTTGCTCGAACGGATAATCCGCGAGAAGACGCCGTACGAGGTCGTGACGACAAACAACGCGCTCGAAATCCCGCGGTTGCTCGCGCAACACCGGTTCGACCTCATCATCACCGATCTGAGCATGCCGAAGCTGGACGGGCTCGACGTGCTCCGGCTCGTTCGCGGGAAGGAGCGCGATGAACTCGTGATTCTGATCACAGCCTTTGGGGATTATCAGAGCTCGGAGCAGGCGCGCGAGCTCGGTGTTTTCGACTATATTCACAAGCCTTTCCGCAAGGAACAGATCCTCACCACGGTGGAGCGGGCGCTCGCGCGACAGCGCGAGCGCCGGGCGAGTGAGTGAGCGGCGGCGACGACTTTCGCTGCAAGGGAGGCCCGATGGAGAACCTGACCGCCGGGGACATCATGGTCCCCCTCGACCTCTACCCCCACATCCCGTACTGGTTCACGGTCCGCCAGGCGATAGCCGAGATGGAGACCGCCGAGGTGGAAACGGACGGCCGCCGGTCGATCCCGCGGGTCGTGCTCGTGTTCGACGAAACCTACCGCCTGATGGGATTCGTTCGCCGGCGGGACATCCTGCGCGGGCTGCTCCCCTCCTACCTGCTCGAAGATGCGGACGAGGGGATCCGGAGCACGTACGACATCCACGTCGACCCGAATCTGAGCGACGTGTTCGCCGCGGAAGAGGGCGACATCGCGGAGCAGGCGAACCGGCCGGTGAGCGAAGTGATGAACCCGATCGTACACACGATCCAGGTCACGGACACGCTGCTGCACGCGGTGCGCGAGATCGTGGTCAACAACGTGTACATGCTGCCCGTGCTCCGCGATGGGAAGATCGTCGGCGTCGTCCGTTCGATCGATGTGCTGCACGCGGTCGCGAAGATGGTTCTGTGACGGAGCGCAGACTATGTTTGCCGGTATTCGTGATTTTGTTCACAAAAAGCCCTCCGACACGAGCAGGAAAGAGAAGAAGCCGGTGTCGGGCGCGGACTCCCGCGCTCACCCCGAATCTCTGCCGGAGAAACCGGGCGAAATCACGCTCGCGGAACGGCGGGCGCCGCTCGATCTCAGGCGCATCGCGCTGATCGCGCTCGGGCTCGCGCTGTTCACCGGCGTGTTCCTCTCCCCGTCCTGGCCGGACGCGACCGATCCGGTCGGCGATGTGTTCGCGCTCTCGCGGGAAGGAAAGGCCGCGATCGGGCTGTTCCTGCTCGCGGCGGTGTGGTGGGTGTTCGAAGTCGTCCCGATCGGGGTCACCTCGATCGCGATCGCGGTGTTCCAGGCGATGTTCCTCATCCGCGACCCGCGCGTTGCGTTCACCGACTTCTTCGACCCGTCGGTGTGGTTCATCTTCGGGTCGCTGATCATCGGGAAGGTGTTCTCGAAGACGGGCCTGACCCAGCGGCTCGCGTACCGGATGCTGGTCGTCGTCGGCGAGCGGACCGCGCTGATTCTGCTCGGCGTGTTCCTGATGACGTCCGCGATGACGCTGGTGATGGCGCACACCGCGGTCGCGGCCGCGATGTACCCGCTGCTGCGCGCAATCTACACGATGTACTCGCACTCGACGACGCCGACCCGGTTCGGCAAGGGATTGTTTATCGGGATGGCGTTCGTCGCGGGCGCGGGCAGCATCATCACCCTGCTCGGCGCGGCCCGTGGCGCGGTCGGAATCGCCTTCTTCAAGGACATCGTCGGACGCGAGATCACGTTCTTCGAGTACTCGTACTACATGTTTCCGGTCGGGGTGGCGATGACCGTGCTGCTCTGGGGCTACATGCTGCTCGTGTACCGGCCGGAAAAGGCGCACATCCCCGGGCTGCGCGAACGGGCGCACGCGCTGTATTCACGGCTCGGCCCGATGAAACGCGGCGAATGGACCGCGGTCGTGCTCGTCGCCGGAGTGATCGTGTTCCTCAGCCTGCGCTCGTTCGTGCCCGCGCTCGCCCCGTTCAACAAGAGCGCGATCATCCTGACCACGACCATCCTCTTCTTCCTGTTCAGGATCCTGAACCTGAAGGACCTCGAAGAGATCCCGTGGAACATCATCCTCCTGTTCGGCGGGGCGATGAGCATCGGCTTCTGCCTGTGGCAGACCGGCGCCGCGCGCTGGCTCGCGGTCCAGTTCATCATGCTGCTCGAAAACGCGAACTGGTTCATCTTCGTGCTCGGGATCGCGGCGTTCGTGCTGCTGATGACAAACCTGATCATGAACGTGGCCGCGATCGCGATCAGCCTGCCGGTCGCGCTCGTGATCGCGCAATACGTGCACGTGGCGCCGGAAGTCGTGTTCTGGGCGAGCCTCGCCGTGGCAGGGATGCCGTTCCTGTTCCTCGTCGGCGCCGCGCCGAACGCGATCGCCTACGAGAGCGGTCAGTTCAAATCCGGGGAGTTCTTCAAGGTCGGGGCGCCGGCGAGCGTGCTGCTGATGGCCGTGCTCGCAGTGTTCATCGCGTTCATCTGGCCGATGATGGGAATGCCGGTGCTGTTGCCGCAGTAGCGATCAGGATGCGCCCTCGGCTGGAACGCGTCGCCGGCCGCCGAGAGTGTCATCCTGAACCCCCGCACGTCAGTGTGTGCGGGGGTGAAGGATCTACCGGCAAGTACCGCGCAGGGTGCGTGTCGAATAACCCCGGGTAGTGTACCGCGTAGATCCTCGTATACGTATGTCGTCGGTGCGGAGGCATGAGACGAACGCCGCGCTTGTTCAGGATGACACGATCGCGCGCATTTGCCGGCCGGGCGCACGCGGGTCTAACTAACGAGATGCAGGAGAGTCAACAGGATGAGGGGGCATGCGATGGCTGCAGCGACGAACGAGCAGTTCCGCACGTGGACACACGCGACCGGGCGCAAACTCGTGCTCGTGAGCGGCGACATCACGGTCGAAGGCGTGGACGCGATCGTGAACGCGGCCGGCAGCCACATGCAGCACGGCGGCGGCGTCGCGGCGGCGATCGCGAACCGCGGGGGACCGGTGATCCGCGCAGAGTCGAAGAAGTTCGCGCCGGTCGCGGCCGGCACGTGCGTGATCACCTCCGCCGGCGACCTCCCCGCGCGCTGGGTGATCCACACCGTCGGCCCGCGCTGGGGCGAAGGCGACGAGGACGCGAAGCTCGCCTCCGCGATCAAGTGCGCGCTCGTGATGGCGGACGAGTACGGCGTCGAGTCGATCAGCTTCCCGGCCGTGTCCACCGGGATCTTCGCGTTCCCGCTCGAGCGCGCCGCCGGGATCATCCTCGACACGATCCGCAAGTACCTCGACAAAGAGGACGAGAGCTCAGTTCGCGAAATCCGTCTCTGCCTGTTCGACCGGCAGACGCTGCTCGCGTTCGACGGGAAGCTGAGCGAGCTGCTCGAAGGTTGATCCGGCGCGCGACGGGACAGATCGCGGCAGGCGACGGGTTCATGCCCGCGGGGACCGCGGCGTAGCGGCGCGAAGCCGGGTCACCGCGGTTGATCCAACGGTCGATCAGCCGCGGTTGCGAGCAACCGCGGGCCTGCAACTGCGCCATCCTGGACAAGCACGGCGCATTCTCTCCCCACGCCCCGCGATCCGTTGCACGGGACGCACGCCGCCCGTATCCTGTTTCTTTCGTCAGTGCGAACGGGTCACACACCTGCGGCGGTCATAATCTTTGCACCGTGACCGCGGGTCGGATCATCCTGTTCCAACGTGAACACGGCGAACGGCGCCGAACGCCGTCTGCCCGCACGGCTACTTCGTGGAGGGAACATCCTCATGCTGCTCAGATTGCCCGTTGTCATCACTCTTTCGCTCCTGATCATCTCCTCCGCGTTCTCCGCGGAGATGCCGACCCGTCTCATCCTGGAACTGTCCGACCAGGCGGCGTACACGGCGCGCGAATCCGGTGTAATGCCGGCGGTCGTGCGCAGCTACGCCGGCGCGGATGCGCAGATCGTCCCCCTCTTCTACGAGCCGAACGACCCGGCGCTGAACGCGTCCTGGTACGAGCACGGCCTGAACCGCTGGTTCCGTCTCGAGCACGCGCCGGACGGCCGCGCGCTGATCGGCAAGATCCCGACCGGCGGCGACATCCTCCACAGCGAGCTCGACGAGCTCCATCACGCGATGCTGATGCCGAACGACTTCGACATTTTCAACATGTGGGGCCTCGAGATCATGGAGTGCCCGGAGGCGTGGGACATCTTCCAGTCCGACACCGAAGTGCGCGTGACCACGATCGACACCGGGTGCAAGATCACGCACGAGGACCTGTTCAACAACATGTGGGTGAACCCGGGCGAGGACCTCGACGGCGACGGGTTCTGGGACGAGTCCGACAACAACGGGATCGACGACGACAACAACGGGTTCGTCGATGATCTCACCGGCTGGGATTTCGTCTCGATCGACGTCGGCGACCTGTGGGGCGACCCGGCTGTGGGCGAGGACTACGGCCCGCGCGACAACATGGTGTATCCGGACATCCACGGGCACGGCACGCACGTGATGGGCACCGCGGCCGCGTCCACCGACAACGGAATCGGCGTCGCCGCGGCGTCATGGAACGCGGTCGCATTTCCCGCGCGCGCCGGGTTCGCGTGGGTGGACGGCGGCTCGCTCGGCGGCAGCGGGTTCGGCACCGACTTCATGGCCGCGATCCAGTACGTGGTGGACAACGGCACGCGCGTGATCTCGATCTCGTTCGGCGGACCGAGTTACCAGCAGTCGTACCAGGACGTGATCGACTACGCGCGCGACAACGGCGTGATCCTGTTCGCCTCCGCGGGCAACAACGGCGACGACAACATGAACTACCCGGCGGGGTACGACGGCGCGATCGCGGTCGTCGCGAGCACGTCGAACGACTACAAGGCCGGGTTCTCGACGTACGGCGAGTGGGTCGGGATCACTGCGCCGGGCGTCGGCATCTGGAGCACGATGGTCGGCGGCTATTACCAGCCGCAGGATTACGTCGCGTGGCAGGGCACGTCGATGGCGAGCCCGAACGCGGCCTCGGTCGCGGCGTACATCCTCGGCTACCACCCGGAGTTGGACGACGACCAGCTCGAGCTCGTGCTCAAGGCGAGCGCGGACAACATCGACTCGCTGAACGCTTCGTACGCGGGGCTGCTCGGCGCGGGCCGTGTCAACGCCCGCCGGGCGGCCGAATACGCGCCCGCGGGCACGCTGCCTGTGCCCGACCAGCTCGACGCGGAAGTCGATCGCGCGACCGGCGAAGTCGCGCTCGCATGGCACATCGACCCCGGCGACCACGACGACTTCCTCGGCTACAACATCTACCGCAACGGCGAGCTGCTGCTCGCGGAAACCACGGACGAGACGTACACCGACCAGCTCCCGGATGCGGGCGACTACACGTACCGGGTGCGCGGCGTGTTCGGCGAAATCGAGTCGCTCCCGCTCGATGAATCCGTCTACTACTCCGGGCTGTACGGGATTCCGATCGTCGATGACTTCGAAGACAGCCTCGACGAGTGGGAGGTGCTGAACGAGGCGAACACATGGCGGTTCACGAGCCGGCAATATGAAGGCGAGTACTCGGCCGGCGTCTCGAGCCCGAACGATGTTTACGACGGGATCCAGCGTTACTTCGCCGAATCCGAGGGCGCGAGTGTCGATACCTGGTTCTACCTGAGCGGGTTCCCGGTCCCGGGCGGGCAGGCCGGGGCGGTGCACCTGTACTCCGGCGACGATCGGTTCGAGGTGTTCATCGGACACAGCGGCGGGCTCTGGTACGCGCACCCCGGGATGCCGAACCCGGCCCCGTTCGGCAACGCCTCCCTCGACTACAACCGCTGGTACCGGCTCGCCGTGCACTACCTCGACGGAATGCTGCACGTGATCCTGCTCGACGACGAGTTCGCGCTCGTCACGCACGAGCTGCTCGAAGTCGCGGACGCGCCGATCGACGGCGTGTTCCTCGGCTCGCGCGACCTCGACAACGGCTGGAGCTTCTTCGATGTGACCGCGGTGAAGGCGTGGCCGGCGGAGTTTCAGCAGTACGAAGTCGTGCCGCCGAACGACCAGCCGTACCCGGTCGTGATCAGTGAAGGCGTGCCGGGACCGCTGACCGACGTAGAGGTCGCGGTGCTCGACGACGGGCTCGCGGTCGGCGCGGCCGCGCCAGCTCACGACGTGTTCCCGGTGATCGTGACCGCGTGGGGCGATCCCGGCAACGGCGAGGGGTTCACCAGCGGCGACCCGATCACATTCGACTACCGCGACGCATCTACCGGCGAGGGCGAGGAGCTGCTGATCACGGAACTGTTCGCCGGGGATGGCACGTTCGGCTCGGGCGCGTACACACGCGTCGCGGTCGCGCCCGCGAGCGGCGCGGACGAGGACGCGGCGCCCGTCGGCGTCCCGGACGAGTTCAGCGTCGGGCACGCGTACCCGAACCCGTTCAACCCGTCGCTCGCGGTCGATCTCGCGCTTCCGGCGCCGGGCGAGGTCACGGTCGCGCTCTACAACGTGCTCGGGCAGCGGGTCGCGCAGTCCACGGCGCGGATGAGCGCGGGCCGGCACACGGTCACCCTGTCCGCGGAAACGTCGGGCGGAACGCTCGCCGCGGGCGTTTACCTGCTGCGCGTCACGCACGCGGGCGAGGCACGGACGCAGAAAGTCGTGCTGGCAAAATGACGGGGAGCCGGGAACACTGACAGCTCGCGAACGGGCCGCGGCACCGGTTGCCGCGGCCCGTTCGCTCAGATGTGCTCCGGCTTGCGCGCGGTGATCAGCGCGCTGGACACCTTGCCCGCGAGTTCGATCGAAGCGCGCCGGATCTCGTCCGCGTCCGCGATCTTCTCGCCGCCGCCGCCGCAGCCGCCGTCTCCGGTGACCGCTTTGCGATAGGCGTCGGCGACATGCATGTGGATCTCATCTTTTTCGGGCATTGTCTCCCCCGGTTACGTCGGATTTCACAATGAATCATGCTCTATTGCTTTTCGCACGTTCTCTTGTTCGAAAGTGCGTATTCAGCACCGCACACTTGACCGCATCACCTGAAAGCGGGTATGCTTCCTGTCATCCGGTTGTCCCGTTCGATCAGCCACGTGCACGGACCGGGACTCTATCGTATCCGGAAGGCGGAGGCGTCATTCTGAACCCGGCTTCACGCGTCTGTTTGCGTGGAGGCGGGTGAAGAAGGTCCAGCTTATCTGAGGACTATTTCTTGAGTTTGCTGGGTTTCCCCACCCTTATCGAATCCGGACCTTCTTCCCTTCGCCGACAAACAGACTTCGGGCTTCGGTCAGAATGACGCGCTTGCCACATCCGATACTGCCTTCGGCTGAGCCAAAGCGATAAGCGGGTGCAAGCAAGCGTCCCCTACATGGAGCAGACTGAGCCCGCCCTGCAAGCAGGCACGGGGCATAAACGAATCCGCGTTTTCTGTGCCATCAGTGGTCGCAAACACCCGTCTCCACCACTCTGTCACGACCTCCCGCGCAGGTAACCGACCAGCTCGTCCCGAATCCTGCTACGCGCGGCGCGGAACTTCGCGAGCGTGACGTGTTCCGGTTCCGGCTCGCCCGGGAGCGGGGATGGATCTTCGATCCCGATGTGCACCTGTTCGACCGGGTTGAGAGACGCCGGGCACGTTTCGCGTGCGTGATCGCAGACGGTGATCACGAGATCGAGATCATCCCGTGCAAGGAACTCGGCGACCGACTTCGAGCGCGCATCGTCGGTGGAAATCCCGATCTCCGCGAGCACGCGCCGCGCGTACGGGTTGACCTGTGACGGTAGCACGCCGGCGGAAAACGCGCGCCACTGGTCGCCGAGCTCATGGTTGACCAGCGCTTCCGCGATGATCGAGCGCGCCGTATTGCCCGTGCACAGGATGAGCACGTTGTTCACGCCGCCTCCCCCACCTCTTCTGTCGGCCGTTCACCGTACCACGTACGCTGGATCCGGCGCGCGACGGTGACCAGCGCCACGAGCACCGGCACTTCCACCAGCGGCCCGATCACCGCCGCGAACGCCTCGCCCGAGTGGATCCCGAACACCGCGACCGCGACCGCGATCGCGAGTTCGAAGTTGTTCGACGCCGCGGTGAATGACAGCGATGCCGACTTCGGGTAGTCCGTGCGCAGCGCGCGCGCGAACACGAACGAGAGGAGGAACATGACGACGAAATAGACGAGCAGCGGCAGCGCGACACGCACCACATCAAGCGGCAACGTGAGAATCATCTCGCCCTTGAGGCTGAACATGACGACGATCGTAAACAGGAGCGCGATCAACGTGAGCGGACTGATCGCCGGCACGAACCGCCCGTGATACCACGCCTTTCCTTTCACGCGCACGAGCACGAACCGGGTGAGAAAGCCCGCGATGAACGGGATCCCGAGGTAGATAAACACGCTGCGCGCGATCTCACCGATCGTGATTGCGACGGCGAACCCCTGCATCCCGAGCAGCGGCGGGAGCACGGTGACGAACACGTACGCGTAGAACGCGTAGAAGAAAACCTGGAACAGGCTGTTGAACGCGACGAGGCCGGCGGCGTATTCGGCGCTGCCGCGGGCGAGGTCGTTCCACACGATCACCATCGCGATGCAGCGCGCGAGCCCGATCAGGATCAGCCCGGTCATGTAGTGCGGATACTCGCCGAGAAACAGGACCGCGAGCGCGAACATCAGGATCGGGCCGACGATCCAGTTGAGCACGAGCGAGAGCGCGAGCACCTTCACGTTGGCGAACACACGCGGCAGCTCCTCGTAGCGCACCTTCGCGAGCGGCGGGTACATCATCAGGATCAGGCCGGCCGCGATCGGCAGCGAGGTCGTGCCGACGCTCATCCGGTCGATCGCCTCCGGGACGGCGGGAAACCACGCGCCGAGCGCGACCCCCGCCGCCATCGCGAGCACGATCCACACGGTGAGAAACCGGTCGAGCAGGCGAAGCCGCGGGCGGGCGTTTCGCGAGGTCGGAGAGTTCGTCACCGTCGCCCTCCGCTCGTCGCCAACCGGGGCTCTTCTCCGGTCGCCGGTTCCGGCGCGCACGCGGGATCGGCGCCGAGCCAGGCCGCGTGACGGGCGAGGTCGTCTGCCGCAGTCGGTTCATCGTCGAGCACGGCGAGCAGCGCGTCACGCACCCTCCACCAGCGGCCGTCAACCTCCGCCGCCCGGTAGTGCATCCACTTCCCGTGCCGGCGCTTCGCGACCCAGCCCGCCTCCTCGAGGATGCGCAGGTTGCGCGACGCGGTCGGCGGCGTGAGCCCGAGCACCTGCTGGATCTCGCACACGCAGCACTCGCCGCGCCGTGCAACGAGATGCAGCGCGCGCAGCCTGTGCGGGTCCGCGAGCGCCTTGATCCGTTTCACCGCATCGTTCATCGTGCTCTCTCCCGGGCGCACAGGCGATCCCGCCCGTGACACATCGTCCCTGCGCAGCAGTACCGCCCGGCCGCCCGGCCCTCAGTTCAACATTTCCGGAAATGTAAAAACGATATTCGCCGATGCAAGCGCCCGGCGGCTCCGGGAGAGACGCAGACCATCTTCAGACTCGCAGGCGTTGGCGACCGAGAGACAACGACACGCCGGGGAGGGATCAGCCGCCGGTCCCCGTCGCACGCCCGTCGCTTCACACACCGGCCCGCTGAACGCGTACATTAGCGCTGGGTTCAGATTCAGTTGGAGTTTTCGTCATTCTGAACGCCGCGTCAGCGGCGTGAAGAAGGTCCAGTTTCGGCACCGGTCAATCCAGACAGTACCCCGAGCATACTCCGACCTTCTTCCGCCCTACGGGCGTCAGAATGACACAGTGGAACGAGCATGCCGGATATGACCGGTATTAGCGCGCTGAACGGAACCCGTCGGCGGCGCGGTTCGCGGACGGAACGATGAGGGCACGGGTGGCTCGACCGGGACGGCCGGAACGTGAGGCGTATTTCGACACGGAGCAGGTACGTACCGGTCTCGGCGGCCGGACCGCGCGCGGCGGCGCGTTCACGACGGCTGGGCAGGCGGTCAAGTTCTTCATCCAGACGGTGTCGAACATCGTACTCGCCCGACTGCTCACGCCGGATGATTTCGGGATCGTCGCGATGGTCACCTCGGTGACCGGCGTGGTTGTTGCCGCGAAGGACCTGGGGCTGACCGCGGCGACGATCCAGAAGAAAGAAGTGAATCACGTCCAGGTCTCAACGTTGTTCTGGGTGAACGCGGCGTTCAGCGCGGCGATTGTGCTGCTGGTGGCTGCCTCCTCCCCGTTGTTTGTGATGTGGTACGGCCGCCCGGAAGTGCAGTGGGTGACCGTCGCGATCGGAATCAGTTTCTTCCCGCTCGGTCTTGGCGCCCAACACCAGGCGATCCTCTCCCGGCAGATGAAGTTCGGCCGGCTCGTCACCGTCGAGCTGGCATCGATGGTGCTCGCGGTCACGTGCGCGATTGTCGCTGCCGCGCTCGGCGCATCGTACTGGGCGCTCGTGCTTCACCTCGTGGTGTTGAATACGGCGCTGGGCACGGGGTACTGGATTGCCAGCGGGTGGATTCCGGGGTTGCCGAGACGCGGCGCCGGCGTACGCTCGATGATCAGCTTCGGCGGCCACATGACCGGGTTCAAGGTGATCAACTACCTCAGTCGTCGCCTCGACCAGGTGCTGCTCGGAAAGACAGTCGGCGCGACGGCGCTCGGTTACTACGAGCGCGCCTACAAGCTGCTGCTCCTTCCGCTGTCCCAGATCAACCAGCCGATCGGCAACGTCGTCATCCCCGCGCTCAGCCGCTTGCAGAACGAGCCGGAGCGTTACTGCAACTACTACCTGCGCGCGCTGCGCATCATCGGGCTCGTGACGATGCCCGCCGTGACCATGACCATCATCATGGCGCCCGAACTGATCCGCGTTCTGCTCGGCCCGCAGTGGGATCAGACGGCGCCGCTGTTTTCGATTCTCGGCATTTCCGCGCTGATGACTCCGTTCGCGAACGCAACCGGGTGGCTGTTCACGAGCCAGGGCCGGGCCGGGGAGATGTTCCGCTGGGGGCTGATCAGCGGGGGAATCGCCGCGCTCGCGATCGTAGCGGGGCTGCCGTGGGGGACGATCGGAGTCGCCTGGGGAGTGACGATCGGCCTCGTCGCAGTGCGCATTCCGCTCCTGTTCTGGTACGTGGGAAGGAAAGGACCGGTGGGCATCCGCGAGCTGTGGGGGCTGTTGCCGTTTCCGGTGACGGTGTCTGCGGCGGTCGCGGCGACGGTCGCTCTGTTTCGCTTCTACGGGCGCCTCGGGCAGCCGCTTGCCGACCTGCTCATCGCCGCCGGGATTGCGCTCGCCGCCGGGGCGGCGGTGCTGCTCATTCTGCCGGCGGGACGGCGCACACTCCGCGACCTCCGCTACGTTCTCCGTGTTCTATTCGCCGAGTCGCAGTAACCGTATCCGTTGCGCTGGAGCACGCCGCCCGCCCGCGGGTCTTTCACATCCCGTCCTCAGTCGATAGCTTGCCCGGGTTCAGTCGAGAGCGAGCGAGAACCGATATCCGTCACGGACCGTCGCATGCGAATTGCCGTGTTCGTCCCATCGTTCCCGAGCATGAGCGAGACATTCGTGCTCAACCAGGTCACCGGGCTGATCGACCGGGGGCACGAGGTGACGGTGCTCGCCTACCGCGAGGGCGTGTCGGTTCGCGACGAGCACGCGGTGGTCAAGCAGTACAATCTGCGCGCGCACACGATCTACCTCGGGTATCTCCCGGCCGATCCGTGGGGGCGGGTTTCCCGGGTCGCCGGGCTCTTCTTCGCGACATACCGCCGGCCGGTGTTGCAGGTACTTCGTTCGTTGAACGTGTTCCGTCACGGCCGCGATGCGTTTTCGCTCAGACTGGCGTATTACACGCTCAGGCTCAGCCAGTTGCGGCGGGGATTCGACGCGATCCTGTGCCAGTACGGTCCGACCGGCCTGATCGCGCACCGTCTCGGAGAAATCGGTGCGCTGCGCGGTCCGCGGGCCGTCGTATTTCACGGGTTTGACCTCAGCCGCCTGCTCCGGATCGAGGGCCGGCGCGCGTACGACCCGCTCCTGCGTTCGCCGGCGCGCCTGCTGCCGATCAGCAGGTTCTTTCGCCGGCGCCTGATCGAGCTCGGCGCGATTCCCGCCCGGATCACGGTGCACCACATGGGCGTGGATGTGAAACGGCTCGCGTATCGGGAACGCGCGTTCCCGAGCGACGGGCGCTGGCGTTTCCTCACGATCGGCCGGCTCGCGGAGAAGAAAGGGATGAAGTATGCGATCCTCGCGCTCGCGCGCGTGTCAGGTTCACTGCCCGGCTGCCGGCTCGATATCGTCGGCGACGGCCCGCTGCGGCCGCAATTCGAAACGCTGATCGACAAACTCGGGCTCGGCGACAGGGTTCAGCTTCACGGGTGGATGCAGCACGATGAGGTCGCGTCGATGCTCGCACGGGCACACGTGCTCATCGCTCCCAGCGTCACCGCCGCGGACGGGAATACGGAGGGGATCCCGGTCGTGCTGATGGAGGCGCTCGCGACCGGCCTGCCGGTGATCAGCACGCGCCACTCGGGCATTCCCGAGCTGATTAGTGATCGGGAGACCGGGTTCCTCGTGGATGAACGTGACGTCGAGGGATTGAGTGACGCGATCCGGCACGCGACCGGCAACCCCGGGTCACTCGCGGAGATTACGCGGCGGGGACGGGAGCTCGTCGAGGCGGAGTTCAACATCGATCGTCTCAACGACCGGCTCGTTGAGCTGCTCGCCGGGCTCCGCGGCTGATGCGGGAATCGATCGATCACCCGTAGTCCATCCGTTGCCCGTCCCCGCGGGTTGAGACCGGAAGGAGGAATCACGATGACACGCACCGCGCTCGTCACCGGCGGCAACCGTGGAATCGGGCTCGAAGTCTGCCGTCAGCTCGCGCGGCACGGCCACCGTGTCGTGCTCACAAGCCGGGTGGAAGAGGACGCGCACGCGGCGGCGGAGTCGCTCGCCGGCGAGCGCGGGATCATCCCGCGCCAGCTCGATGTGTCCGACCCGGAATCCGTGCGCGCGTGCGCCGGTGCGCTCGCCGAGCGCGGGATCGAGGTGGAGATTCTCGTCAACAATGCGGGCGTGCTCTGTCACGGCGGCGCGCTCGACACGGACGAGCGGGACTGGGCGCGCGCGTTCGACGTGAACGTGCTCGGCGTGATCCGCACCTGCCGCGCGTTCGTGCCGCGGATGGTCGAGCGCGGCTGGGGCCGGATTGTCAACGTCAGCTCCGGGATGGGCACGTTCTCCGGCTCACTGACCGCGAGCCCGGCCAACTACGGCGTGTCGAAGGCGGCGATGAACGCGTACACCGTCCGCCTCGCCGCCGAACTGCCGGATTCGGTGAAGGTGAACTCGGTGTCGCCGGGCTGGGTGCGGACACGGATGGGCGGCGATCACGCGACCCGGAGCACGGAGCAGGGCGCGCGCGGGATCGTGCGCGCGGCGACGCTGCCCGATCACGGGCCGACCGGACAGATGATGCGCGACGACCGCATCCTCGACTTCTGAACCCCGCCGCCGCGGCGCTCGTCAACCCGCCCCGACCGCGCGCAGAATCGCCCGCTCGAGGCACCACGACGCGAGCGCGCCGACCTCGAGCAGCGTTTTCGTTGACCCCGGCTCGCCGTCGCCCGTCGACACCGCGAACACGATGTCGCCGTCGAACGGGGTGAACGCGGGCCAGTGGGTGCGCGCGATCGCAGCGTTCGCCATCCGCGCGGCGATCCGCAACTGGCGCCGGTCGAGCGCCGCGTCGGTCGCGATCAGCGCGAGCGTCGTGTTCCCGATCGGGATCGCGTCGAACGAGGCGCGCTGAGGATCGATCTCACCCGCGACCCAGCGCGCGCTCTCCGGGTCGCGGATCGCGCCGGAGGCGTTGACCACTGCGGTCGCCGCGACAGTCCACGCGCCCTGTCGTTCCGCCCACGAGCCGACGCCCGCCGGCTGCGGCGTCCCGGTCACCTTCGCGACACTCGCGCCCGCGCCCGCGCCGACCGGACCCTCGGGAAGCGGTGAGCTCGTTGCCGCGCGCGCGGCGCGGTAGCCCATCTCCGCGTCCGGCCGCACCCGCCCGCGGTCGAGGTCGTAGATGATCGCCGCGGGTACGAGCGGCACGAGCCCGTGCGGCGCTTCGTATCCGATTCCACGTTCCGCGAGCGCGCGCACGACCCCGTCCGCCGCCGCAAGCCCGTACGCCGACCCGCCCGCGAAGCAAAGCCCGTGGATCACGCCGCTCACATGCGTTTCCGAGAGCACGTCCAGCTCGCGCGACCCGGACGCGTGCCCGGAAATCATGTGCGCCGCGGCGGCGCCGTCCCGGAACAGAAACGCGGTCACCCCCGTAGCCCCGGACTCGTCCGTCTCATGGCCCGCGTCGATTCCCCGAATCGCGGTAGTTGTGCGGTTCTTCATCCTCTCGCCTGTGTCTGCCGCCGGTTCATCTCACGCAGTCGGAGCTGCAGAGCTACGGTCACCGAGGATCCAGACAATGCCCGCGGGGACGGCCGCAAGGGCGTCACCGCGGCTGATCGAACGTCGCGCACATGCCCGCGGGGACGGCCGCAAGGGCGTCACCGCGGCTGATCGAACGTCGCGCACATGCCCGCCGGGACGGCCCGAAGGGCGTCACCGCGGCTGCACAAACGGTGCGGCCCTCCGTGTCATCCTGAACCCCCGCACGTCTGTCTGTGCGGGGGTGAAGGATCTACCGCATACACCACCCGCTGACAGTGCCAATCGAATCGGGTGTTGTTCCCGCTCGCAGGTTCTTCACTCGCGCCCGCAAACTGACGCGGGCGCGGTTCAGGATGACAGATTTGGCCGTTATCTCGAATGCGCAGCAGGCTCCTCAGCCCTGGCCTATACCCGCGAGAACAAAAAACCCGCCCGAAGGCGGGTGATGGGTGGAGACGCCGGGAGTCGAACCCGGGTCCGGAGACGGGGCCACGTCACCGTCTACGCGTGTAGCCTGCCTATTGCAGTCTCGACGAACCCGTCACGCCGGCAGGCGGGCCGGATTCGTCCAGCTCGATGGAACTTGACGACGGCGGCTCGAGCAACCGCCGGCGAGCAGACCGTCCTGCTCGTCGCCCAGCAACCGGCCGGACGGTCGGAGCCGGAAGTGGACGCTGGCTGGTTACAGTTTACGCAGCCAGAGCATAGCCGGTATCATCGGCATTTGTAGAGTTGAACGCAGGGGTGCGGGGCTGCGAACCCCCCCGACGCGCGAGTGATGCATCCCATCGTCCCGTCGAAACCAGATCGTCCCCATCTGTGAAAGAGCGGCCGGCGGTCACCGCGGCACATGCCGGCACACAGTACGTAACCACGATCCCGCACTGCAACCGGCCCGTGTCCGTCTCCCGCCCGGCACCTGAATATACACACTTCCGCGGCGAAAGTTTCACCCGCGTCGCCCGCCGGCGAGCTCCCTGCGCTGAGCATTGCTCCCTTGTCCGTGAACGATGTCGTGCCCCTGTGACAGCGGGCAGCGATGTCGCAGGGTGCAATAACCGGTGAATCAACCGCGCGGGCAAGCCCGCACGGCCGGTACAAGGGGGACGCTTGCTTGCAAGCGTCCCCGTAACGCGACATGTCAGATCACGGTCGTGCCCCTGTGACAGCGCG
>JAANWZ010000092.1 GCA_018263585.1 Calditrichota bacterium | reverse complement strand
CGATCTGTCCGCACGGCCGGAGCTTCGGGGACGCTTGCCAGCAAGCGTCCCCGGAATGCGCCGCGCTTGACAAGCAAGCGCGGGCACGAGACAGGGTCGGGTGGCCCGGGGCTTGCCCCGGGTTTCATACACCGGCGGATCAGCCGCGGTGACGCCCTTCGGGCCGTCCCCGCGGGCATGAGCCCGGTACGAAGCGTCCGAGACCGCGCTTGATGAGCAACCGCGGGCCTGTGCCGCACGTCTATGCAACCGCATCGACGTCATCAGGGGGCTCTCCTTGCGCGTCCTGTTTCTTCGGCGGGAGCGACGCCGGCTCCCTCCCCAGTTCGTCAACTTCCTCCCGGTGGTGGTGCTCCCACTCATCCCTCTCCATCCGGCCGGTGATCCAGATCCAGCTCATCGGATACTCGCGCGGGATGAAGATCGTGAAGAAGAAGTGCCAGATGATGATCGCGCCGACGGCGAGGATCGCTTCGTAGAAGTGTATCGTCTCACTGACCCGAATCGCCCACGCGGGCAGCATCGAGGTGACGAGATCCGGGAACATGAGCACGACGCCGGTCACGCCCATCACGACCGTACCCCATACGAGCGCCCAGTATTCCGCCTTCTGCGTGTAGTCGAACATGCCGTGCGCGGGGGCTCGCTTCTTCCAGCCGACGTAGTAGGAAAACTGGTCCCACGCGCGGCGGAAGTCCTTCACCTTCGGGAACAGCGCGCGCAGCAGCAGCCGCCCGCGGCCGGTGAGGATCAGGTAGAGCACGTGATAGACCGACGTCGCGACGAGCAACCCCGCGAGCACTCGGTGGATCAGCCGCCGGGACTCTTCGTTCATCCCGAGATCGCCGAGCAGGTTGGCCCACCACTGGTCAGGGAAACGGAGCGCGAACCCGGTGATCGCAAGCCCGGTGAACGAGATCGCGAGCAGAATGTGCTGCCAGATTTCGCTGCGGGTCATGCGCACGACCGCGGGCCGTTTCACGTGCCGCCGGTAGCTCTTGCGGAAATACTTGAGCAGGATGATCACGTTGTGTATCAGCATCCCGCCGAGCACGACCGCGATCAGTACGATATAGACGATGCGCACGTAGTCGTGAACCATCATTTTGTCGCGGGCGGCGATGTGGCTGTAACTGCGTGCGAACGTCGGATTCGACTGCTCGTGGCAGCGCGCGCACGTCTTCACCACGTTGCCCGGATGGATCGATGACTCCGGGTCGAGCACGGAGCGGATTTCGTGCGTGTTGTGGCAGTCCTCGCAGGCGGCGACCGTCTTCCCGCCGCGCCGGATCGCCCACCCGTGGTAACTGTCGAGGTAGCTGGCGACGACCTCCCGCGGGAGACCGTAACGGGCCGCCATCTCCACGTCCTCGTGGCAGTCGCGGCAGACGATGCTGCTGATGTTGCCCGGGTTCACCGGCGACTGCGGGTCGGACGTGTCGAGGATCAGGTGCTCGTCGTGGCAGTCGGTGCAGTCGGGGGAGTCCTTGATCCCGTGCTGCACCGCGCGTCCGTGCACAGACACCGAGTACTTCTCCGCGACCTGCTCGTGGCACTGCCCGCACGTCTGCGTCAAATTCTCGCGGGATACCGTGCTCGTCGGCGCGTTCGCCGACTGCAGGTTGTGGCTGCCGTGACAGTCGGTGCACACCGCGGTCGGTTTCCCCTGCTGCAGGCCCCTGCCGTGCACCGACTGGCTGTAGCTCGGGAGACTGATCGGGAGCCGGACGTAGTCGGTGGTGATCACCGTGTTGTCGGTGTGACATTCGCCGCACGTTTCCGGGATGTTGCGGTGAAACACCGGGCTGTCCGGGTCGGTCGCCGGGAGGATGTGGTGCCCGTGATGGCAGTCCGCGCACTCGGCGGCGATCTCGTCGCCGTGGAGACGGGCGAGCCGGTGCGCGCTCGTGCGATAGACTTCCTCCGCCTCCTGGTGGCACTGGCCGCAGCCGAAGTCGGCGCTCGCGTCCGCGTCCGTCACCTGGTGCGTTTTGTGGCAGGAGAGACAGTTCATCCGCCCGGAGGCGAGCAGCTGCTCGTGCACGGACCCTGCAAACTGCTGCTCGTAGCCGTCGTGGCAGTTCACGCACGCCTGCAACGTGCCGGAATCGACCGCCGGGATGTGGGTCGCGTGCACGTCATGGCAGGACGTGCAGTTGATCACACCCTGCTCGGTCTCGCCGAACGGGTGTCCACCGATCTCGACAGACTCCATCGCGTGCTCGTGGCAGTCGAGGCAGAGTGTGTTCACCGCGCCGGCGGACGGCGGCAGCTTCGCGCCGTGGGTCGGGTGGCAGGTGACGCAGCCCGGGCTCGCCTTGCCCTCGGCGTGCGCGACCTGGTGCACGCTGCCGCGATAAGCCCGCGTCTCTCGCACGTGACACTGGCGGCACGCGCTCTCGGTGACCCCGTTGCCGAGCGCCTGCAGCCGGTGCGGGTTCTGGTTGATCCCGTGGCACTCGGCGCAGTCGGGGGCGCGCCGGTTGCCGCGGGCGAGCGCCTGCCCGTGAAAGCTGATCTCGTAGCTCGCCGCCGCATCGTCGTGGCACATCGTGCAGCGAACCGGGCGGTACACCTCGAAGTGCGGCATCTCCTCCCAATCCGCGCCCGGCTGCGCGTGGCAGTCGATGCAGTCGAGGAACCCGTGCACGCTGCTCCGGTAGTCCTGCTCGCTGACGCCCACCTTCTCGCCGTCCAGCGACTCGAGGTCGAGGTCGGCGTGACACATCAGGCAGTCGTCGGCCGACTGCGCCGCCGCCGCGACCGGCATCAACCAGCCGGCCAGCGCAAGCAGCACGCCGGCGACGAGCAGCACGCCGGTAACGGTGCGCGGGCGGTTCTGTTGTCTCCGGTGCGCGTTCATCGCCGTCAGATCTCAGATGTCAGTCGTCAGATGTCAGATGTCAGATGTCAGATGTCAGATGTCAGATGTCAGATGTCAGATGTCAGATGTCAGATGTCAGATGTCAGATGTCAGAAGTCAGATGTCAGATGTCAGATGTCAGTCGTCAGATGTCAGATGTCAGATGTCAGATGTCAGATGTCAGATGTCAGATGTCAGATGTCAGATGTCAGATGTCAGATGTCAGATGTCAGATGTCAGATGTCAGATGTCAGATGTCAGATGTCAGATGTCTCACTCCGGGGACGCTTGCTCGCAAGCGTCCCCCCGCCCCAAACCGAATATGCCCGCGGGGACGGCCCGAAGGGCGTCACCGCGGACCCGACCCGCGCGACCGACCCGACCAGTTCACCTGCCGGCCGATCCAACCCTGCGACATCGCAAACAGACGCGCTGTCACAGGGGCACGTACGGGCCCTGCGACACCGCAAACAGACGCGCCGTCACAGGGGCACGAACCAGCCGATCCAGAGCTTGTGAATGTGTGAACAAGCGGGCGCTCACTTCGCCGCCGGTTCGGCCTGTAAGAGGCCGAGTTCGCATTCAGCTTACCCGCCGCCCCGGCTCCGGCGGGTGCGGCCGCGGGCGCCGGCGGCGACACATGCACGGGCGGGCGTGGCGGCGCACACCCACCCGCACCTGTCACACCACCGCTACGCGCGCCCGCTCAGTCGTCCTCGGGCGTGGCGTGCTTGATCTTCTCCCAGGACTTCTCGAAGTCGAACGGCTTGTACGTCGGGCTGTTCTCGTTGTGGCACTCGACGCACTGCTGCTTCGGATCGGCGACCATGCCGGCCGCGACCGACGCCTTCAGGTCCTTCATCGTTGACATCTTCGCGTAGTCGCCGCCGGCGCCGTGGCACGCCTGGCAGGTGACGCCGTTCGCCATCTCCAGATCCGCGGTCAGCGACTCGTCCTCGCCGTAACCGGTGACGTGGCACTGCAGGCACTCGCCGGCCTGCTGCGGGTTCTCGATCCCCTTCTCCTTCGCGATCGCGAGCGCCTTCTCACCGGCGAGCGTTTCGAACGCCTTCGCGTGCCGGCTCGCCTCCCATATCTCGTAGATGTTTCCCTTCCGTTCGCCCTTGTGGCACATCGAGCACTTGCGCATGCTGATGTATTCGTGCTTCGCTTCGGCTTCCTCGCCCTTTTCGGCTTCCTGCGCGGACGCGGCCGGGACGAGCGCGAACAGCGCCGGAACGAGGCCGGCGAGCAGCACGATAAGAACTCTGCGCATCAGCTTGTCCTCCTTCGTTGACGTTGATTGGTCCATATCACGGGAATCAACCGGGACCATCGAGGCGTCCGTTCATGTGCAGCTCCGGATTGATGATCTCACCATCCTCGTCCACCACCTGGCTGTGACAGTTCACGCATTCGCCTTCAGTCGCGTCCGGATGCGGCGGTGGGGGCGGGATCGCGTGGCAGCTCGTGCACGTGAGCGGATCGAGGTTGTCACCCCACGTCAGCTCGCCGCCCTGATGGCAGTACACGGC
Organism: Calditrichota bacterium; assembly: GCA_018263585.1. Taxonomy (GTDB): domain Bacteria; phylum Electryoneota; class Electryoneia; order Electryoneales; family Electryoneaceae; genus JAANWZ01. The sequence continues at coordinate 29,929 of JAANWZ010000092.1, read as the reverse complement.
GGAACACGTGCCGTTCTCGCGGTTGTATTCCGGCTGCCAGGCGCCCGCGTTCGCGGGCTCGTGAAAGTCGATCTCGACTTCGCCTGGCGTCTCCTCGTCGATGTGCGTGCGGTCGTCCCACACGCGCGGGATCCGGTGGCACGCGGAGCAATCGAAGGTATAAAACAGCTCGGAGCGCATGTTGTCAAGATGCGCGGTGTGTCCCTGGTCATCCGGCGCCCACGAGGCCGGCTGCGCGGGGTCGGCGGCGTCGAAATCGCCGTGGCAGGTGTTGCACGCCTCGGGCCCTTCGTTTGTGTCGTGGCATCCGGACGCCTGGCCGCAGCTCGGCCCGAACGGGACGTCGCCCGCATCACCGGAGTCGTCGCCGGTGAGCGCGTGGCACGCGAGGCAGTCGTCCAACGGGTAGCCGTTATCGCTAAGCCAGTCGCCGTGGTCGGCGATCTGCGCGAACGGGTGATCGGCCTCTTGCGGAACGGCCGGCGACCAGTCGTCGGCGACTTCGCTGCCGCAGCCCGCGAGCAGACCGAGCGCGAGGAGCGCCGCGAGCGGCATCGCGAACGATCGCCTGATCAGATCGCTACGCTTCATCGTCTCCTCCTACTTGTGGCAGCGGGCGCACACGGGGTCGCCGGTTTCCACTTCGTGGCACGAGAGGCACGTTATCATGAAACTCTCCGCCTCTTCGACATGGGTGCCGCCGGTCTCGGGGTTCGCGAACTCGGAGCCGAGCGGGTGCGGGCGCGGAACCGTGCTCCGGTGGCAGTCGGTGCAGAACGAGCGCGTCTCGTGGCAGACCATGCACTCCTGGCCGTACATCGTCTCCGCGTAATGTGTGTGCTTCCATTCGGGCGGATGCGGCGTGCCGGCGAGAATGTTCTCGCCCTGGTGGCAGTCGTCGCAGCTCGCCTGCGTGTGGCACGCGGCGCATTCGGCGTCCGACACCTGCGCGTCCAACCCGTGATCGTGCAGCCACGTGCTCATCCGGTGCGTCGCCGGTTCAGCTTCGTAGGTTTCATGGCAGGCGCGGCAGTCCTCGCTGCCGGGGAACGCCGGGGCGCCGGCCGCAACAACGTCGCCGTGGCACTGGTCGCAGTCGAGAGCCTGGTGCCGGTTGTGGGCGAAGCCGGCGAACTCGCCCGCCCTGCCTGCGGCCGGCTCGTACACCCCGCCCTCGTGGCAGAGCGCGCAGTTGTCGTCATCCTCGACGTCATGACACGTCGAGCACGTGTCGTGGCCGAGTCGCGAGCGGCCGTCCTCGGGCAGATCGATCACGCCCGTGTGGCAGTCCTCGCAGACCATCTCGACGACTTCCACGTGGAAATCGTGCGGGAAGATGAGCGAGCCGGCGGCGCCGCCGAACGCGAACGCGGCGATCGCGACCCCACCGGCGAGCAGAACGAGCACCCGGAGTGTTGCCGAACGGTTGCGTGTCATCGGGTCACCTCCGCCGTGTCGAACGCCCAGCGCAGGCCGCCCATGAACCGGCGGTCCTCATCATACTGCGGCGTCTGGAAGTGCTGGTATTCCGCGTTGAACTCCAGCGACTCGAGGAACGGGAGGCGGAGATTCGCACCGGCGTACAGTGAGAGGATGTCCTCCGTTTCCACGTCGAACGCGTTCCACTCGTAGCTCGCCATCGAGCCGTACGCGTACAGCTCGAGCGGCCGCCACGGACTCGCCTCGAGCTGCGCCCAGAACCCGTCCGCCTTCGGCTGGTCGCCGAAGTAGAAACGGTAGCCGACGCGCCCGAACGGGAACTTGAAGTACGGGCCGACGCGATAGCCGGCCTTTTCCGAAATCAGCGCGGCGCCGTCCAACCCGAACCCCCACTTGTCCTGGACGAGCCAGCGGTCGGCGGACGCGCGCACGCGCTGGTACGTTCCCTCTTCAAAGTCGGCGAACCAGCTCCCGTCCGGGTTGTCCGGCGTGATCATCGCGTACTCGATGAACCGCGTGCACTTGTCGTCAATGTAGCGCAGGCGCGAAATGACCCGCCGCACAGGCGTGCCTTCGACGCGGAACTCGGCGACGTTGTACCAGGTGACGCGGGAGGAGAAGCTGTGGTACGTGCGCAGCCCGACCCGGTGGCGGAGCGGCTCGCCGTCGCGCTCGATGTTCGCGTACGAAACCGCGAGATGAGTGCGGCGCGCGAACAGGACATCGCGCCCGGTCCAGCCGATCTCACCGCCGAACGCGATCGCGGAGTCGGGATCCTCGAACTCGAACTCGCGGCTGAACGGACCCCAGAGCCCGCCGAACGCGGCGAGCTCGAACCCGCCGCCGAACCGGTATTCGACGTCGAGCCCGTCGAGCACGCCGATCGCGGGCCCGCGCACGAGGAAGAACCGTCCGAGCTGGGCGCGCACCGGGCTGCCGAGCCGCCCGTAGCGCAGGTAGCCGCGGGTGAACCGGAACTTGTCGGCGGTGAGGCCGTCATCATCGGGGTCGGCGGAGTTGCTCACGTTGTCGCCGAGCCAACCTCCACTCATGTGCACCGACCACGGCGTCCCGCTCCGGTACAGCGACAGGTTCGTCCGTTCGACGAGCCAGACATGATGCGCGTTATCCGCGTCCTGGTAGCCGTAGCCGTACGCGTCAACCGATCCGCGCAGGCGGAACTTCGACGCGCTCGCGGTGGCGGCGGCGAGCGCGGCCGCGAGGATGACGAGCGCCGCCGTCCGGGCCCATCTGCTGTTCATCGCTCCTCCCGAGAGGAAAACCAGGGACAGACCCCAATTTCCTGTTCCGTGCTGCGAAATGAAGCGGTTGAAATCGTGTCGTCTCGGTGAGGAAATAGGGGTCTGTCCCTAGTTTTCCGTCACCAGACAGTTGACCGCCGGCGCCGACGACCGGCGCCGGCGGTCGAGTAGGTAGTGCGGAATCCGCCGCAGCGACGGACTTGCACCGTCCGCCGGCTTGCTTACGGCAGGTTGTTCATGTAGTCGATCGCGTTCTGCAGCAGCGTCCGGGAGTATTCCCAGTTGTGCAGACCCATCGATCCGTCGTTGATCACGAACTGCAGTGCGTACGCGGCTTCACGCTGTTCGACAGTAACGTCGCCCGCCTGGCTGTCGAAGTACGTCTCGTAGTCTTCCCAGTTGGTATAGCCAAGCAGTACGGCGAGGTCGTTCATCAACTCTTCGGTTGCCGTCTGCTTCTCCTCGAGCTTCTGTTGGGCATCGTCAACCGTGTGGCAGGGCGCACACTTCGCCGTGCCCGGCTTGAAGTCGTGCGTGTAGTGCTCCACATTGTCCTCACCGTGCTCGGTGATGAACTCCTGCATGTGGCACTTGACGCAGTAGTTGCCTTCCATCTGGCCGGAGGTCTGGTGCACGGTCTCGCGCACGTAGTCATCCTCCCCGGGGATCTCGTAGCTGCCGTAGCCGAGGAACATGTCCATCTGCGGGCTGCCGTGCGGGCCGAAGTACGCGTAACCCTCGTCGATCTGACCGGCCACGTGGTCGTTGTCGCGGCGTGCGTGGTGGCAGGCGACACAGGTCTGCGACGGCGTACCCGTGTCCATGATCCCGTCGCCGGTCTCTTCCGGGTCATACCCGAGGTGATACTCGACGGGCACGGCCGCGAGCGAACGAACCTGGTACGGGTTGGACTCGCTGTGCGGGTCGTGGCAGGTTGTGCAGCCGATGAAGTGTACGTCACCGCCCATCAACGAACCGTCCGGGTGCTGCGGGTCCATCCGTTCGACGAACCCCTCCGCGGTGTGGCAACCCGCACACGATCCGCCGGTGTAGTGCTCCCCTTGGAACAACTCGAAATCACCTTCGGCGGCGTTCGCGTGCCCGGAGCGCGCTTCCGGACCGATGAACTCTCCGGTCTCACGGTCGTAGCCGCCCCATTCCCAGAGCTGGGTGCGGTGGCACGGCCAGCAGGCGGCGACGCTCTCGTCATCGACGAACCGGGTGCCGAGGTTCACTTCCAGCTCGTGGTCGGAGAAGCCGACATCGCCGACCGGTCCGAACGGCCCGTGGCAGGATTCGCACTGGACGTTCTCGAGCTCGGCGCGCCGCTCTGCGGCGGAGTCACCCTCGACCTTGAAGTAGTCGTCGTAGCCGTACTCGTCCGGCCCGTAGTTGCCGGGCGCGATCACGGTGTCGCCGTACGCGACCTGCGAGTCCCAGCCGGTGGTGTGGCACTGGAGGCAGTACGGGTTCTCACGATCGGCTTCGTCGAGATCTCCGTAAGCCGTGGAGTGGGCGGTGCCCGGCCACTGTGTCGCGGGCGCGCTGTGGCAGTGGGCGCAGTCCGCGCCCTCGGCGCCCAAGTAGGTCATGTTCGGATCTTCGACCCCGCTTGGACCTTCGGGGCCGGCCGGGCCCTGCGGTCCCTGCTCCCCTTCACAACCGATCATCGCAGCCGCGAACAACGCCGCAAACGCCACGACACTGAGCTTCTTCCACATCATCTTCCTTCCTCCTGATGCTTGCGGGCGGCCGGCGCACCGGCCACCCCCCGCGCTACCTATTTCGTTCCAACGTTCACAAGCTGGAACGAATCAATTCGTACGCCTGCACGTCCTCATCGTCGAACACCCCCATCCGGCGGTGCCGCTCCACTTCCTCCAACGCCAGCTTGCGCAAGTGCATCGCGTAATCGTGCAGCGTGCCGTACACGATCGCGCACTCGGCGTCGGGACGATCTTCGGTGCCCTTGCGCGCAACGTCCAGCATCCGCTCGCTGAGCCGAACAATTTCAAACAGATGCAGGTTCGCGAGGGACATCTCAGTTCTCCGATGATCGTCCACCCTCACCCGTGGCCAATTGTATGCCTGTTTCACGAACTCCTCCGCAGCGACGGGATAACCAATTGATATTCCATAGGTTTAGCCTGTGAACGGGGAACCGTTGCGGCTCGAATGTCACGTCGCTCTCCGACAATTCCGTGACATTTGAAACTGGACACTGTTCAGAAAAAGTGCGGAAGTAAGGCCTTCCTAATCGGAACTAACTGAGATTACAGAGGTTAGCAGCGAAACAGGGGCCACAGGCGGACAGTGAGTGTTCAGAAAACAATTCTTGAACACTTCTGTAAACGTTACACTTCCAGCTCGGCGAGGTAGCGGTAGAGGGTTGTGCGGCTCACGCCCAGCACCGACGCGGCTTTCGCCTTGTTTCCGCCGGTCTCCTTCATCGCGCGCTCGACCTCGGCGGGGTTCAGTTTCGGGCGCCGCCCGCGGCGGGAGGCGTTCATACGGCGGCCGTTCGCAACGACCTCCTGCGAGAGGTGGTGGATCTGGATTTCCGCGCCGCGCGCCTTGATCATCGCGTAGTGGATCGCGTTCGACAGTTCGCGCACGTTTCCCGGCCAGTGGTAGCGGACGAGATGGTTCATCGCGTCGTCGGACACGCCGGCCGCGGTCATCTGGTTCTCCTTCGCGAACTGTTCCTGGAAATGCTCGACGAGCAGCGGGATGTCGCTACGTCGTTCGCGCAGCGACGGCATCCGGATCGGGACGACGGCGAGCCGGTAGTAGAGGTCCTGGCGGAACCAGCCGGCGTCGGTGAGCTCCTTCAGGTTGCGGTTCGTCGCGCAGATCACCATCACATCGACATGAACCGGCTGTTCGCCGCCGACGCGCTCGAACGTCTTCTCCTGGAGCACGCGCAGCAGCTTCACCTGCAGCTTCGGACTGATTTCGCCGATCTCGTCGAGGAACAGGATCCCGCCGTCCGCGAGCTCGAACCGGCCTTTCTTGTCACGGATCGCGCTCGTGAACGCGCCCTTCACGTGCCCGAACAGTTCGCTCTCGAGCGTGCCCTCCGGGAGCGCGCCGCAGTTGACTGGTACGAACGGCTTGTCCGCGCGCGGGCCGAGCTTGTGGATCGCCTTCGCGGCGAGCTCCTTTCCCGTGCCGGACTCGCCCTCGATCAGGATCGGCACGTTCACCTTCGCGACCTCGCGCAGGCTCGCGTAGATGCGTGTCATCGACGGGTGCAGCCCGATGATCCCCTGGAACCCGCGGCTCCGTTCGAGCCGGCTGCGCAGGCGGTGCATCTCGGTGAGGTCTTTGAGCAGGATGAGCGCGCCGATCCGCTGGTCCTCCGCGGTTGTCATCGGCATGATCGACATGCGCAGGCTGCGCACCTGATCGTCCGCGCGGTGATAATCGACCGGCACATCGAGCCGCTGTTCGATGTGCGGGTTCTTCATGCAGTTCTCGCAGTCCTTGCCGCAGAACTCGCCGGGGATCACGCGGTGGCAGTCCCGGCCGATCACATCGCCCGCGGACAGGCCGGTGATCTCCTCGGCAGCCCGGTTGAAGTAGAAGATGCGCCGGTTGCGGTCGTGCGCGATCACACCGTCGGTCATCGCGTTGAGCAGACGGCCGTACGTGAGCTGCAGCTCGAGGATCGCTTCGTAGTAACCCTGTTCGAAGAAGATGCGGACGCGGTCGCGGATCTCGTCACGCACGCGCCGGAAGTGCTTGAGCAGGTCCTCGCCGTTCGCGCGCACGACCTTCACCGGGTCGCTGATTCCCCAGTGGACGAGCGCCGGCGAGCCCGGGAACTGCGGGTGGTCCTCGAGCATCCGCACGCAGACCGTGATCACCGCTTCGAACGAGAGCGCGCTCATCTCCGAGAGCGCGCGGCTGCGCGCGGGCAGCGTGATCCCGATCTCCTCCATCACCTGCCGCGCGGCGGGGTGAGTGTCCACCGCCTGTTCCGTGGCGGCGAACACCTCGAGGTTGTCCGGGGCGAGCGCGGTCGCGAACGCCTTCGCCATCAGGCTGCGCCCGGATGATCCTTTGCAGGTGAAGAGAATGCGCTGCATGCGTCTCCGCGGAGTTGACAACCGGTTCAGGGTACGCTCGCGTGCCGGGCCGTGGCAAGCGGACAGGGCCCCCGATCCCGCCGGCGTTCCCGGCCGGCAACTGATTGCCGGGCGTGAATATACATCATTTGTACACGCGAACGCGGGCGCCGGTTGCGAACGGAGACAACCCGCGCCGCAGCCCCCTCCCGCCTGCGATTGACTCACGTGTTAGGGATGCCTACCTTCTCCACGCTCTTCACCAGACGGGCGCACGCCTCGTGAACCACGCTGCATGCAACCAGGGGATGCCATGTTTGTCGCGATGAACCGGCTGACCGTGCGTGACGATTACGTCGAACGGTTCGAGCACCTGTTCCGCAGCCGCGCCCGCGAGGTGGACAGGGAGGAAGGTTTCATCGATGTCAAGATCCTGCGGCCGACGCAGGCGGGGAAGCCGTACATCGTGATGTCGTTCTGGGAAAGGGAAGCGGATTTCCAGCGCTGGGTGAGCAGCGGCGCGTACACGAAGGGCCACAACCGCGCGTTCGCGGACATGCACGAGGCGCGCGAGACCGGCGGGCCGATGCCGATGAGCAGCGACATGGAGACGTTCGAGGTGTTCGCGGAGTGACTCGGCGCGCGGCCCGAAGGGCGTCACCGCGGATGATCCACCGGTGAATGGGCCCTGCGACATCGCTGCGCGCTGTCACAGGGGCACGACCGTGATCTGACATGTCGCCTTACGGGGACGCTTGCTGGCAAGCGTCCCCGGTGCGCGCGTCCCCGCGCAACCGCACTCCATTGACCGGGGAACGGACGGTCTTTCGCGCGCGTGCACAGATCCGCTATATTCACGCGGCCTGCCGGGGTGGCGGAACAGGTAGACGCGGCGGACTCAAAATCCGCTGGGCATTGCGCCCGTGGGGGTTCGAATCCCCCCCTCGGTACCGGGCTGTTTGCCGGCCGCGGCCTTTGCCGCAGCTCGTGGTCCGTTGTGCCGGGAGGGGCGCGCTGGATCTCCGGCGGAGGCAGGCGGGTGTGTTTCCGAGGCTGCTGCGGCGGGCGCGTTTGAGCCGTCCGGCGCCCGGAGTTATACTCCCGCTCGGACGAGAGAGAAGGGACGCCGGCATGAAAGGGATCATCCTCGCGGGCGGGAGCGGAACGCGGCTGTACCCGTCCACGCTCAGCATCGTCAAGCAACTGCTGCCGATCTACGACAAGCCGATGATCTACTACCCGCTCTCGGTGCTGATGATGGCGGGGATCCGCGACGTGCTCATCATCTCCACGCCCACTGACACGGAGCGGTTCGAGCAGTTACTCGGCGACGGGTCGCGGCTCGGGATGCGGTTCGCGTACAAGATCCAGCCGGCGCCGGAGGGGCTCGCGCAGGCGTTCATCCTCGGCGAACAGTTCATCGGCGGTGACGATGTCTGCCTCGTGCTCGGCGACAACATCTTCTACGGGCACGGTCTCGTCGAGATGCTGAAGTCCGCCCGCGCGAACGTGGAAAACCGGCGGCGCGCGGTTGTGTTCGGCTACTATGTCGATACGCCGCAACGCTACGGCGTCGTCGAGTTCGACGAGGACGGGCGCGTGCTCTCGATCGAGGAAAAGCCGGAGCGGCCGAAAAGCAACTACGCGGTCGTCGGGCTCTATTTCTACCCGAACGATGTCGTGCGGATTGCGAAGACGATCGAGCCGTCGTGGCGCAACGAGCTCGAAATCACGTCAGTGAACCAGACGTACCTCGAGCGCGATGAACTGGACGTGGAGCTGATGGGCCGGGGGTACGCATGGCTCGACACCGGCACGCACAGCGATCTGCTCGCCGCGTCCCAGTTCGTCGAGATGATCGAGAAGCGGCAGGGGCTGAAGATCGCGTGCCCGGAGGAGATCGCGTACCGGATCGGGTTCATCGACGCGGCCCGCGTGCGCGAGCTCGCCGGGATGATGGAGAAGAGCGAGTACGGGCAGTACCTGCGCAAGCTGCTGCGGGAGTGACGGACTCACGGGCTGCGGGTTGCGGGCTGCGGCGGGGTCGATTGTGTCATTCTGAACCCGTAGCGCCGTCAGTCTTGTGCGCACTGTGTCATCCTGAGCCCCCGCATGTCAGTTTGTGCGGGGGTGAAGGATCTACCAGCAAGTACCACCCAGGGTGTGGACCGAACGACCGGGGGGTGGTGTACCGGGTAGATCCTTCACGTCGCCGGCCTGAAACAGCGAAACGGCCCGGCCGGCTTGTTCAGGATGACACATTTGCGCCGGCCTGAAACAGCGAAACGGCCCGGCCGGCTAGTTCAGGATGACACTCTTACAGGCCCGCGGTTGCTTGCAACCGCGGATTCGATCAGGGTCATGATCCATTACCGGTGGATCAACCGCGCGGGCAAGCCCGCACGGCCGGTACAGTGGGGTGGCCCGGGGCGTCAGCCTCGGGTTTCACATCGCCGACAACCGTGAGGAAGCGAACCGATGCGTGTGCTGATCACCGGCGGAGCCGGGTTCATCGGAGCGAACCTCGTCCACTACCTGCTGCGTGAGCGGCCGGAGTGGGACGTGGTCAACGTGGATGCGCTCACCTACGCCGGCAACCTCGAGAACCTCGCGGGCGTGGAAGACAACCCGCGCTACACGTTCGTGCACGCCGACATCGCGGACAAAGAGCGGATGCGCGCCGTGTTCGCGGAGCACCGCCCGGACGCGATCCTTCACCTCGCCGCCGAGTCGCACGTGGACCGCTCGATCCTCGACTCGACGCCGTTCATCCGCACGAATGTGACCGGCACGCAGGTGCTGCTCGACGAAGCCCGCCGGCTCGGGGAGCGCGTCCGCTTCATCCATGTTTCGACCGACGAGGTGTATGGTGCGCTCGGGCCGGAGGGGAAGTTCCGCGAACAGACCCCGCTCGCGCCGAACAGCCCGTACTCGGCGTCGAAGGCGGCCTCCGATTTTCTCGTCCGCGCCGCGCAGCGGACGTTCGGCGTGGACGCCGTGATCACGCGCTGCTCGAACAACTACGGCCCGTTCCAGTTCCCGGAGAAGCTGATCCCGCTGATGATCGCGAACGCGCGCGAGGACCGGCCGCTGCCGGTGTACGGCGACGGGCTCCAGGTGCGCGACTGGCTCTACGTCGAAGACCACTGCGCCGCGCTGCTCGCTGTGCTCGAGCGGGGAAAGGCCGGGGAGGTGTACAACATCGGCGGCGACAACGAGTGGCCGAACATCGAAGTCGTGCGGCTGATTCTCGACCACCTCGACAAGCCGGAATCGTTGATCCGGCACGTGGAAGACCGCCCCGGGCACGACCGCCGGTACGCGATCGACGCGTCGAAGATCGAGCGCGAACTCGGCTGGAAACCGTCCCACCGGTTCGAGCACGCGCTCCCGGAGACGATCGACTGGTACCTCGCGCACGAGAACTGGGTCGCGTCCGTGCGCAGCGGCCGGTATCGCGAGTACTACGAGCGGCAGTACGGGCGGCGTGTGCGGGAGCAGTGACCGCCTGATCATCGGTGACGTGCCCGTGCGACAGCCACGCTGGAGCGCAGCGACAGGGTGGCCCGGGGCTTCAGCCTCGGGTTTCATACCCTTGCCCTTGACTTTAGTCAGGGATAATCACACGTCGGATGAGCCGCGGTTGCGAGCAACCGCGGGCCTGTGGGCGGGCGATTCAGTTCCCTGTTCGAGACGTCGTTTCTCCTGTTCCGGTTACGCGGCCCAGTGGTAGTTGTACGGTTCCTGTTTGCATGTGATCGCCCACATCGCGATCAACAGCCGGCGTGCGAGCGCGACGGTTGCGATCTTGCGCGCGGTCGGATACCGTTCCAGGTTCGGCACCTCGAGCAGGAAGGCGAGCGCGGTGAGCACACCGGTGCCGGGAATCGTGCGCAGCAGCTCACGCGCGTCCTGGTCCTCCAGCTCCGGGATCTGGCAGAACGGGACGGTGCCGTGCATGAGCAGGTCGCACAACAGACACGCGTCCACCTGGTCGTTCTGGCGCACGAGCTCGCGCGGGTCGTACGGCGCGAACCCGAACAGGCGGGAGACCGCGCCGAACTGGACGGTGAGCCCGGCCACCCAGCCGGCGTGCGGGTGGGCGCGCGCGACGGCGAGCGTGACCTCGAGAAACCGGGGCGCGATCATGTCGTCCGCATCCAGCCAGACGATGAACTCACCGCGCGCCTCGCGGCAGCCCGTGTTGCGCGCCGCGGGCAGGCCGCGGTTTTCCCGGTGTGTGATGATCCGGGCGCGGTCGCCGAAACGATCCGCCCGTTCCCTTATCCCGTCCGCCGTCGGCTCTCGACGGCGCTCCGGGTCGGAAGGGCTGAGCAGGGGGATCTCGTCGCTGTTCATCGGTGCTCTCACAATCGCTGCGGGTTGCAGACAGGGAACCGTTGTCCGCTCAGCAAACCCCGGACCACCCCTCTCGGAAGTCGGAAGTCGGAAGTCGCGCCTGGCAGGCCAATGCGGGCACAAGAATGTGTCTATGCCCCGCGTCTGCTTGCAGGCCGGGTTGATCCGCCGGTGGAAGCGTGCTCCGCGGTTGGATCCATGCCTGCACAGCAGGCATGGGCACACTACAGTATGGATGGCCACCCCTGACGAGCAGGCGCACACCCGGCGGAAACGGAGGCACGGGCGGCAGCTTTTTCCGCGGCAGCCGGCCTCGTCGCGTCGGTTCATCCCTCCCGGCGCCTTGACAGTCCCGTATTCGACCGACATATTTGGCACGGGCGGATCGTACCCGATTGCAGCGCAATTCGAACCCGCTGGAAGCGTACGGAACAGCGTACGATTTCGGGATAAACCGTTTGGATGACACTTCAGTGAACGCATGAGCTGACTTCCGGATTCTCCCATGGGGAGAGCCGGCTCGAATCCTTCACCATCCGGGGTCCGCGCCCACCACTTGCCACCCACGGGACAGTCCGCCGTCATACAAGAGACTGTTGATAAAGGCGCGATTGACCGTCATGCTGAACGAAGTGAAGCAGGTCCAAGTTTGCTGACGCTGATTTTCATGAGTCAACCTGTTGAGAACTCGGACCTTCTTCCGCCGCCTGCAGCGGCGTCAGAATGACATGTCACCGGCGGTCGGCGGCTCATCGAGCTTCGACCACTTTTTCAACAGTCTCACAAAGCAAACGATCGCAGAACCGATGTCCTCCGTATTCGAACAGCTTGACCCGCGTGATCAGAAGTGGGTGATGGAAGAGCTGCGCGAGATCCTCTCCGACCCGGACCAGGCGAACGCAGACCGGCGTCGCGCCGAGCTCGCGGACCGTCTCCGCCCCGACCACCCGGACGTCGCCGCGTGGATCGAGGAACAGGACGGCGCCGAGCCGGACGAGCGCCCCTCGCTCATCGAGACGCTGCCGGTGGATGACGAGCGCATCTCCGCGCTGGTTGGGAAGACTGTGCTCTTGAAGTACGGCGGCAACGCGATGGTCGATGAGTCGGTGAAGCAGAGCGTGATCCAGGACATCTGCACGCTGAAGAGCGTTGGGATCACGCCTGTCGTCGTGCACGGCGGCGGGCCGGTGATCAGCGAACTGCTCGGCAAGGTCGGGGTGAAGAGCCGGTTCATCGGCGGCCACCGCAAGACCGACCGCACGATGATGGCGTACGTGGAAATGGCGCTCAGCGGCCGCGTGAACAGCGAGATCGTGAAGCTGATCGGGTTCAACGGGTTCAAATCGGTGGGGATCAGCGGCAAGGACGGCGCGATGGTGACCGCGGAGAAGCGGATTCACAAGGTGCGCGAAGGGCAGATGGTGCGCCGCTCCGACCTCGGCCAGGTCGGGGACGTGAAGTCGATCAACACGGACCTCGTCGAGTCGCTGATCGAGCATGACTATATTCCCGTGATCGCGCCGATCGGTGTCGGCGAGGACCTCGAGGACTACAACATCAACGCCGACATGTTCGCCGGGCACATGGCGGCCGCGCTCGGCGCGGAGGCGCTCGTCGTGCTCACCGACGTGGACGGCATCTTCCTCGACATCGAGCAGCCGGGCACGCTGATCCCCGAGTTCACGACGCACGCGGCGCGCGAGGAGATCGGGCGCATCATCCAGGGCGGAATGATCCCGAAGGTCGAGGCGTGCCTGATCGCGCTCGAGGGCGGAGTCGGCCGCGCGCACATCATCAACGGGATGGCGGCTCATTCGATGCTGGAGATCCTGCTCACCGGCAGGCCCAGGGGGACGACAGTCCGGGCGGACAATGAACGCGACGACCACTGAGCAGTCCACCGCGAGCGAGCTGGAAAGGAAGCATCACCTGCAGCTCTACAAGCGCTATCCGATCACGATCGTGAAGGGCTCGGGCGCGCGTGTGCTCGACGACCGCGGGCGCGAGTACATCGACGCGCTCGCCGGGATCGGTGTGAACAGCGTCGGCCACTGCCACCCGGATGTAGTCGAGGCGATCCGCCGCCAGGCCGGCCTGTTGATGCACTCGTCGAACCTGTACTACACCGAACCGCAGAGCCGGCTCGCGAAACGGCTGACCGAGGCTGCCGGGATGGAGCGCGTGTTCTTCACGAACAGCGGCACGGAGGCGGTCGAAGGCGCGTTCAAGCTCGCGCGCAAGCACGCGAAAGACCACGGCCGCAGCGGCAGCATCATTTCGCTCGACGGTTGCTTTCACGGCCGCAGCATGGGCGCGCTCTCCACGCACAGCGAGAAGCAGCGTGCGCCGTTCGAGCCGCTGCTGCCCGGGTTCGCGCGCGCGCCGTTCGACGACACGGACGCGCTCGCGGCGGCGGTCGATGACAACACCGTCGCCGTGATCCTCGAAGCGGTGCAGGGCGAGGGCGGAATCCGGCCGCTCTCCGACGACTACCTGCGCGCGGCGCGCCGACTCTGCGACGAACACGGCGCGCTGCTGATCGCGGACGAGATCCAGTGCGGAATCGGGCGCACCGGCCGGTTCTACGCGTACGAGCACGCGGGGATCGAGCCGGACATCGTCACCACCGCGAAGGCCCTCGGGGGCGGGATGCCGATCGGCGCGGTGCTCGTGCGCGGGGAGGCGGCGGATACATTCGCGCCCGGGGACCACGGGACGACGTTCGGCGGAAACCCGGTCGCGTGCGCCGCCGCCGACGCGGCGGTGCGGATCGTCGTCGAACAGGACCTGCCCGCGCGCGCCGCCGAGCTCGGCGCGCACCTGTTCGAGCGGCTGCGCGGCGCGATGGATCAACACTCCGCGATCAGGGAGGTGCGCGGGCGCGGGTTGATGGCCGGAGTCGAGCTCGCGTTCGAAGGAAAGCAGCTCGTCTTAGACCTGCTCGAACGGGGCGTACTCGCGAACTGCACGCAGGACACGGTGATCCGCTTCCTCCCGCCGCTCGTGATCTCGCGCGAGGACCTCGACCGCGCGCTCGATGTCTTCCTCGATGTGCTCGGGAAGGCGGAGGCGGAGCAGGCCGACTGACTGGGTGGCCCGGGGCTCGCCCGGGTTTCACAGACCGGTTGATCAGCCGCGGTTGCAAGCAACCACGGGCCTGTCGCTCTCATGCACCGGTGCACGAGCCGCGGTGACGGCCTGCGGCGCGTCCCCGCGGGAATACTTTACCGTGGGTGATTCGGAAACGGTCTGACCCAGGACCAAGACCCACGACGACAAGCAACCGACCATGGAGAGAGCACGCATCGCGATTGTCGGGGCGACCGGGTACACGGGCAGCGAGCTCGTGCGCCTGCTCGTGTCGCACCCGCACGTCGAGTTGATCGCGATCACATCCGAGAGTCGCGCGGGCGAACCGTTCAGCGACGTCCACCCGGCGCTGCGCGGGATCGAGGACCGGCGGTTGATCCCGCTCGCCGAGCTGGGCCGGCTCGCGCCCGATCTCGTGTTCCTCGCGCTCCCGCACCGCGTCTCGATGGGGTTCGTGCGCGATCATGGGACGGAACCGTACCGGATCATCGACCTGTCCGGCGACTTCCGCCTCCGCGAGCGCAGTGTGTACGAGCGCTGGTACGAAACGACACACGTCGCTCCGGACCGGCTCGCGGACGCCGTGTTCGGGCTGCCCGAGCTGTACCGTGACCGGATCCGCGACGCGCGTCTCGTCGCGAACCCCGGCTGCTATCCGACCGGCGCGATCCTCGCGCTCGCGCCGCTGCTGCGGGAGGGATTGATCCGCCCGCGCGGGATCGTCGCCGACTCGAAGTCGGGCGTCACCGGCGCCGGCGCGAAGGCGAAGGAGACGACCCATTTCCCGGAGCTGTTCGGGAACTTCAAGGCGTACGGCCTGCTCGCGCACCGTCACACGCCGGAGATCGAGCAGGCGCTCACCGCCGCCGCCGGCGGTGGCGTCGAAGTGCTGTTCACGCCCCACCTGCTCCCGATCGACCGCGGGATCCTGACCACCGCGTACGCCGAGCCGGCGCGCGAGCTCGATCACGACATGCTGCGCAAGGCGTACGAGCACGCGTACGCGGGCGAGCCGTTCGTGCGCGTGCTCGCAGCTCCGCCTGAGGTGAAACACGTGCGCGGCTCGAACTACTGCGACGTGTACGCGACGTACGACCCGCGCACGAACCGCGTGCTCGCGATCTCCGCGATCGACAATCTCGTGAAGGGCGCCGCCGGGCAGGCGGTGCAGAACATGAACCTGATGTTCGCGTGGCCGGAGACGGCCGGACTCGAACAGGGACCGTTGAACCCATGAAGGAAAAGACGAGGCGGCCGAAACGCACCGCGTCGGAAGAAGAGGAGTCGATGCAGCGTACGCTCACCGACGTGCGCGGGTTCAGGGCGTGGGGGGCGTACTCCGGAGTGAAGAGCAAGCGCCGCGACATCGCGCTCATCTACTCGGAAGTTCCCGCGAGCGCGGCGGCGTTGTTCACGCAGAACGTGGTCGTCGCCGAGCCGATCAAGCTGAGCCGGCGTCACATCCGGTCCGGCCGCGCGCAGGCGTTCGTGATCAACGCCGGCAACGCGAACGCGTGCACCGGCGAGCAGGGCCGGCGCGGAGCGGAGGCGATGGCCGACGCGACCGCGGAAGCGCTCGGCATCGACCGTGAAGTCGTGCTCGTCGCCTCCACCGGGATCATCGGCCGCACGTTCCCCACCGAGAACGTGGTCAACGGGATCAAGACGTGCGCGCTCAAGCTGTCCGAGCTCCGGCTCGCCGGCACGCTCGCCGCGAACGCGATCCTCACCACCGACACGTTCGCGAAGGAGAGCTTTTCCACGACCCGGATCGGCGGGAAGCGCGTGCACATGGGCGGGATCGCGAAGGGCTCCGGGATGATCCACCCGGAAATGGCGACGATGCTCGCGTTCATCGTCTCCGACGTCGCGATCAGCCGCGAGCTGCTCGACGAGGCGCTCCGGGAAGCGGTGGATGACTCGTTCAACATGATCACAGTGGACGGCGACACCTCGACGAACGACATGGTAGCGGTGATGTGCAACGGGCTGGCGGGCAACGAGCAGATCCGCGAAAAGGGGCTGATCTATGATACATTCCGCGCCGAGCTGAAGAGCCACTGTACCGAGCTCGCGCGCCAGATCGTCTCCGACGGCGAGGGCGCGACGAAACTGATCCAGTATGACGTCGAGGGCGCGCCGGACCGTAACGCGGCGCGGAAGATCGCCCGCACCGTGTCCAACTCGAACCTCGTGAAGACGGCGATCTTCGGGCGCGACCCGAACTGGGGCCGGATCGTCGCCGCCGCCGGCCGCGCCGGTATACGCTACGACCCGGACAAGGTCGATCTCTACATCGGCACCTCGAAGACCCTGATCAAACTGCTCGAAAACGGCCAGCCGCTGGACGTGCAGCGCCGCAAGCTGAAGTCGCTGATGCGCGCTGCGTACATCTACGTGCTGCTCGACCTGCATCAGGGCGAAGCGCGCGCGACCGCGTGGGGCGCCGATTTCTCCTACGAGTACGTCCGCATCAACGCCGAGTACAGCACATGACCGCGGCCGGCGGGGAGGGGATGCAAGCAGCGTCCCCGCAGTTCATGCCCATCCCTGCTCGCAGGCATGGATTCGATCAGCGAGCAATTTCCGCGCACGAGCCCGGCCTGCAAGCAGGCGCGGGGCATAAACGAATCCGTGCCATCCGTGTCATCCGTGTCGTCAGTGGTCGAACAGGTTGTACCAGCCTGCGGGCTTGCCCGCGCGGATGATCCGGCGGTAATGCACCGCTCTCACGTCCCTGCGACATCGCTGCGCGCTGTCACAGGGGCACCTTGCCCCCGCGGCTCAGCCGAACACGAGCCGGTGCAGGCGGCGGTCGGGGGAGCGCTCCGGGTGGAACGTGGCGAGCCAGATGTTGCCCTCACGCACGAGCACCGGGTCGCCGTCGTGTTCGGCGAGCACGTCCACGTTCGGCCCGACACGTGTGAACTTCGGCGCGCGGATGAACACCGCCTCGAACGGCTCTTCCAGCCCGTTCACCTCCACCGGCGCGATGAACGAGTCGATCTGGCGGCCGTACGCGTTACGTTGCACGTCCACATCGACGAGTGCGAGCGGGGTCACTTTGTGGTGGGTTCCCTTGCCGAGCCAGATCGCGCCTGCGCAGGTGCCGAACACGATCCGACCGGAGGCGGCGTACGCTGCGAGCAGGGAGTCGAGCCCGTAGCGGCGGCCGAGCAGGTCGATCGTCGAGGACTCCCCGCCGGGCAGGATGAGGCCGTCCGGGACCGGACGCTCGACTGTCTCCTCGTCCCCGTCCGCCCACAACGATCTGCGCGCGCGGCCGGGATCTTGAACGTAGCGGGGCGCATTGGGGTTGACGAAGCCGGCGTGCTCGGGGCGGCGCACTTCGACCGCGCCGATGCCGATCTCACGCAGCGCCTGCGCGTGCGTGCCGAAATCCCCCTGCAGCGCGAGCACGCCGATGAGCACTACCAGCCCCGGCCGGCGAGCTTCTCCTCCTCGGGCATCGTGCGCACGTCGAGCCCGACCATCGCGGCGGCCTGGTCACGTTGCGCAGCGAGCACCTCGTCCGGATCGTTGCAGTGGGTGACTGCGCGCACGATCGCCGCCGCGAGCGCGCCCTGCAGCTTGTGACGCTCGCCCTTGTCGCGGATGTCCGCGCCCGCCTTGAAGATGCCGGAGCCGACGAACACGCTCTCCGCGCCGAGCTGCATCATCATCGCCGCGTCCGCAGGCGTCGCGACCCCGCCGGCGGCGAAGTTCGGCACAGGCAGCTTCCCGTGCTCGTGCACGTACAACACCTGCTCGTACGGCGCGCCGAGCTCCTTCGCAGTCTTCATCAACTCGGCCGGGTCGGTCGCCTGGATGCGGCGCATCTGCCCGACCACGGAGCGCATGTGACGGACGGCCTCGACGACGTTTCCGGTGCCCGCTTCGCCCTTCGTGCGTATCATCGCCGCGCCCTCGCCGATCCGCCGCAGCGCCTCGCCCAGGTTCCGGCAGCCGCACACGAACGGCACCCTGAACCCGTGCTTGTCGATGTGGTTCTCCTCATCGGCGGGCGTGAGCACCTCCGACTCGTCGATGAAATCGACCCCGAGCGCCTCGAGCGCCTGCGCCTCGACGAAATGCCCGATCCGCACCTTCGCCATCACCGGGATTTCCACCGAGCGCATGATCTCTTCGAGCACATCGATCCGGCTCATGCGCGCGACGCCGCCTTCCCTGCGGATGTCCGCGGGCACACGTTCGAGCGCCATCACCGACGCGGCGCCGGCATCCTCCGCGATCTTCGCCTGCTCGGCGTTGGTCACGTCCATGATCACACCGCCGCGCAGCATGTCCGCGAGCCCGACCTTCACCTCGAAGCTCTTCCTGTCGTGACCGTTCTCCCTGCTCATTCTATCCCTCATTCACTCGTGTCGCGAGCGCGGTTTCCGCCTGCCGCTCAGCCCTCTCATACCGTCTCACGTCCCGAATATAAGGAAGATCCGCGCGCGAGTTCCCGGCCGGGAGCGGACGCGGGAGACGGGAGACGACGGCGCGCGCAACCACGCCGGCTCCGAGTCGGGTTGGCCTGCGAACGGCCGCCGCATACCTTGCCGCGCAAGCCAACCGGCGTGTGCGTTGCCGCCCCGGTATCCACGAACTGATCCCGTCCCGTTCTCGTACAGCGAGGGAGATCCGATGAAACACCGCCTGCTCGCGCTGCTGCCGGAGTTCCGTGAAATCCACGACGACACGCTGCGGGAAAATGTGATCGCCTGCTGGCTCGATGCGATGAACCGCGGCGGGTGGGCGCCCGATGACCTCGGCTCGATCCCGTTCAGCCTGCTCATCGAGGACCTCGATGTCAGCTTCCTCGATCACGTGCGCGCGTGCGCGAAACTGTCCGCCGCGATCCATGACCTGCTCGCGGACCATTACGGCGACCGGCTGGCGCTCAATCGGGATCACCTGATCGCCGGCGCGCTGATCGCGGACGTCGGCAAGCTGCTCGAATACAGGCCGGACGCGGAGAAAGGGGCGGCGAAAGCCGAACACGGCCGCTATCTGCGCCACCCGTTCAGCAGCGTCGGCCTCGGCTGGGCGCGCAACCTGCCGGACGAAGTGCTGCACATCGCCGCCGTCCATTCGAAGGAGGGCGCCGGGTTCAAACGCAGCCGCGAGGCGATCATCTTCCACCACGCCGACTTCATCGACTTCCAACTGTTCGGCGGCGGGTATTGACGCTGCTCTCCCGGCGCGAGCGCGATCAGCCCGCAGCCCACAGCCAGCCGAGCGGAGTGTCATCCTGAACAAGCGCGGCGTCAGTTTGCCGCGCGACGTGAAGGATCTCGACCGTGGACGGCACATTGTGTCATCCTGAACCGCGCCGCCGTCTGTATCGGTTGAGGCGGCGCCCTTTGTGTCATCCTGAACAAGCGGGCCGGGCCGTTTTCAGTTTCAGGCCCGCGCAAGTGAAGGATCTACCAGCAAGCACCACCGAGCGTGCATTCGCATCAACCGGTGGGAGGTGTATGAGGTAGATCCTTCACGCCCGCACAAACTGACGTGCGGGCGTTCAGGATGACACTGAATGGCGCACCGGAACAAACCGGCGCTTCGGGTTCAAGACGACACCGCCGGCGACTCACGAACGAACATAGAAGATCAACACGGCTCTGTGACAGGCGAAAGACGTTCGACAGGCGTTCAGGCCTTTGCTGGCGCGGGCTCAGGCGCTGAGAGCCTCCGAATCCTCAAGTCGCGCTAAAGGTATCCGCCGACCGCTCCGATAACTGTGAGAGCAAGGGGTTCCTTTCGTGATGGTGGAAAAGGAGGTGAAGCATGAGCACCCGCATCAACCACAACGTGCTCGCCCTGACCGCCCAGCGGCACATCAGCAACACGCAGAAGTCGCTTGACACGGCGCTCACGCGTCTGTCATCCGGGCTTCGCATCAACTACGCGTGGGATGACCCGGGCGGGCTCGCGGTGAGCGAACGGTTCCGCGCGCAGATCGCCTCGCTCGAGGAGGCGGAGCGGAACACGAACTACAACATCAACCTGATGGCGACCGCCGAGGGCGCGCTCCAGGTGATCGACGAGAAGCTCGTGCGCATCGGAAAACGCGTCGCCTCACAGCTCGACGGGTTCGCGGAAGCGGTCAACGACTCGATCGACGGCCTGATCAAGCTCGCGAAGGACCGGTACAGAGACCAGATCGAGAGCATCGAGCGGCAGATAGAGGCGTACGAGTGCCGGCTCGCGAAAAAGCGGGACATGCTCACCCGCCAGTTCCTCGCGATGGAGGAGGCGGTGTCGCAGGCGCAGTCGCAGGCGGGCTGGACGCAGTCGCTCGGATAAGCGCTGTCATCCCCTGGTCTTGACAGTTGCGATCGACCCTGCTAACATAACGAGGCTAGAGCGATGGCTCAGTTGAACCCGTACGCGCAGTACAACGACGTGTCGTTTGCGACGAGCAGTCCGGCCGGCCTCGTCGTCACCAGCTACCAGGCGGCGGTCAGGGCGCTCAAGGAAGTCGCGCGGGCGATGCGGGACAACGACTTCGCGAGCCGCACGCGGAACATCGACCTCGCGTTCGAGCTGATCAGCGAGCTGCGCAAATCGCTGAACCCGGAAAAGGGAGGCGAGATCGCCGACAAGCTGAGCGCGCTCTACGAGTATTTCACCCGGGAAATCGTCGCCGCGAACGCGCTCGGCGACCCGGACAGGCTGACCCCGGTGATCGAGATGATGAGCGAGCTCGCTGACGCCTGGGAGGAAGCGCGCAAGAAGACGACTCAGCAGAATCAGTCAACCAGCATCCAGGGCTGAGTACGCCCCGGAAGCGGGGAGCGGACGATGGTGTTCAACGGGATCAGCCAGCCCGATGCGCCCGGACCCTCAGGGCCGAAACCGGCGCGGCAGGATCGTGTCCGGCAGGAAACCGAGCGCGGGAAACATGCGGAGAAGCCGCCGGGGATCGAAAAACAGCCCGATCGGACCAGTATCTCCGCGGACGCGGCCGAGGTCGCGCGTTACCGCGAGCTCGCCGAACTCCACCGCGAGGCGTACGGGCCGCCCGACCGTTCGCACAAGCTCGCCGAGGTGCGGAAACGGATCGAGTCCGGTCACTACGACGACCCCGCGACCGTGGACCGGATCGCCGGGAAGATGGTCGATGAGACCGCGGCGACACGCGCCGGGTCCGAGGAGATCGACACCGTCCGCCGCCGCACCGAGTCCGGCTTCTACGACCGCCCGGATGTGGTGGACAGAACCGCGGAGAACATGCTCCGGCACGTGGTCGGACGGCGCGGGCCAAGGTGAACGAGAACGCAGCAGATCGTGCGCGCGCGGGGGACCGGGAGGCTCGGTCCCTTCCTTTTTTCGCGTTCCGCCCGCCGGGCTGACCCGACGTGATCGGGTACCGTATTATGTGACCGGGTGGACGGGGTCTGTCCGCGGTTTCTCTCTCTCGCGCATGAAATGGAGGGTGGTCCGGGGCTTGCCTCGGGTTTCATGCACCGTTTGATCAGCCGCGGTGACGGCCTGCGGCCCGTCCCCGCGGGCATGAAATGGATATACATGGGACGCTTGCTTGCAAGCGTCCCCGAAAGGCTGAGGCCTCCTGCTTCCAATACGCAGGCTGATCACTGTGGAGCAATGGCGGAGCCGGGCAAAGACCATTACCACGAGCTGGGGTTGCAGCCGGACGCGAGCGTCGATGAGATCCGCTCCGCCTATCGCCGGCTCGCGAAGAAGTACCACCCCGACCGCCATCACGGCGACCCGAAGGCGACGGAACGGTTCCAGCGGATCGGAGAGGCGTACCGTGTGCTCTCCGACCGCGGCCGGCGGATGGAGTATCACCGCAGGGCCGGGATTCGCATCCAGTGGCGCGCCGCGGAGACGGCCACGCGTCGGGCCGCAAAGAAAAAGACCGCCGTTCGTTTCGCCGATGTGCTGAAACGTGCGCTCAAGACAGGGCTCGGAACGTTTGCTCGCGACCTTGGTGCGCAACCGGCCGCCGGCGGCGATGTGAACGCCGAGCTGTCGCTCGACACGCTGGAACTCGCCACCGGCGGCGAGCACACCGTCGTCGTCCAGCGCAGCCAGCCGTGTCGTGTCTGCGGCGGGACCGGCGCCGGCCGCCCCGGCAGGGACGGCGAGTGCGCGCGCTGCCTCGGTCTCGGCGAGATCCCAACCTCGCGCGGCGGAAAAACCGTGTTCGTGCCGTGTCCGGACTGCGGCGGCACTGGCGCGGTTTCCCATGGCCGCTGCTCAGCGTGCGACGGGCGCGGTGCGGTGGTTACCCGCGTCGAGGTCCCCGTCACCGTGCCGCCCGGGTCGCGCGGCGGGCATGTGATCGTGCTCGCGGGGAAAGGTCACGCGGGAACCCACGGCGGGAAACACGGCGCGTTGCGCGTGCGGCTCGTCGAGGTCGAGCACCCGGCGGTCCGCCGCGACGGTGACAACCTCGAGGTCGCGGTGGAAGTGGACGTGCTCCAGGCGTTCGCCGGGGGAGAGGTGTCCGTGCCCACGCCCGACGGCGTTCACCGTCTCACCCTCGACCCCGGCGCTCCCGCGGGACGGTCTTACCGCCTGCGCGGGCGCGGCGTGTCGCGCAGAAACGGGTTCCGCGGCGATGTGATCGTACGCGTGCGCACGAGAATCCGCGAGCGTATCGACCGCGATGCGCGCGAGCTGCTGCGAAAGCTCGCGTCCCTGCCCGGCTGGAAGGTCGATGGAGAGGACACGTGACGCGAGACAGGAAAAAGGACCCGCGCCAGTATGCGCGAGCCCTCGCTTTATCACGTCGGGGCGACTGGATTTGAACCAGCGACCCCCTGCTCCCGAAGCAGGTGCGCTACCGGACTGCGCCACGCCCCGATCCTACCTGAAAACGCCTGCCGCACGGTGAAGTTCCGGGCCCGGTCCGCACTTTGCCGGGCTCCGCCTGCAGGCCCCGGTTCACGCCGGATCCACGTCCCGCCTGGCGCCGCGCGCGGGCCTGCACCCGCTGCCGATTCACACTTCACAGCACCGGCTGCGCAAACGACGCGAAATATATCGCCGCTGCGCGATGCAGTCAACGCCGGATCTCGGCGTTCGAGCTGGAGAAAAAAAGTGGAAAACCGGGTATCCGGTTTCCCAGCATGGGGACAGCACCAGGGGTTGCGCTGTGTTGGGGTCAAACAAAAGAGCCGGTGAAATCAAGGGTAACCGTGCCTGGTCGCATCACCGGCTCTTTGGCCTGAACCCGTGCGAGTGAACCGTGCCGAAGCTGTGTTTCCCACCATCGCGCCGCAGGCGAATCCGCGGTCAGTGCGAGCGAACCGTGCGGGAACCCGTCGCGCCGGCGATTCTCGGAGCAGTGCGTGGAAACCGTGCCTGGAGTTGTGCCTGTGAACCGTGCCGGTCAGTGCGTGGAAACCGTGCCGCCGGCAGTCGTGCGTCAACCTGCGGAACGAAGGCGGGAAACTGAGAAAGATCCTGCGAACCGTGCTCGGGCCCGGACTGACGTCCGGGGCGTGGTGTTCGTCTGTGAACCGTGCTCGGTCCCGGACTGACGTCCGGGGCAAGGCGCCGATCTCGCCCCGTCGAGGTGCAACCGCTGTGCCAGTGCGAAGGCATTCCGCCCGCGGCCTGCTCCGTCACGGTGCGCGCGCGTTCGAGGCGGACCGGCCGCAGATCGGGCGGGCAGGTGTCGTGCAATCTCTGCACGGGATGTGCACCGAGTGCGCTGTTTGCTGCGGGCGGGTTGTCTTGGCCGCGGTGAGCCTGACGGCTCCCCGCGGGCATGGCAGGGTGTCAGGCGCTGGTGCGGAACGGGGTTTCGACAACGCCCGCGTACACACGCACCGCATCACCTTCGAGCACGGCGAACGACCACTCGTCGCCGATCGTCACCTGCAACATCCCGCCGGGCATGCGCACATTCACCGGCTGATCGAACGCGAACCGCGCCTCGGCGATTCCGGCGGCGACGGCTGCGACCGCTCCGCTGCCGCAGGCGAGTGTCGGGCCGACGCCGCGTTCATAGACAACGAGCGCGACGGTGTCCGGCGCTTCCTTGCGCGCGAACCCGACGTTCACCCCCTCCGGGAACGCCCCCTCGAAGATCGCGAGCCGGCGGCCGATCTCGTGCACATCTTCGCCTTCCCACATCTCGGTACTGTAAAGGACGAAATGCGGGTTGCCGACGCCGACCGCGGCGCCGGTGACCGGGTCCGGCAGGCCGGGAACGTCGATCGCAACCCCGACTGTGCCCGGTCCGGCGGCGAATCTCGCGGCGGTCGCGTCGAAGCTGGGAACCGGCATCGCGACCTGGACGCGGTCGCCTTCCACGAACCGGCAGGCGACCGTGCCCGCGCCGGTCACGATCGCGACCTCGTCCTTCGCGCGGACCGGTTCGCCGAGCTCGTCAAGGAACTTCATCAGGCAGCGGAGCCCGTTTCCGCACATCTCCGCGGGCGAGCCGTCGGCGTTGAAGTGGCCCATCCGGTAGTCTGCGTCGCCGCCGTCGCGCACGGCGACAATCAGCCCGTCCGCGCCGATCCCGTGCTGGCGCCGGCAGAGCGCGGCGATCGTCTCCGTGTCGAGCGCTTCCCAGACCCGGCGGTCGTCGTCACGGTTGTCCACCATGATGAAGTCGTTGCCGGCGCCGTGGTATTTCGTGAATTGGAGCGTCATTGTTCGCCGGGTTCGGTATAAGTTCGGTGTGTTTGCGCCGCGGTGAGCCTGCGGCTCCCCGCGGGCATGTTCAAGCCCCAAGCCCCAAGCCCCAAGCCATCAACCCCCGGGTCGCCAGCCGCCGCTGACGTCGAGCACCGCGCCGGTCACGTACGACGCGGCGGGGGAGAGAAGGTAAAGGATCGCGTCGGCGATGTCCTCGTAGCTGCCGTGCGCTCCGATCGGGTGCTCCGCCCCGGCCGGTTCGCGGCGCGCCTGTTCCCGCTCGAGCGTCTTCTTCCAGATGTGGCCGGGGTTGATCACGTTCACCGTGATTCCGTTCGCGGCTTCCTCGAGCGCGAGCGTGCGTGCGAACGCGGTGAGGGCGGCTTTCGCCGCGAGGTGGGGGCCGTGCTCGCGCATCGGCGTCGTGTGCTGCGCGCCGTGCATCCCGATCGCGATGATACGCCCGCCGCCGGCTCGTTTCCGCAGTTCCCAAACGACCGATCGCGCCGCCTCGAAGAAACTGGTCAGGTTGCCGCCGATCATCCTGTTGAACTCGGCGCGCGAGTGGTCGACGGCCGGTTTGCGCACGTACGGCCCGGCGAGGTGGATGAGTGCGTACGGAGCGCCGAGCCGGCGCACAATCCGCCCGATCGCACGCTCCGCGCTGCCTGGTTCGGCGAGGTCGCTCATGATCGGGAGCACGTTCGCTCCGGCCGCGCGCAGTTCCTCCGCGAGCGCGTTCAGTCGGCTCCGCGCGCGGAACCCGTGCACCGCGAGCGCGACCCCGGCCGCCTCGTGGAGACACCTGCAGATGCCCGGCCCGAGCCCGCCGGACGCGCCGGTCACCCAGACAACCTCGCCCGCGAGCGACGCGAGCGCGAACGGGTCGCCGGATCGTTCGCGTGTGGAACTCGGGTCGGTCACATCGGATCCCTGTCGGTTGCCGGACAGCTCAAGAGTACGGCGTGTGGTCGCGACACGGCAAGCGCGCGTTGAATCGCCGGCGCACCGCGCCGCTCGCTCACGGAGACGAGCTTGCCCGTGTCTGGCTTGCAGGCGATATTCTGCCGTCGCACGGACGCACAGTCTTCGCAGTTCGTCCGCGCCGAAACTCGCCGAACCCGTGTCGTCCGCAGAGAGAGGGGAAGCATGCCCGCCGCAGGTACCGCCGCTGTTGGTTGGAGCGAAACCGACGAACTCAGTGTGAACGCGATCCGCATGCTCAGCGCGGAGATGGTCGAGCGCGCGCAGAGCGGCCACCCGGGGATGCCGATGGGGTTCGCTCTGCCCGCGCACGTGCTCTGGACGCGGCACCTCCGGTTCAACCCGGACAACCCGTTCTGGCGCGCGCGCGACCGGTTCGTTCTCTCCTGCGGCCACGGCAGCGCGCTGCTGTATTGCCTGCTCCATTTCTCCGGATATGACCTGCAGATGGAGGACCTGAAACGGTTCCGGCAACTCGGTTCACGCACTCCCGGCCACCCGGAGCTCGGCGTCACGCCCGGGGTGGAGACGACGACCGGTCCGCTCGGACAGGGGTTCGGGAACGCGGTCGGGATCGCGCTCGCACAGCGCTATGTGCGAGAAGCACTCGATCCCGGCGAGGGGTTCGACCCGCTCGACCATTTCGTATATGTGATCGCGAGCGACGGCGACCTGCAGGAGGGGGTGAGCGGGGAGGCGTCCAGCCTCGCGGGACGCCAGCAGCTCGGCCGGCTGATCGTGCTCTACGACGACAACCGGATCAGCATCGACGGCGGCACCGAGCTCGCGTGGGTGGAAGATGTCACCGCGCGGTACGACGCGTACGGCTGGCAGACGGCGTCCGTGGACGGCGGCGATCCCGCGGCGATCCACGGGGCGATCGTAGCGGCGAAACGCGACCTCGGACGCCCGTCGTTGATCAAGGTGCGCACCCACATCGGCTTCGGCAGCCCGAACAAGCAGGACCGGGAATCCGTGCACGGCGCTCCGCTCGGCGAGGAAGAACTCGTTCTCACACGGGAGGCGCTCGGCTGGACGCGCGACCCGTTCACCGTGCCGGACGCGAGCTACCGCATCTACGCGGAGGCCGCCGACCGCGGGCGCGACGCCCACGAAACCTGGCTCGCCCGGTTCGAGACCTGGGTCGAAGACCAACCCGGCCGGCGCGAGCTCTGGGACCACCTGATGGGAGGCGCGGGGAAGGAGTACGTCACCGAAGAGCTGCCGCTCGGTTTCGAGCCGGGCAAACCGGTCGCGACCCGCGCCGCGTCAGGCGTCGCTCTCAACTGGATCGCGGAACGTGACCGCGCCTTCTTCGGCGGCTGCGCGGACCTGAGCGGGTCGGTGAAGACGCTCGTCAGCGGCGGCGACTTCCTCCCGGGCGTGGAGCACGGCCGCAACATCCGGTTCGGCGTGCGCGAGCACGCGATGGGCGCGTCCGCGAACGGGATCGCGCTCTACGGCAGCCTGCGCGCGTACGCCGGCACGTTCCTCATCTTCAGCGACTACATGCGCCCGTCGATCCGGCTCGCGGCGATGATGAAGCTGCCCGTGATCTACGTGTTCAGCCACGACAGCGTCGGCGTCGGCGAGGACGGCTCGACCCACCAGCCGATCGAACAGTACGCCGCGCTGCGTGCGATCCCGAACCTGTGGGTGATCCGGCCCGGGGATGCCGCGGAGACGGTGTGGGCGTGGAAGCTCGCGTACGACCGCCGCGACGGGCCGATCGCGATCCTGACCACGCGCCAGAAGCTGCCCGTGATCGACCGGCGGGACGGGTTCGCCCCGGCGAAGCTGACGATGAGAGGCGCGTACACGATCGCAGATGCCCCCGGTGGCGACCCGGAACTGATCCTGCTCGCGAGCGGGAGCGAGCTCTCGCTCGCGCTCGCGGCCCGGGACCGGCTCGTCGCGGACGGGGTCGAGGCGCGGGTCGTCAGTTTCCCGTGCTGGGAACTGTTCGAACAGCAGGATGAGGCGTACCGGGAGAGCGTGTTTCCCGCTAACGTGCGCGCGCGGATGAGCGTCGAGGCCGGTGTCGCGCAGGGCTGGTCACGCTGGGTCGGCGACCGCGGCGAGTGCTTCAGCCTCGAACGGTTCGGCGCCTCCGCGCCCGGTGCGGAGCTGTTCGAACATTTCGGGTTCACGGTGGACCGGGTTGTCGAACGGGCGAAACAACTCGTGCGAAATTAGGGACAGACCCCAATTTCCGACCGGCACAGGGAGAGCAGGCGGTGCTTTCGGATTGAAGTGCGCGCGTCTGCAGACAGTAGCGCTACCAGCTCGGAAATTGGGGTCTGTCCCTAATTTCCCGCGATCGGGCCGGCGTCGAGGATCTCGGCCGGCGTCTTCTCCGCGTACTGTTCGATGTTGCGGTGGAACATCGCCGCCAGCTCCTCCGCCTTCTTGTCATACGCCTGCTTGTCGGTCCATGTGTCACGCGGTCGCAGCACATCTTCAGGCACGCCGGGGACACGCTCCGGGATCGCGAGCCCGAACACCGGCTCCCGCTCGAAGTCGACGTCGTCGAGCTCGCCGCGGATCGCCGCGTTCACCATCGCGCGCGTGTGCTTGATCGCGATCCGGTGCCCGGCGCCGTACGGCCCGCCGGTCCAGCCGGTGTTCACCAGCCACACGGTCGAGTTGTGCTCGTCCACCCGTTCCCCGAGCATCTCCGCGTACACCGCCGGGCTGCGCGGCATGAACGGTGCGCCGAACAGCGCGGAAAACGCCGCCTTCGGCTCCGTCACCCCGCGCTCCGTGCCGGCCAGCTTCGACGTGTACCCGCTGATAAAATGATACATCGCCTGCTCGCGGGTCAGGCGCGAGATCGGGGGGAGCACGCCGAACGCGTCCGCGGTGAGGAACATGATGTTGTTCGGATGCGGACCGACTGAATCCGGCTTGATGTTCGGGATGCTGGTGAGCGGATACGAGGCGCGCGTGTTCTCGGTCAGCGAACGGTCCGCGAGATCGATCCGGCGCGTGTCCGCGTCGAACACGACGTTCTCAAGGATCGTGCCGAACCGCTTCGTCGTCGCGAAAATCTCCGGCTCCGCTTCCGGGGACAGGTCGATCACCTTCGCGTAACAGCCGCCCTCCATGTTGAACACGCCGTTTTTCGACCAGCCGTGCTCGTCGTCGCCGATCAGCGCGCGGTGCGGGTCGGCGGACAGCGTCGTCTTGCCCGTGCCGGACAGGCCGAAGAACAGCGCGCTGTCGCCGTCCGCCCCGATGTTCGCCGAACAGTGCATCGGGAGCACGTCCTCGTCCGGGAGGAAGTGGTTCATCACCGAGAAGATCGATTTCTTGATCTCGCCGCCATAGCGTGAACCCGCGATCAGCACGAGCTTCATCTTGAAGCTGATGATGATCGCCGCCTCGCTGTTCGTGTGATCGATCCACGGGTTCGTCTGGAAGCCGGGCATGTGCAGCACGGTGAAATGCGGCTCGCCGCCGTGCATCTCGCCGGGCGGATGGTGGTCGCGGAACATGTTGCGCGCGAACAGGTTGTGCCAGGCGTTCTCCGTGATGATCCGGATCGGCTTGCGGTAGTCGGGGTCGGCGTTCACATGGCAGTCGAGCACGAACAGGTCGAGCCGCTGCGTGTATGCGTACATCCGATTGAGCAGGCGCTCGAACCGCTCCTCGGGGAACGGCACGTTGATCTTGCCCCAGCGCACCGTGTCGCGGGAGATATCGTCCTCGACGACAAACCGGTCCTCCGGACTGCGGCCGGTGTACTTGCCGGTGTGCACTATCAGAGGGCCGTCGTGCGCGAGCCAGCCCTCCCCGCGCTGGATCGCCTGCTCGTACAACACCGAGGTCGGCGCGTTCCAATAGACGGTTCCGATATTCGTGAGGCCGTGCGGGGTGAGACGGTCGGCGTATTCGGGCAGAGTGAACGGGGACATCGGAAGCTCCACAATTCGGTTACGGGTCACGGTCTCAGCAACCGTGTTCACAGGAGAGAATGAGATGCGTGGCGGGAGGAAAGTCAACGCGCGCGCGCCCCGCGACCGGCGCACGTGAGACATCCGGAACTCCGAGGCCGGACGCGCTTGGCGAGCAAGCGCGGGCACGAGTGCGACG
>JAANWZ010000091.1 GCA_018263585.1 Calditrichota bacterium | reverse complement strand
GACTCTTCTCGTGCCCGCGCTTGCTCGCCAAGCGCGGACCGCGCGGTCGACATCGAATCAAACTTCGGGGACGCTTGCAAGCAAGCGTCCCACGTGTACCGGCCGTGCGGGCTTGCCCGCGCGGATGATCCACCGGGTAATCAGCCCTGCGACATCGCTACGCGCTGTCACAGGGGCACGTGACTCTTCTCGTGCCCGCGCTTGCTCGCCAAGCGCGGACCGCGCGGTCGACATCGAATCAAACTTCGGGGACGCTTGCAAGCAAGCGTCCCACGTGTACCGGCCGTGCGGGCTCGCCCGTGCGGCTGATCCCATGAGTGTAGCAGCGTGGCTCGTGGAGTACGCGGAACGTCCGCGGGAGGCTTCCGGCCGATGCCTATGTTTGCGCGCAGGCGGCGGCAGACGAACGAGGATTCGCGATGATTCGCAGTCTCACGGGTTTCGGCCGGGCGGAGGTCGAGCACGGGGATCTGCGCTACAGCGTCGAGCTGCGCAGCGTGAACAACCGCTTCCTCGACATTTCGACCCGGCTCCCGCGGAACCTGATGAACATGGACGGGGAGATTCGCGCGCGCCTGCGCGGCCGGGTTCAGCGCGGGAAGTTGAACGTGCTCATCGAGGAGCCGCGCGAGGATGTGCAACGCGCCCGTCTCGAAGTGGATCCGGGGGCGGCGAAGTCGCTCGTCGAATCGTTGCGGCGGGTTGCGGAAGAGACCGGGCTCGCGTACGACCTCACCCTCTCCGACCTCGCGCCCGTGCTCAGCATGCTCACCGGCAGCGAGAGCGAGCGGATCGCGCGGAAGCGGCGCGAGCTCGTGCTCCGCGGTCTGGATGAGGCGATCGACCGGTTCGACGAAACCGCGGCGGCGGAGGGAGAGAATCTCGCCGAAGATTTTCGCGCCCGCCTCGACGAGATTGCCGAAATCGCCGCGAACATCGAGTCGCGCGCCGCGGAGAACCGCGACCAGTCGCTCGCGAAACTGCGCGAACGGATCGAGAAATATGTCCCGCCCGACCAGGTCGATGAGCGCCGGCTCGAGCAGGAGGTCGCGTACCTGATCGACCGGATCGACGTCACCGAGGAGATCGTACGCCTGCGAAGCCACCTCGACCTGTTCCGGCACGCGCTCGACAAGGGCGGGCTCGTCGGCAAACGGCTCAACTTCATCCTCCAGGAGATGAACCGGGAGGTGAACACGATCGGCTCGAAGGCCTCCGACGCGGATGTCGCCGCCTGGGTTGTCGAGGCGAAGGAGGAGGTCGAGAAGGTGCGCGAGCAGGTGCAGAATGTCGCGTGAACGGGAACGGAAAGGGCGGCCGTTCGTGTTCTCGGGGGCGTCCGGCGCGGGGAAGACGACGATCACACGGGAGCTGATGAGGCGCGTCCCGAACCTGCAGTTCTCCGTGTCCTCGACCACGCGCCCCAGGCGCGAAGGTGAGCGCGACGGCGTCGATTACGACTTCCTCACCCGCGAGCAGTTCGAGCACTTCGTCGAGCAGGGCGATTTCGTCGAATACGAGACGGTGCACGGGTACCTGTACGGCACGCGTGTCTCGAAGGTGGAACCTCTGCTCGATGCGGGCGTGGACGTAGTTTTCGACCTCGACGTGCTCGGAGCGCTGTCGATCCGGCGCCTTTTTCGCGGCGCGTTTCTGGTTTATATTGATGTACTCGACCGTGAAGTTCTGCGGCGCCGCCTGATCCAGCGCCACAGCGAAGACGAAGCAGAGATTCGCCACCGGCTGCAGCGGTATCAGATGGAGAAAAAGAAGGCGGCACAGTTCGACCGGATCGTGATCAACGACGACCTCGAGCGCGCGGTTGCGGAGGTTGCCGGCATCATCGAATCGGTTCGTTCGTCTACGGAAAGTTGAATCCGGCCGCCGCGGGCGCTTTCCCGCGAGGCCGTGAAGTGATGGAGAGCGAGAATGGCTCATGAGATGTTCCTCGCCGAGGACTTCTTCACGAAGAACGCGAACGTGTACGAGCTGATCGTCGCGATTGCGCGGCGGGCGCGGCAGATTTCCGAAGAGCAGCGCAAGGAGATGGACGCGTACCTCACCCAGGTCGGGATGCTCGAGGATTTCCAGGAGGAAGAGGAGAGCCCGCTCGATGAGTTGCAGGCTCTTCGTTCGGAGCCGGTGCTCCAGTTCGAAAAGCCGACCGTGCTTGCGCTGCGTGAGGTGATGGCGGACAAGCTCGAGCTGCGGCGGCCCGAGCCCGAGGAGCTGGAGGAAGAACTGTCGGAAGTGGAGCACGGCCTCGAAACTCCGCACAAGCTCGAGCTGAGCGGGGAGGACTCCGACGAGGGCCCGGGCTCGCTCCCGTCGAAGCTGGACCTGTCGGATGACTCCTGACGGCGCAGATCCCGCGGCCCCTCCCCGGGATCTGTCCGGCCGGCGCGTGCTCGTGGTCGTGAGCGGGGGAATCGCCGCGTACAAGACAGTCGATGTTGTCCGGCGCCTGTTGAAACGGGGGGCGGAAATGCGGGTGATCATGACCCGGGCCGCCACCCGTTTTCTCCATCCGAACACGTTCGCCTCGATCACCGGTCGCCGCGTCGCGCTCGACCTGTTCCGGAAAGGCGGGGAGCCGGACGTCGATCACCTCGAGTTGCCGCACCGGGCCGAGCTCATCTTGATCGCGCCGGCGACCGCGAACCTGCTCGCGAAGTACGCGCACGGGATCGCCGACGACCTCGCGAGCACCGCGCTGCTCGCGGCGCAGTGTCCCGTGCTCGCCGCCCCTGCGATGAATCCCTCGATGTGGACCCACCCCGCGACGATTGCCAACCTGCGTGCGCTCAAGGAACGGGGCGTGCTCACGATCGGCCCGAACCGCGGCGAAATGGCCGCACCCGGCGAAGAGAGCGGCGAAGGGCGGATGAGCGAACCGCACGAGATCGAGGCCGAGATCGTGCGCATCCTCACCGGTGATGAGACGCGGAGCTTGTCCGGGAAGACGATTTTGATCACCGCCGGCCGCACGGAGGAACCGGTGGACCGGGTGCGCGTGCTCACGAACCGGTCCAGCGGCAGGATGGGCGTCGCGCTCGCGGAGGCGGCCGTGAAACGAGGCGCGCAGGTCGTTCTCGTGCACGGCGCGATGGACGTTCCGCCGCCGGCGGGAGTGAGAGCCGTGCATGCCCCGACCGCGCGCGAGATGCTCGAGCAGGTGAACCGTCACGCGGGCGATGCGGACGCCGCGATCTACGTCGCAGCCGTCTCCGACTGGCGCCCGGAGCGCGCCCGCGAAGGGAAGTTGAAGCGCGAGCAGCAGGCCGGCGCGTCGCTCTCGCTCGCACTCGTCGAGAACCCGGACATCGCCGCGGAGACCGCCGGGTTGGTGAACGGGGTCACGGTCGGGTTCGCGCTCGAGGTCGGGGACGCGATCGACTCCGCGCGCGAGAAAATGCGGCGCAAGCATCTCGACGCGATCCTGCTCAACCGGGTCGAGACAATCGGCGCCGAGCGGGCGACCCTCACCTGGATCACCGGCTCCGAAACCTCCGTGCTCGGACCCGGAGACAAGCGCGAGCTTGCGGAGCGCGTGCTTGACCACCTCCATCCACTTCTAATCCACGGCCCTGAGAGCCGGTAGCTGAATCGCTCCCGATTCTCCCACGGGATTGACCTCGTTCTTACATTCCTCATCGAACCCGACTGACGACGACCCCGACTCTGCCATGGACGACTCGCTCAAACGCGACGCGGCGCGTGCGCTCGCACAGCGCGCGGCCCGTGAGCACCGGCTCTGGGTGCGGCCTGCGGGCGGCATCGGCGAACACGTTCGTCCGCCTCAGCCCGCAACCCGCCGCCCGCGGGATGAACGCCCGGACCCCGCCGGAGCGGTTGAACGTCCGCGTGCCGCCCCCGCAGGCGGAGCCGCGGGGCTACGGGAACGGGAAGGAGATACCCCCGCGGGCGGCGATACGGGCGAGTCCTTCCCACGCGGAGCGCCCGAGCCGGAATATGGGATCCCGATTGCGGGGCAACTGGAGGATCCGTTTCCCGCGTACACCGACATCGCCGCATTCGAGCGCGCGATCTGCAACTGCCGTAAGTGTCCGCTCGGTCAGACGCGGCAGAAGTTCGTGTTCGGCGTCGGCGACCCGCACGCCGATCTCGTGCTCATCGGCGAAGCCCCCGGCGCGGAGGAGGACCGTCTCGGCGAGCCGTTCGTCGGGCGTGCGGGCAAACTGCTCGACCAGATCCTCGCGGCGGTGGACCTGAAGCGGGGCGAGGGCGTGTACATCTGCAACATTCTCAAGTGCCGTCCCCCGCAGAACCGTGACCCGCTCCCGTCCGAGGTGAGCGAATGCGAACCGCACCTTGTCAAGCAGCTCCAGTTGCTCGAGCCGAAGCTGATCGTCGCGCTCGGCCGTGTCGCCGCCCAGGTGCTGCTGCGCACGAGCGACTCGCTCTCGAGAATGCGCGGGAAACTGCATGACTACAGGGGCGTGCCGTTGATGGTCACCTACCACCCGGCCGCGCTGCTGCGCAATCCGCAGTGGAAACGTCCGACCTGGGAGGACGTGCAAATGATGAAGAAAACGCTCGACGACGCGAGAGGCGGATGAACAAGCCCGCGGAGCAGACGAACGGCCGCCGCAAGGCGAAGGAGGCGCACGAGGCCGCGCGGGTGCCGCCGTCGGACTACCAGGCGGAGCAGTCCGTGCTCGGCGCTGTGATGATCGACACGACCGCGTTCGCCAAGGTGGTCGATTATGTCAAACCGCATTCCTTCTACTGGGGCAAGCACTCGATCATCTTCAAGGTGATGAATGATCTGTTCAACCGGAACGAACCCACCGACCTCGTCACCGTTTCGACAAAACTGCGCAGCGACGAGCAGCTCGACGAAGCCGGCGGCGAGCTCTACCTCGGCGAGCTCGCGGAGGCGACGCCGTTCCCGAGCAACGTCGAATACTACGCGAAGATCGTGCAGGAGAAGTACCTGCTCCGCCGTGTCGCGGAACTGAGCGGCGACGTTGCGGAGAAGGTCTATGAACCGGCGGCGGACCCGGAACATGTGATCGACACGGCGCTCGGCGAGTTCTTCGAGCTGCAGCGCCATCACGAGCGCTCCGGTTACCGCGCGCTGCGTGATATCAACCACGACACGCTCGACGAGCTGCAGCGGATCGCCGAGCGCGGCGGCACGGTCACCGGAGTCGGCGCCGGGTTCCGGGCGCTCGACACGCTCACCGGCGGGTTTCAGAAGTCCGACCTGATCATCCTCGCAGCGCGCCCGTCGATGGGAAAGACCGCGCTCGCGCTCGGGTTCGCGCTCAACGCGGCGCGCGACTACAAGGAACCGGTCGGCGTAATTTCGCTCGAGATGAGCGCGAAGCAGATCGCGATGCGCCTGCTCGCGATGGACTCGCGCGTGCCGCTGAAGAAGATCCGTCACGCGAGCGCGAGCAAGCTGGAGTGGCGCCGGATGGCGGATTCCGCCGCCCGGCTCAGCGAACTGCCGATCTACATCGATGACACCGCGACGCAGACGGTGACCGACGTCCGCGCACGCGCGAAACGGCTCAAGATGAACTACGGCTGCGGGCTGATCGTGTTTGATTACCTTCAGTTGATGCAGCCGCAGCAGCGCGTCGAGAGCCAGCAGCAGTTCATCGCGCAGGTGAGCCGCCAGCTCAAGGCGCTCGCGAAGGAGTTGGAAGTGCCGGTGATCGCGATCTCCCAACTCAGCCGGGCGGTCGAGCAGCGGGGGGGCACGAAGCGCCCGATCCTCTCCGACCTCCGCGACTCCGGAGCGATCGAGCAGGACGCGGACGTCGTCATGTTCGTCTATCGCGAAGCGTACTACAGGAACGTCCAGCGCAGTGACGGCGACGGGCGGGAGGCGGAGCAGCACGAACAACCGCAGCAGCCGAAAGAAGATGTCGCCGAGATCATCATCGGCAAGCAACGGAACGGCCCGACAGGCGTCGCCGAGTTGACTTTCCTGAAAGAAACAGCCTCCTTCCAGGACAAGGAACGGCTGGTCTCCGAACACGATGTGCCGGTCGATACGGGTGAGAGTGACGTACCCTTCTGATCATGCTCAAGGATACACACCAGGATGCGGCCGCCGAATCCGCCGTCGCGAGCGTTGCTGACGTGCGCCGGCGGTTCGAGCGGATCCTGCAGGCGATGAACCTGCGCGAGGATTCCTCGGCGTGCGCGCGACTGAACAAGGCGTTCGGGTTCTCGCTGAAGGCTCATTCCGGCCAGACGCGTATCTCGGGAGAGCCGTACGTCGTCCACCCGGTCGAGGTGATGGCGATCCTCTCCGAGCTCAACGTGGACGTGACCACGTTGATCGGCGCGCTCCTGCACGATGTCGTCGAGGATACCGGCGTCCAGGTCGAGGATGTCGCGCGCGAGTTCGGCCCGGTTGTCGGGATTCTCGTCGAGGGGATGACGAAGCTGTCCGCGCTCGTTTATGACAGCCGCTCCAACGAGGAACGGCAGGCGGAGTATTTCCGCAAGATGCTGCTTTCGATGGCGCAGGACCTGCGCGTGATCCTGATCAAGCTCGCCGACCGCCTGCACAACATGCGCACGATCGACTGCCTGCCGCCGAAAACGAGACAACGGATCGCGCACGAGACGCTCGAGATCTACGCCCCGCTCGCGCACCGGTTCGGCGTCGGCCGGATCAAGTGGGAGCTCGAGGATCTCGCGCTCAAGGTGACCGATCCGACCGCGTACCGCCGGATCGCGGAGCGCGTGCAGATGAGACGCGGCGAGCGCGAGAACAGGATCGAGAAGTTCATCACTCCGATCCGGGACAAACTCGCGCACGAGGGTGTGAACGCTCGCCTGTTCGGCCGCGCGAAACACTTCTACAGCATCTACAACAAGATCAAGCGGCGCGGGAAGTCGTTCGAGGAGATCCTCGACCTGCTCGCGGTGCGGATAATCGTCGAGGACGTACCCGCCTGCTACCGCACGCTCGGCGTTGTCCACAGCCTGTACACACCGATCCTCGAGCGGTTCGGCGATTACATCGCGACCCCGAAGGCGAACATGTACCAGTCGCTGCACACGAAAGTGCTCGACCAGGACGGGCATGTCGTCGAAGTGCAGATCCGCACCGAGGAGATGGACCTCGTCGCGGAGGCCGGGATCGCCGCGCACTGGCAGTACAAGGAACACGGCGACGGCACGAAGCGCAACGAAGATCCGGTCGTGATCGAATACTACCGCTGGCTGCGCCAGTTGATCGAAGGGTCGAAGGAGGAGGACTCCAGCGAGGAGTTCATGCGCACCCTGAAGATCAACCTGTTCACCGACGAGGTTTTCGTGTTCACCCCGAAGGGGGAGTTGATCCAGTTGCCGAAGGGAGCGACGCCGGTCGATTTCGCGTTCGCGGTGCACACGGACGTCGGTCTGATGACGCTCGGCGCGAAAGTGAACGGGCGGATGGTCCAGCTCGACACCGAATTGCACAACGGCGACACGGTCGAAATCCTCACGAGCGCGAATGCGAAGCCGAACGTGGACTGGCTCCGGTTCGTCCGCACACACCGCGCGCGCAGCAAGATCAAGCGGTATTACAAGCGGGCCCATTTCGAGCAGTCGGTCCAGCTCGGCGAGGAGATGCTCAAACGCGAGCTGCACCGGGTGAAGAAGAAGCTCTCGAACAAGGACCTGCTCGAACTCGCGAACCGCCTCGGTCACAACGATCTCGAGAGCTTCTGGGCGGCGATCGGGGTCGGCGACCTCGCGGCGAAATCGGTCGTGGACAAGTACTTCAGCCTGAACGGGGCGGACGCGGACGGCGAACGCCCGAAGCGCCCGAAGCTGCCGCTACCGGCGGAGCCGTCCGCCTCCGGCGTGAAAATCAAAGGCGGCGACAACCTGATGACCGCGTTCGCTCGCTGCTGCAACCCGCTCCCGGGCGACTCGATCCTCGGCTACATCACGAAGAACCGCGGCATCGTCGTGCACCGGATCGATTGCCCGAATATGGGAGACCTCTCGCGCGAGACCGAGCGGATCGTCGATGTCGAATGGGATGTCGGTCCGAAAGACAAGTTCCCGGTCAGGTTGCGCCTCGTTACCGAGGATCGCGCGAACCTGCTGCGCGACATCGCCGAGATTCTCAGCAAGCTCTCGGTCGAGACGGTCGAGGTGAACCTGCGCACCGAAGGCGCGATCGGTATCGGCACGATTCTCGTGCGTGTGCGCAGCCTCTCCCACCTCTCGAAGCTCCGCAACCGGATCAGCAAGGTGAAGGGAGTTGTTCAGGTGGAGCGCGTGAGTGTTGCCGAAGTCGTGTGATTTCCGTAACTTGCCGTTTGCACCGGGGAAGCGCGATCGGAGATCCTGTGGGAGACCGTTGAGAAGGTAGTGCTGGATCGATGAACCGCCGGCCGCCGGTGATATGTCATTCCGACGCCGCCGCAGGCGGCGGAAGAAGGTCCGAGTTATCAACAGGTTAACTAATGAAAACCACCGTTGGCGAACTTGGATCTGCTTCACTTCGTTCAGCATGACGGTCGATCACGCCCTTATCAACAGTCTCTGTGAACTCATCCTGAACGGGGGGCGGATGGAATGCGGACGTTTATCAAGCGTGATGTGGTTGATCGTGTGATCGAGAGTACGGGGGAAAGGCCGGAACGGGTGACCGCGGTAGTCAACAGGATGTTTCACACCCTGCGGACAATGTTGAGCCGCGATGACCTCGAATTGCGCATCGAGATCCGTGATTTCGGCGTGTTTGAGGTCCGGCCGACGAAATCGAAGCCGCGCGCGCGTAATCCGAAAACGAACGAAGTGATCTTCGTGCCCGCGCGCCGGAAGGCCCACTTCAAGCCGGGCAAGCTGCTGCGCAATGCGCTGAAGGCGCCCGTTGAAGAAACACATGCCCGCTGACCCCGGACGTATTCTCGCTGTTGATTGGGGCACGGTTCGCATCGGAATCGCGGTTTCCGATCGCGGGCGCACTCTTGCCTCCCCGCTGGAAACCCTGCCCGCGAAACCGCGCGCGCGCCTGCTCGAACGGCTCGGTGCGATCGTTCGGGAGCAGAACGTCACGCAGATCATTGTCGGCCTGCCGCTGAACA
The DNA here is from genome assembly GCA_018263585.1 of Calditrichota bacterium. Taxonomy (GTDB): domain Bacteria; phylum Electryoneota; class Electryoneia; order Electryoneales; family Electryoneaceae; genus JAANWZ01. The sequence goes on along the minus strand of JAANWZ010000091.1, from coordinate 13,287 downwards.
TGGACGGGAGCGAAGGTCGGAGTGCGCGGCGGGCGCGCCGGTTCGCGGCCGAGCTCGCGGCCGCCGCCGGGGTCGGTGTGATCGGCATCGATGAACGCCTGTCCAGCTTCGAGGCGGAGCGGACGCTGCGCGCGATCGGCCGGCAACCGTCGCGCGACAAGGGACGGGTGGACCGTGTCGCAGCGGCCCTCCTCCTGCAGGAATACCTCGATCGGGATTCCGACCCTCCCGCGTGAACGTGTATCTTCCGCTCACTGATATTGCGCGACAAACGAGCGGAGCCCGGTTGTGAGCGTCGGGGCCCTGCGACATCGCAAACAAACGCGCTGTCACAGGGGCACGTTGTGCACCGGCCGTGCGCGGATACGGTACCGGCCGTGCGGGGATACGGTACCGGCCGTGCGGGCTTGCCCGCGCGGATCATCCGACGCGGAGGAGGGGGGACGCTTGCTGGCAAGCGTCCCCGCACTGCGCCGCGCTTGTCGAGCAAGCGCGGGCACGAGGATGCGGGCACGAGGATGTGGATGCAACCCGGGGCAAGCCCCGGGCCACTCGTCAGCGCCAGGTTGAAGGAACGGTCTGCGATGACGCCACCGGATCCGATCACCCCGCTCCCCGGCGACCGCCCGGTCAGGCTCGCGCTCGTCGGACTCGGCAGCGCGGCGCAGGTGCTGCACCTGCCCGTGCTCAGCGAAATGGACGAGGTCGAGCTCGTCGGGCTCTGCGATGTCGAGTCGTACAAGGTGGCGATGCTGAGCGAACGGACCGGTGTGCCCGGCTTCCTCGAGCTCGAGCAGATGTTCGAGAAAACACACCCCGGCGCCGTGCTCATCTGCACGCCGACGATCTCCCACCTCCCGCTCGCGCTCGCGGCGATGCACTACGATGCGCACGTGATCGTGGAAAAACCGGTCGCGCGCGACCTCGCCGAGACAACCCGGCTCGCGGATGCGGCACGCGAGCACGGGAAGCTGGCGCTCGTCGCGATGAACCAGCGCTTCCGCCAGGACGTTGCGATCCTGAAGAACTACATGGAGGCGGGCAAGCTCGGGGATGTGTGGCGGTTCCGCTCCGGGTGGTTGAAGCGGATCGAGCGCTGGAACCACAGCCCGTGGCTCGACGAGCGCAACATCAGCGGCGGCGGCGTGCTGATGGACCTCGGCGTCCAGTTGATCGACATCATTCTCTGGCTGATGGACTACCCGGCGGTGCGGCGCGCGGTCGCGTTCACCAACAACATCACACTCGGCCGTGAAGTGGAGGACACCGTCGCCGCGGTGATCGAGTTCGCCAACGATTCGCTGCTCCAGCTCGATTGCAGCTGGGGCCTGCGCGCGGACCGGGATGTCGTGTACACCTACGTGGACGGGTCGGAGGCGGCGGCGCGGCTGCCCGGACTCACGTTGACACAGGTCGGACGCGAGGGCCTCGAGATCTCCGCGCTCGTCAAGGACGCCGACCCGCGCAGCATCTACGGCGCATCGTTCCGCACCCAGCTGCAGCAGTTCGTGAACATGCTTCGCGGCGAGCTCGAACCCGCGTCCACAGCCGCGGAGGCAGTGCGCGTGATGGAGGTGGTCGATCTCGTCTACCGCAGCGCAGCCGAACGCCGAGAGATCCGGTTTGACAGCGACTGACCGCACGAGACGGGTGCTGCTCCCGGCGGCGGCGGCCGGGCTCGTGTTCGTGCTCGCGACCCCGCCGCTCCCGCTCGGGTTTCTCGGATGGGTCGGCCTCGTTCCGCTGTTCAAGGCGCTCGAGCGGACACGTGACCGCCGGGAGGCGTTCCGCGCGGGGTTCACGTTCGGCGCTGTCTGGCACGCGGCGACGCTCTACTGGGTCGCGTGGAACAGCGGGCTGATGCTCCCGCTCGCGATCCTGTCCGCGATCGGGCTCGTCGCCGCGATGGCGCTGTGGATGGGCGTGCTCGCGACGCTGCACCGCCTGTTGCTGCGCGCGTTCGGCACGGCCGGCCACCTGTTAGCGCCCGTACTGTGGATGGCGAGCGACGTGTTCTGGCAGGCGGGCGACTGGTCGTTCCCGTGGATCACGCTCGCGCTCACGCAGGGCGGGTACCTGGAAATCCTCCAGCTCGCGTCGCTCGGCGGGAGCGTGCTGATCACCGGGTTTGTCGCGCTCCTGAACGGGCTGCTCGCTGCGGGGGGACGGCGGGTTTCCGTCGCGATCGCCGCCGCCGGCCTGATCGCGGTTGTCTGGATCTGGGGCGATGCGCGCGAGCGGGAGGTCCACGAGCGCACGGCGGGAACTCGACTGGCGACCGTCGCGATCGTGCAGGGCAACATCGACCCGGCGTACAAGTGGGAGCTCGGCCCGACGCACAGCCTGACCATCTACGAGGCGCTCACGTCCGCGCACGCCGCCGACTCGATCGACGTCGTCGTCTGGCCGGAGAGCGCGATCGCGGTCTATGTCGAGCAGAACTACCGGTGGCGCACGCATCTGCAGCAGTTCGTCGATCGGCTCCGGATCGCGCTCGTCACCGGCGGGCGCTACGCCGATTTCGACGGGGATGAGCGGATCCCGTACAACGCCGCGTTCCTCGTCGAACCCGGCGCCCGGGGAAACGTCCACCGCTACCAGAAGGTGTTCCTCGTCCCGTTCGGCGAGCGGATCCCGTTCCAGTGGATCATCCCGTGGCTCGGAAGCATCGACTTCGGGCAGGCGGAGTTCGCGTCCGGACCGGGGATCAAGGCGTGGCCGATGAGCATGAGCGGTGACACTCTCCGCCTCTCGCCGTTGATCTGTTATGAGGCGATCTTCCCGAAGGCGGGCGTGACCTCGGTGGAGAAAGGCGCGGACGTGCTCGTGAACATGACGAACGACGGCTGGTTCACCGGCACCGGCGAGCAGGAGCAGCACCTGCTGCTGAGCCGGATCCGTTCGATCGAAACCGGCCGCCCGCTCGTGCGTTCGACGAACACGGGGATTTCGGCGTTCGTGTCGCCGTCCGGGCGGATCATGCGCGCGCTCGCTGCGGACATCCGCGGGGTGATTGTCGAGACGCTGCCGCGCCCGGTGGAGACGCCGTTCGATCGCGGCGGGCACCGGATCGGCTGGTGGGCGCTGCTCGCCGTGCCGCCGCTGCTGCTCGTCGCGGCGCTGATCGTTGCCCTGCGCGACAGGAGGAGGCGACAGTGAACGTGTCAATCGCCGCCGCCGTGCTCGCGCTCGCCGCCACGCTCGCAGTGACGGTTTTCACGGCGGCCGGCGCTGAGCGGCTGCCGCTGGACTCGCCCCCGGACAGGCCTTCGCACAGGCCTACGGACAGGCCCGCGGTTGCTTGCAACCGCGGTTTCGATCGCGCTGAGTTCATCACCGTTGGATCAGCCGCGCGGGCGAGCCCGCACGGGCGACACTTGATGAGTAACGAGTTTCGAGTGACGAGTGGCGAGTTTCGAGTAACGAGTAGCGAGTCAGCCTATGCCCCGCGCCTGCTCGCAGGCCGGGCTCTTCCGGCCTCGCTGGGTTTCTCGTGCCCGCGCGTGCCCGTCAAGCGAGGAACGAACACCAGTCTCAGGCCCGCGGTTGCTCGCAACCGCGGTTTCGATCGCGCTGAGTTCATCACCGCTGGATCAGCCGCGCGGGCGAGCCCGCACGGGCGACACTTGTCGAGTCTGACGGGTCCCGGGACCACGTTCTCGTCCGCCGCTCCCGGCTGGCTCGTGCAAACGCGCCGCGAGGCACTGGTTGAGGAAGGAGGGCGCGAGTCCTCATATTGGCGGATTCTGACCCCGGTTGCGATCACGGTCGCGGTCGGTGTCGCCACCTGGCTTCTGTTCACGGTTCGGAGCGGTTGATGCGACGGGGTATGACACGCACGGTTCTGCTCGCGGCGCTGATCGCGTCGTTCGCGGCGATGATTGTCACCGGCTGCGGGCGCGGCAGGCGTTACGAAGACCTGTCGATGGACAACGCCTGGCAGCGGATCAACACGGAATTCGCCAACGAAGACTACCTCGACGCCTCCGACCATCTCGAGATCTTCATCATCAACTACGCGGGCTCGACGATCTCCGATTCCGCCCAGTACCTGCTCGCCGAATGTCACTACCGGATGAAGGAGTACATCATCGCCGCGAGCGAATACCGGAAGCTGGTCAGCCAGTACCCGCGCAGCCCGCTCGTCGCGGAGGCAGAGTTCAAGCTCGGCGAGAGCCACTACGAGCTGTCCCCGCACTACGCGAAGGACCAGGAATACACCGAAAAGGCGATCGACACGTTTCAACTGTTCATCGAGGATTTTCCCGACTCGGATCGCGTGCCGGAGGCGACGGAGAAGATCGATGAGCTCCGCGCGAAGCTGGCGAAGAAAGAGTTTCGCAGCGGGCGCCTCTATCACAAGATGGGGGAATACGAGTCCGCCCGCATCTATTACCAGTCCGTGCTCGACAACTACTACGACACCGAGTACGCGGAGCAGGCGCAACTGTTCAAGGCGGAGAGCTGGGCCGGCCAGAAGAAGTGGGAGGAGGCGGTGGCGGCGTACCGCGCCTTCCTCAGTCGCTACCCGGACAGCGAACATACCGCGTACGTCCAGGAAGAGCTCGAGCAGGCGCGAGTCCGGTACCGCAAGCAGTTGCAGCGGGAGCGGGAACGCGAGCGGGAGGGCGAGGACGAGGAGCTCTCCGGCGCGTTTCTCTCCGACTGACGGCGTGTCACGGTTCACGGGGTGGGTACGGCGATGGCAGAAACCGAACACCGATCGCAGGAGACACGCCCCGCATCCACCGGCCTGTTCGGCGGGAGCTTCGATCCGCCGACTGTCGCCCACCTGATCATTCCGGAACTCGTCCGCGATCAGCTCGCGCTCGGCGCGGTGTGGCTCGTGCCCGCGTGGGTGAACCCGCTCAAGCTCGGTCGCACGCACGCTCCGCCGGAGATCCGGCTCGAGATGATCCGCGCGGCGGTGAAGAACGTTCCCTATTTCCAGGTGATCGACTATGAGATCCGCCGCGGCGAAGCGAGCTACACGATCGACACCGTCCGCCGGCTGAAGCGCGACCACCCCGGGCGCGAGTTCACGCTCATCCTCGGCGCCGATTCGGTTGCCACCCTGCCCCGCTGGAAGCAGTACCGCGAACTGATCGACAGCGTGCGGATCGCGGCCGTCGTCCGCCCGGGCTGGTCGCTCGCCGACCTCCCCGCGGGCGTGCGCCGCCGGATCCATCCTGTCGAGATCCCCCCGCTGCCGCTGTCCTCGACGATGATCCGCGAACGGATCGCGCGCGGTCGCAGTGTCCGTTTCCTCGTGCCCGATCGCGCGCTCGAGATCATCGAATCGCGCGCGCTGTACCGCTAGCCGCGCATATCCCCCTCGGCATCCGTTGCCCACGTTCCGGAGCTTCTTGCCTGAAAACCCTTCACGAACGCTCGAAGAAACCGTGAGCTGACGCTCGATCCCGGGTGGCACAAGGGTTGCTTGGCGGTGTGCGACGTGAGAGGAGACCGCGCGCATGATCCGCGAGCTGATCCACGAAAACCTGCCGACTCCGCTGTACCGGAACGCGCTCGACGCCTACGCCGCACGTCACAAGGCGATCGCCGCGAACATCGCCAACGCCTCCACCCCCGGCTACGTCCCGATCCGCGTCGAGTTCGAGAAGCAGCTCGCGAACGCGCTCGACCGGCGCGACCGGTCGAATCGGGACGTTCAGTTTCACTCCTCGAACCTGGCTGACTACAAGCAGGTGCGGCACCGTGTTTACCGCGACGAGTCGGCGAAGCATGATAACGGCGGCAACGGGGTCGTGATCGAAAAGGAGACCGCGCGCCTGCTCACGAACCGGGTGCACCACACCGCGACCGCTGCGCGCGTCGCCGGCCTGTTCCGCGCCGTGCGCAGGCTCAGTGATATCAAGTAGTTGGAGGCGGGATCATGGACATACGCGGCCTGTTTTCTTCCATCGACATCAGCGCGACCGGCCTGTCCGCGCAGCGCAAGCGGATGGATGCGATCGCCGAGAACATCGCGAACGTGAACACGACCCGCACCGACGAGGGCGGACCGTACCGGCGGCGCATATCCGTGTTCCACGAAGATGTGCGAGGCGCGGAGATCTACCGGCTCAGGGACCGCGAAAACCGCAGGCTCGCGCTTGAAAAAACACGGGGCGGCCACCTGAGCCCGTTCCGCTCGAAACTGACCGCGGAGCAGTTTTCGGGCGTGAGCCGGGAGGAGATCCGTGACGACTCCACGCCGGACTACTACTACGACCCGTCGCACCCGGACGCGAACGAGTTCGGCTACGTCGCGCGGCCGAAGATCAACATCATCACCGAGATGACGGACATGATCGCGGCGACACGCAATTACGAGGCGAATGTGGCCGCGATCGACGAGGATCTGCTCGCGATGCCGAACAGGCCCGCACCCGCGCCCGGACTGGGGCGAACAGTGGACACGTACGCGTGAACCGATAGATCGCCCGCGCGCTCAGTCTCGGCGCGCCATCCGTGTCATCCTGAACCGCGCCCGTGTCCGTTTACGGGCGCGAGTGAAGAGCCTGCCCTGAGCGAAGCGAAGGGATATCGACCACAGAACGCCCGCGGAACCAGACAACGGAGGCTGTGATGGCTGGTGTTCCCGGAATTGGACCACTGCAGGGCAGCTATCCTTCCGAGCTGCCCCGGCTTGGTGCGGCGGAGGAGACGAAAGACGGGCCGAGTTTCGGTGACACGCTCGGCGGGATGATCAGGAACGTGGACGGGATGGTGCAGACCGCCCATGACGCGACCCGGCGCATGCTCACAGGCGAAATCGAGGACGTGCACCAGGTGATGGTCGCGATGGAGGAGGCGCAGACCTCCTTCCACCTGATGATGGAAGTGCGCAACAAGATCGTGGAAGCGTACCGTGAAGTGATGAGGATGCAGGTCTGACTATGAACCAGGATTCAGGAACGCTGCCGGGCAGGATCACAGCCGTTTTCCGCAGCCTGACGCTGGCGCAGAAGGTCACCGTGATCGGCGCGACAGCGCTCACCGTGATCGCGATCTACGCCCTCGTCCAGTGGGCGAGCGCACCGGACATGGTGCCCCTGTTCTCCAACCTGCCGCCGGACGACGCGGGCAAGATCACGACCTGGCTCGAGGAAAACGCGATCGAGTACGAGCTCGAGCAGGGCGGGACACGGATCCTCGTCCCGCGCAAGCACCAGTACGAATCGCGTATCCAGCTCGCGCAGGAGGGCCTCCCGAGCCAGCGGTCAACCGGCTACGAGATCTTCGACGAGACGAACCTCGGGATGAGCGAGTTCGTGCAGAAATTGAACTTCCGCCGCGCGCTCGAGGGCGAACTCTCGCGCACTGTGAGTTCGCTCGACGAGGTCGATAATGCGCGCGTGTGCACATCGTGATGCCCGAACCCGCTCTCTTCCGCGAGCAGGAGAAGGAGCCGTCCGCGTCGGTCACCTTGAAACTGCGCGGCGGACTCAAGGACAACCAGGTCGCGGGGATCACCCATCTCGTCGCCTCGTCGGTCGAGGGCCTCCAAGTGGACCAGGTGACGGTGATCGATTCGCGCGGCAACATCCTCTCCGACATGCGCGAGCGCGACCCGCTGCTCGCGATGACCAGCTCCCGGATGAAGCTGAAGAACGAGGTCGAGAAGGGGCTCACGAATAAGGTGGAGATGATGCTCGCGCAGTTGCTCGGCCCGGACAAATCGATCGTGCGCGTCTCTGTCGAACTCGATTTCACGCACAGCCAGACGACGAGCGAGACGTTCGACCCGGACCGGACCGCCGTGCGCAGCGAGGAGATCAACGAGAGCGAGAGCTCATCGCAGGACCAGGATAACGTGAACCCCGCAGACCCGAACCAGCCCGCGCTCGGCAGCTCCGAGTCGCAGCTGGAAACGAACACGATCACGAACTACGAGATCTCGAAGACGACGACCCAGGAGAGCCGGAAGACAGGCGGAGTGCAACGGATTTCCGCGTCCGTACTGATCGACGGCGTGTACCGTGGCGTCGAGGGCGAGGGTGGCGGCACGCAGCGGCGCTACCAGGATCGCAGCCCGGAGGAGATGGACAAGATCGAGCAGGCGGTGCGCGGCGCGCGCGCCCGAGCGTAGCGAAAAGGCCGTCCGGGTTCACACGTATCCTCTCAGGATTTTCCCCGCGCCGCGCGCCGGCCCGCCGCCGGCTGGATCGAAGCGGAGACGGGCCGGTTCACAACAGCCGGTCCGCCAATCACGCGCGCCCCGGTTCCAGCGCGAGATGTCCGACACGCCGCGGTTCGATCTCCCCGCGACACGCGAACAGGAAGTCGCGATCGACCGGGACGAGCGGCCCGCGCAGGCTTCAGCGCCGCGGCCGCGCGCGCACGCACCCGGCCAGGACGCGCGTGAACGGCAGCCGCGGACAGGACGCAACAGCGCGGCGAATGGGAGTGCGAACAGACACGTCGCCCCGGCGACCGCGCATCGTGACAGTCAGCCCGGCGCGCGACCGGCGAGCGAGGGCGGGGCGATTCTCCAGCGCCTGCGCAGTGAGCTCGCGGAACGATCGCAACCGAAACAGGACCGTGCCGCGGCCGCCGGCAACGATCGGCCGCGGATCAGGTATGAACGCGTGTCTGAAACATCTGACAGACCTCGGACTCGGACTGCGGATCAGCGCGAGGCGCGGGGAAACGTGCGTTCGGAGCAACGGTCGGGCCGGCCTGCCGCCCGGCTGGTGACATCGACGCGGGAGCGGCGCACGGCGGCGTCAGACAGACCCCCGGATGTGCGCCCGTTGCCGGGGGATAAGGGCAAGCCTCCGAATCTGCGCCCGCTGCCAGGAGACAAGGCCCGGGATCGCGGGCAGGTTGAGCGCACGCGTGAGACAAAGCGCCCGCGCGGCGAACGAAAGCGGCCGGAGTCCGATCGTTCACGGGCGGCGCGTGACAGCGAGCGCGCGGGCGAAAGAGCGAACCCCCGGCCACCTTCTGATCCGCAGCAGGCCGCGCCCGCGAAACCGGCGGCCGGTCAGTTCGCGAAAGCGGTGAAGAGCGCGCCTGTTTCGAACGCGGCCCGCGCGCAGCAGGCGCCGCAGTCGCAACCCTCGCTGCACGGGTTGCAGAACCTGCAGGAGCTGCTGTCGCGCATCCGCAGCGAGGCGCGGGTGATCAAAACGGACGGCGCGCTCGCGCTGAAGATGAACCTGAAGCCGGCGAGCCTCGGCCGCCTGATCCTGCACGTGGAACAGGTCGAAGGACGGTACACGCTGCGGCTGCTGGCGGAGTCGGCGGAGGCCGCGCGCCGGCTCGAGCAGCATCTGCCCGCGATCCGCGACCAGCTCGCGGCGCAGGGAATCCAGATCGACCGCAGCGAGGTCGAGGTCGGATCCGGCCGCGAGCAGCACGCGCAGGCCGACGCGCGCGGGCGCTGCGTGTGCTCGTCGCCGGACCTGTGCTCGGCGGCACGCTCTCGATGGGACCGCCCGTCGCACGCGCGCTCCGTGAACTCGGCCATCACGCCGAGTTGCTCGACAGCTCCGTGTTCCGCGCCGGGTGGGATCTGCTTGACACGATCGCGAGCGGGGAGGAGGACCGCGCGCCCCTGCTCGGCGAGCTGACGAACGTGCTCGGGCGGGCCGTGGTCGCGAATGCGCGCGCGACAAACGCGCAGCTCGTGCTCTTCCTCGCCCAGGCGCCGGGCACGGTCGAGGCGTTGCGCGCGCTGCGGCGACACGGGATCGCGACCGCGATCTGGTTCGTCGAGGACGGCGAACTCGCCGACTACTGGCGCCGGATCGCGCCGGAATACGACGTGTTCTTCCACATCCAGACGGCCGAGTTCGGGCGGCGGCTGCGCGAGGCAGGGGCGCGGCATGTTCACTACCTGCCCGTCGCCGCCGACCCCGAGGTCCACCGTCCTGTCCAGTTGAGCGACGAACAGCGCGCGCGTTACGGCAGCGACAACTCGCACATGGGCGCGGGTTACCGCAACCGCCGCCGCTTCTTCCTCAACCTGCTCGACTGCCAGTTCAAGCTGTGGGGCAGCGACTGGGACGGCGCGCCCGGGCTGCGCGGCGTGCTGCAGGAAAACGGCCGCCGTGTTGACACCGGTGAGACCGTGCTCATCTACAACGCGTCCCGGATCAACCTCAACCTGCACTCGTCGTCATACACCGACGGCGTCAACCCGCACGGGGATTTCGTGAACCCGCGCACGTTCGAGATCGCAGCTTGCGGCGGATTTCAGCTCGTGGACAGGCGTTCGCTGCTCCCCGACCTGTTCACCGAAGGGGAGGAGGTCGCCGTGTTCGACGACGTCGCGAGCTGCCGCGCGCAGATCGACCATTTCCTCGCGCACCCGGATCAGGCGCGCCGGATCGCGGAAGCGGGGCGGGAGCGCGTGCTCGCGCAGCACACGTACCGCCACCGGATGGAGGAGGCGCTGCATGTGATCCGCGAACACGCCCCGCTGCGGCCCCCGCGCGCAAACGGGAACACAGTGCGCGAACTGGTCGCGGCGTCGGAAACCGACCCGGAGCTCGCCCGGTTCTTCTCGACGCTGGGCGGCCCGGGGGACGTGCTCAACCTGGAGGGGGTCGCGGAGACGATCCGTCACCGTGAAGGCGAGCTCAGCGAAATGGAGGCGCTGTTCCTGTTGATGAACGAGTTCCGGCAAGCGGCGAGCGAGAAGGGGCTGGGATGAGAATCGCGGCACTCAACCTCGCGCGGATGGGCGACCTGCTGCTGAGCGGGCCGTGTCTCGACCGGATCCGGGAGCGTTGCCCGGACGCGGCGCTCGAGCTGATCGTGCCCGCGGAGTTCAATCTGCCCGCGGTGCGGATTGCGCGCACCGGGTTCGACGAATACGGCTTCTGGCGGGCGGAGCCGCTGCTGCCGCGGGAGTTGACGGACGGTGAACGGTTGCGCGAACGGCACCGGCGCGCGTTGCTGCGGCGGCTTGACCCGGAGTTGACCCCAGGTAATGATGAGCCGCGGTTGCTTGCATCCGGATATTCCCTGGGCTCAGCCGGGAGCAAGATCGGAGGCGGCGGGCGTGTCATTCTGACCGAAGCCCGACGCCCGTCTGTCGGGCGAAGGGAAGAAGGTCCGGGTTCGAGAAAGCTGGGAGACACCAGGAAACTCGAGGAACAACCCGTCGATAACATGGACCTTCTTTACCCGCCTTCACGCAGACAGACGCGTGAAGCCGGGTTCAGAATGACGCCTCGGCCGCGCGGAGGCGGTCGGAGTTCCGGCTCGCGTGCGTCGCGGTGCGAACCGGATAACCGGTTGCCGGCCACCGCGGGCCTGATCCCGGCGCATGAACGAGCGGGCCGCGAGTTGCTGGAACTCGCCCGGCGCGGAGAGCGCGCCGCCGGCGAGCTCGCCCGTCTCGGCGAACGCGGCCCGATCGGCGAGCTGACACGGCTCGCGGCGGAGATCGACACCGCGCAGGAGCGTGTGCTCAACGACTTCCTCCACGCGGAACCGTTGCACCTGCTGCTCGCGTTGTTCCGGTTCGACGTCGAGAACGTGCCCGGAGCCGGGCTCGGTGAGCAGGCGGAACGCGCGCCCGACCGAAAGGAACAGCCGGCGCCCAATGAGAACGGCGCGCGCGGCGGACTGAACCCGTACGCCCGGTTCATCCGCCCCCGGATGCGCGATGAACTGCTGACGGTAATCCTGTTCGAGAGCGACTACTACCTGCAGCGTGAGATCGGCGCCGCGCTCGCCCGGCTCGGCCATCGCGTGCTCCCGATCCGCTACCTCGAACGCGGCGATGTCGTCGAGCAACTGCTGTACGCGAGCCTGAACGCGGACCTGCTGATCACGGTCAACCACCTCGGGTTCGACGAGCAGGGCAACCTCGCGGACCTGCTCGATGAACGTGAAGATCCGTCGGCCGCGTGCGCGAGCGGATGCGCGCTTCCGTGCCGGCCGGAAGGAGGGCATGATGATCAGGGTGAAACTGGACGGCGCCGAAGTCGGCGTCGCGGAACAGAACCTGGGCACCGTCGGCGATGTCGTCGGCACGGTCGCGCAGGAGATCGACGAGTCGCTGCGCATCGTCCGCGTTTGCTACAACGGCGAGGACATCACCGGCCAGCCCGACCGTCATCTCGAGCCGGTCCACGGTAGCGGCGACTTCGAGCTCGAAACCGCGGACGCGAAACAGCTCGCGCTCGAGACGCTGGAGAGCATCGAGCAGTTTCACGGCGAGCTCACCAGGGAGCTGACGCGGAGCGCGGACGAGTTCCGCTCCGGCAGCTTCGAGCGTTCGAACGAGATTTTCGCCCGCTGCATCGACGGGCTGCAGGTGCTCCTGCGCACGACGCATTCGACCGCCGCACTGCTTCAGCTCGACGCCGAGTCTGTGACCGCCGGCAACCAGAATCTCACCGAACTGACAGAGAAGATCAGCGGCCTGCTCAGCGAACTGATCGAGGCGCAGGAGAACCGGGACGGGATCCTGATCGCCGACCTGATCGAGTACGAGCTTCAGGTGATGCTCGAGGACTGGCAGGCGGGGCTCGTGCGGATCCGGCAGGCGGGGCGTCAGCGATGAACGGCGCGCCGGTTCCAACCGATGCCCTGTTCGACCACCTGTGCCGGCTCACTGAGGAGGCGCTGAGCCAGGCGAAGGTGGAGCACATCGACGCGGTGAACGGCACGCTGCGCCTGCGCGAACGTGTGCTCGCCCGGCTCTGGGGGTTCGATACGAGCGACGGGCTGCCCGCGTTCTCCCGCGAGCTCGCCCGCTCGCGGAGCAATCCGTTCGCACGCTTCGACGAGGACCGCGTGCGCGAGCTGCACGAACTCGACCGGCAGCTCGCGCGCGTGCTCGAGCACAACCTCGGCAAGCTGCGCCGGGAACGGAAGCAGCTCAACGAAGGCCGCAAGTACCTCGATGACGTGCGCTCCCTGTACCGCGGGCAGACGAAGACGAAGTACTTCGAGGCGACGGGGTAGCATGAGGCGCCGGCACAGGCCCGCGGTTGCTTGCAACCGCGGATCAAAGCCGTTCGCCAGTGACTGCGGGCCTCCTCCGCACTTGCAAGCAAGTGCGGGCACGAGTCAGGTGGGGATGTGCGGGCGCGATGTGACGGCGTCATCCTGAACCGCGCCGCCGTCTGTATCGGTTGAGGCGACGCCCTTTGTGTCATCCTGAACAAGCGCGGCGTCTGTTCGCCGCACAAGTGTCATCCTGAACAAGCGGGCCGGGCCGTTTTCAGTTTCAGGCCCGCGCAAGTGAAGGATCTACCAGCAAGCACCACCGAGCGTGCATTCGCATCAACCGGTGGGAGGTGTATGAGGTAGATCCTT
>JAANWZ010000090.1 GCA_018263585.1 Calditrichota bacterium | reverse complement strand
GACACAGGGGGCGCGTTTCAGTACCGGCCGTGCGGGCTTGCCCGCGCGGGTGATCCAACGGTGATGAACACCACAACCTCGAAGCCGCGGTTGCGAGCAACCGCGGGCCTGTAGGGAGTGTCATCCTGAACAAGCCGGCCGGGTCGTTTTCAGTTTCAGGCCTGTGCGATAGAATCAGACGATCAGCATCGCATCGCCGTAAGAGAAGAAGCGGTACCTCCGCCGCACTGCTTCCCGGTAGGCGGCGAGGATTCGCTCGCGCCCGGCGAACGCGCTCACGAGCATGAGCAGCGTCGATCCGGGCAGGTGGAAGTTCGTGATCAGTGCATCGACGCCGCAAAACCTGTAAGAAGGACGGATGAACAGGCAGGTGCGTCCGAATGACTCGCGGAAGCGGCCGCGGTTGTCGGCGATGCTCTCCAGCGTGCGAACGCTGGTCGTGCCGACCGCGACGATGCGGCCGCCGCGATCGCGGGTCGCGTTCAACTCGCCGGCGGCGGCGGCGGACAGGTGGTAGCGTTCCTCGTCCATCACGTGTTCGGCGAGGTTTTCGACCTCGACGGGGCGGAAGGTGCCGATCCCGACGTGCAGCGTGAGCCGGACGGAGCGAACGCCGCGCCGTTCGATCCGGCGCAGCAGCGCGGGTGTGAAATGCAGGCCGGCTGTGGGGGCGGCGACGGATCCTTCTTTTTTCGCGTAGATCGTCTGGTAGCGGTCGCGGTCGCCGGGTTCGGCGGGGCGGTGGATGTAGGGCGGGAGCGGAGTGGCCCCGGCCTCATCGAGCCACGCGAGGAATGTCTCCACGGTCACGGGCGCGCCGTGCGGGGGGAGGAAACGCACTACGCGCCGGCCTGCATCGCCTTCTCCGACAACGGTTCCTGTCCATCCGCCGGAAAACCGGACACGCGTGTCCGATTTAACCCGTTTCGCCGGTTTCGCGAGGCAGGACCACACCGTCGGCTCGAAATCCTCGAGCAGGAGCAGCTCGACACGCCCGCCGGTTTCCCGGTGTCCGAACAGGCGCGCCGGGATCACCTTCGTGTCGTTGAAAACGAGCGTGTCGCCGGGGTCGAGGAACTGCGCGAGGTTGTGGAAGCGGCGGTGTGCGAGCGAGTCGCGGGCGCGGTCGAGCACGAGCAGCCGGCTCGCGTCGCGCGGTTCGACGGGCTGCTGGGCGATCAGATCATCCGGCAGCTCGTAGAGGTAGTCGCTGCGTCGGTCCATCGGCCGTCAGGACAATCTGAGCTGGTCGCCGGACCGCCCGCCGGAACCGAACAGTTCGCGCGCGGCGGCGGTTGCGACACGGCCGCGCGGGGTGCGTTCGAGAAAGCCCTGCTGGATCAGGAACGGCTCGTACAGTTCTTCGATCGTGCCGGTGTCCTCGCCGATGCTGACGGCGAGTGTGCCGAGGCCGACCGGTCCGCCCCGGTACTTGTCGATGATCGACTCGAGGATCCGCTTGTCCATGTCGTCGAGGCCGTGCTCGTCGATCTCCAGCCGTTCGAGGGACTGGAGCGCGATCTCCACGGTGAGCGTGCCGGCGCCCTCGACTTCGGCGAAGTCACGCAGCCGTCTCAGCAACCGGTTCGCGACACGTGGCGTGCCCCGGCTGCGCGCGGCGATGTGACAGGCGGCGCCGTCGCCGAGTTTCACATCAAGCTTGCCGGCGTTGCGTTCGACTATTGTCTGGATTTCATCGTGGTTGTAGTAGTCGAGCCGGCCGGTGATCCCGAACCGGTTTCGCAGCGGGGCGGTGAGCAGCCCGGCGCGGGTTGTCGCCGCGATCAGGGTGAACTGCGGGAGGTTGAGCTGCACGCTGCGCGCCGCCGGACCGCGGTCGATGAGGATGTCGAGCCGGTAGTCCTCCATCGCCGGGTACAGGTACTCCTCGACGACTTTGTTCAGCCGGTGGATTTCGTCGATGAACAGGACTTCGTTTTCTTCGAGCTTCGTGAGCAGGCCGGCGAGGTCCGCGGGTTTTTCGAGCACAGGTCCGCTCGTGAGGTGCATGCGCACGCCCATCTCGTGCGCGATGATCCCGGCGAGCGTGGTCTTTCCCAGTCCGGGCGGGCCGTAGAACAGGCTGTGGTCGAGCGCCTGCTCGCGCTGGCGGGCGGCGGCGACGAACACTTCCAGGTTCGACTTCAGCTTCTCCTGGCCGACGTAATCTGCGAACGCGAGCGGTCGCAGCGAACGGTCGAACTCCTGCTCGCCGGGAAGTGCTGCGCCGGTCGTGATCTTGGCTTGTTCGTTCATCGGGATTCCATATACTCTCCGGCCGGAGGCGTCTCCGGGCACGGGAACTTACCTCACCGGTATGACACGTGCAACCGGTGTCGCCCGTGCCGCCGGCACCTCCCGCCCGCGGCGCGCCGGCGGTTTCAACCTTGGCCCCCGCGTGCGGCGGCGCTAGATTGCAGCCTTCTGTGAACGCGGTCAAGAGGAGATCATGCGGCGGAGGCGACAGGTTGCGCGCGCGGCGAGGCCGGAGCAGCCGCACCCGTCCGGCCCGCGCAGCCCGTCCCAGTTCTGGCGGCGGGAGGAGCGGGCGTCGCTCGCGGACATCGCCGTGATCCTCGTCGAACCGGCGCGGCCGGAAAACGTCGGCGCGGCCGCGCGGGCGATGAAGACGATGGGACTGAGCCGGCTGATTGTCGCCGGCGCTGACCAGTGGCGGAGCGGGAAAGCGCGCGCGCTCGCGGTCGGATCCGAGGATATCCTCGAGGCGGCGGAAGAGTACGCGACGCTCGCCGAGGCGGTGGAGCGGATGCGCGTGGTCGCGATCACGACCGCCCGGCGCCGCCGTCGCACGCGTCACGTGCACCCGGTGGAATCGGTCGCCCCGCACCTGATCGAACTCGCGCGCGACGGGCCGGTTGCGGTCGTGTTCGGCCGCGAGGAGTGGGGGTTGCGCACGGACGAGTTGCTGCTCGGCGACTGGTGGATGACGGTTCCGATGGCGACGGCGTACCCGTCGCTCAACCTCGCGCAGTCGGTGATGCTTGTCTGTCACGAACTCGCGCGGGCGGCGGCGGGAGCGCTGCCGGAGTACCCGTGGACTCCCGCGCCGAAGGGCGAGCGCCGGCGCCTCCTCGAACACGCGGCGCGCACGGTGGTCAAGGCGGGTCTGCAGCCGAGGCCGGACATCGACGGCTACCTGATGCTGCTCGGGCGCGTGCTCGACCGGGCGTTGCTCGAGCAACGGGACGTCAAGGTCCTGCACGGGGTTTTCCACCAGATGGACGTCTATATGCACCGTCACGGCGGAGGCGAAGCGGGCGATGAGTGAACGGCGAACGCACCGTGTGATCCGGAACCGGACAGCGCTGCGAACGCCGGCCGCCGCGGGGTCCGGCATGCGCGGAAAGGGGCTGGTCGTCTGCCTGCTCGCGCTCGCCGCGTTTGCAGCGGGCCCGGCGTTCGCGTGGAAGGACTACACCGGCTCGCGCATCGCGGTCGCGCCGGTCAGTTACGCCCGCTATCTCCCCGCACCCGACCGTTCGCAACTCGCGAAGATGCAGGAGAAACTGGCGGCGCGGATTCGCGGAGATGGACGGCTCGCGGTCATCCCGCAGGACACAGTCGCTGAGGTCGCCGGCGCCGGGAGCACGGACGGCGCGGGCGGGTGTTTCTCCCTCGACTGCCTGCTCCGCCTCGGTACGCTCACCGGCGCGGACATTGTGCTCGCTCTCGAGCTGGTCTCGGCGAAGCTCAGTGACCCGGTGGCGTATGAACTTCGCCTTGTCTCAGTGGCTGAGCGGCGTGTGATCCAGCGCGGGGGCGGGACTGTGCGAACGGAACAGGTGCCGGTTCGGGCCGTGAGCAGGGCGGCCGGGCTGATGCTGGACCGGCTGCTCAATCCGCACGCCACGCTCACGATCGACACGATTCCGCTCGAATCGACGGTGCTGGTGAACGGCGAGCCGGTCGGATTTGCTCCCCTGACCCTCGAACTGGCGTCGGGAATCCGTGACACAGTGGTCGCAATCCGGCAGGGCTACAATCCGCGGCGGGAGATCGTGAGCCTGGAGCCCGGCGAACGGAAGAACCTCGTGCTCAGGATGGAGCGAAAGGAGTTCCGGCATGAACGCGCGTTTCCGCCCGTGCACGCGTACGCCGTGGCCGGCAAACCGCTCGACCAGGTGTCGTCGAACCTGGACTCCCGCCTGTCCTGGGGGGCGGGGGAGAGCTACGGGGCGCGTCTCGATGCCGGATCGGTGTGGAGAATCGGGGTCGGGTTCTTCGTGTACGACAGTGAGCTGGACGATGTGGACGCGGACGTGCTCGCCGATGCGCAGGCGGTGGCGAACGCCGACGCGTTTGCCACTGTTATTCATTCCAACCTGTTCTACTATCCGGGCGGTGAGCTCGTGTCGCCGTATGTCGGGCTCGGTGTGACCGCGCTGCAACGGAACGTGCGGCAGAACTTCGCGTCCGAGGCCGAGGAGCGGAGCACGGATTTCGAGGCGGGGTGGATGTTTCTGTTCGGGATCGAGACCCGGGTGTACGGGCCGCTCCGGCTGCACGTGGAGCTGGCGCACACTCGGGCGCTGGTTTCCGGCGACGGCTGGCGGCGCGACGAGGACGCGCCGGAGCGCGCGTCGCTGTGGGAACGATCGTTCGAGGAGTTCGGCTCGTTCACCGTGCTGCGGGCGGGGCTCGGGTTCACGTTCTGACGCGCGTGCCCTCCCCGGACGCGGCCGGGTTCCGCGCGAATGCAGTTGCCCGAGGCCCGGGAACTGAATACATTACAAGGTTGCATGAGAATCATCCAAACGGGCACGAAAGGTCTGAATGCCACGCGCGGGCGTGGCAGTTGGGAAAACGCCATGAACCATGAAAACGAATCACTGATCGCGCTGTTCATCGACTACGACAATATCGCGATCGGTCTGAGAGAATCCGGCGGGCAGCCGTTTGCAGTGAGAAAAGTGCTCGAGCGCCTGCTGGAAAAGGGCCGGATCATCTACAAGCGTGCTTATGCCGACTGGGGCCTGTTCAGTGACGCGAAACAGTCGTTGCACGAGCACGCGATCGAGATGATCGACATCCCGATGCGGCACAGCATCGGCAAGAACTCGGCGGACATCCGTCTCGTCGTCGATGCGCTCGATCTCTGCTACACGAAGGAGCACATCGATACATTTGTGATCGGTTCGGGTGACAGCGATTTCACGCCGCTCGTTGCGAAGCTGAAGGAGAACGACAAGGTCGTGATCGGATTCGGGCTCGCCCAGTCCACGAGCAACCTGCTCGCGAACAACTGCGACGAGTTCATCTTCTACGAAGATCTTGTCAGCCTGCCGATCAACCGCCCGCCGCTGCCGGTCGGGCTCACGAAGAGGCAGCACGACGCGTTCTCGCTCATGCTCGACGCTGTCGCGGCGCTGATGCGCGAGAACAAGGATGTGCTCTGGGGCAGCCTGATCAAGGACACGATCCGCCGGAAGCGGCCGTCGTTCACCGAATCCCAGTACGGCTACTCGAGCTTTTCACAATTGCTCGAGGATGCGGCGAAGCACCAGTTGATCGGGCTGATCAAAGACCCGAAGAGCGGCGGAACTCCGGTCGTGACCGGGTTCGGGCTCGCCGGCGAGAGCGGCGCCGCCCCGCGTCAGCCGGGCCAGGCGCAGGCCGCGCCGGCCCCGGCGAAGGCGCCCAGTCTCGTTGTCAAGCAGGGCGGCGGGCACACGCTGCCGGTCACCGAGGAGCCGGAGGAGGCGAAGCCGAAGACGTCACGTGCGGCTCCCCGCCGCAAATCGCCCGCGAAGAAGACCGCGCGAAAGGCGGCCGACGAGAACGGCGCGAAGCAGGCGGACGTCGCGAAGAAGAAGAAGCCGGCGGAATCGGCGGCGGCGGAGGAGAAGCCGGAGGCGAAGAAACCGGAGGAGAAGCCGGAGGCGAAGAAACCGGAGAAGAAGCCGGCCCGCCGGCGGCCTGCGGCGAAAGGCGCGCCGGAAAAGGACAAACCTGTGCGGGCGAAGAAGCCGGCGCCCGCGAAAAAGGAGAAACCGGCGCCCGAGGCAGAGGCGGAACCGAAATCGAAACTGAAACCGCGGCGCGGACGTGCGAAAGAGCCCGCGCCGGCTGATGAGAAAAAAGGCGCGGCTCCCGCCGGGCGGGCGGAATCGCCGGGTGAAAACGGGAAGGCACGTTCCGGCGAGTCCGGAGACAGGGAGAAACCGAAGGGCCGGCCGCTCAAGTCGAGAATCCGGCGGCGGAAGCGCTGATCTCCTGCGGGTCGGAACGCGCCGCCCGCGCGCACGTGTGAGATGAGGAAGCCCGAGGCTGAGGCCCCGGGCCACACAGGGAACAGGCCCGCGGTTGCTCGCAACCGCGGCTCATACAACACTTGACTATCCTTGACTGAAGTCAAGGGCAAGGGTAAGTGCAGAGA
>JAANWZ010000009.1 GCA_018263585.1 Calditrichota bacterium | reverse complement strand
GGCATTTGCACGGCAGCGATGTACCGTTGTATGAGCCGCGGTTGCAAGCAACCGCGGGCCTGTGTGCCTTGACTGAAGTCAAGGGCAAGGGTCGTTTGTACCCTCAGTCCGCAGCCCGCAGCCCGCGCCAGCCCGCTCACACCGCCGGCTGTCCGAACAGCAGCGAGGTGAGCACACCGAGGCCGAGATAGACAAGCAGCCCCGAGAGGATGCCCACGCTCCGTGTCTTGTTCGCGAGCACGCTCAGTCCGATCCCGGCGACGATCGCCTCCCAGATGAGGAACACGTTCGCGACCTGCGCGAGCTTGTGCAACGTCGCTTCCGGGTTCGCCTTCGTGAACACCGCGAGCCCGATGTAGCCGCCGTGCGGGTCGTTCGTCACGCCGACAAGGATCCCGTAGAGTACGATGTGCAGGGCGCCGATCACGCCGGCGTACCACGCGAGCGACCAGTAGCGGCCGAACTTCTCGCTCCCGCCGAGGAGTACGTTTCCGATCAGGATGAACAGCGCCGCGATCACAAGCTTCATCAGAAGCCCGCCGACAATCGGGTTCACATACATCATCGTGCCGATGATCGGCGAATTCGCCTGCTGCTCGTAGATCTGGTCCGCCTGCTCGTGGGTGAGTGTCCCCTCCGCGACCATCTCGTCGAACCGCTCGGACATCTGGTCGCGAGCGAATTCGGTGATCGTGTCGCCGCCGGCGAGCGCGAAGATGACAACGCAGATCACGAAGAACAGGAACGGCATCAGCCAGCGGCCCGCCAGCTTCACCCCGCGCATAGACGCGACCGGGTCCCAGAACACGGTGAACACCCGCCGCCACGGATTGACGACTGCGGTCGGCTCGTCGCCGATCACATCCGGGTCAGGCGTCTCGGGGGTGGTGGGGACCCTCGGCTCCCCCTCGTTGTCGGCCATCGCATCCTCCCTGGTTGCATGGAGCGCGACCGCGCGCGGGCACGCCCGCGGTCCGGGTATCCACGGGAAAATACGCCCGAGCGGGACGGAGCGCCACCCGGGGCGGGGAGGATGAGACGGGTTTCGCAGGAAAAGAGGCGCGAGGGAGATGTCGAACGCAGGTCGGCGAGCGGGATTATCGCTTTTCCCAGTCGCGGGGATTGAACGAACTGCGCGCGCTGAGAAACTCGAACAGTTCCTTCTCGTGCTTGCTCAACCGACGCGGGACCTGGATCTGGATCCGCGCGTACAGGTCGCCCCGGCCGCCCGCTTTCTTCGGCAGACCCTGGCCGGCGAGGCGCAGTTTCTGGCCGGAACGTGACCCGGGTTTCACCTTCAGCTTGACTCTGCCGTCGGGCGTCGGCACGGTGACCGTCGCGCCGAGCGCCGCTTCCCACGGCGTGACCGGGAGCACAACCTCGAGATTGCTGCCGTCAACGACGAACCGCTCGTGCGGCTTGATCCGGATCGTCAGGTAGAGGTCGCCCGGCGGCCCGCCGTTCGCGCCCGGTCCCCCCTGGCCGGGAACGCGGATCTTCATCCCGTCACGGACATACTCCGGGATGCGCACGTCCAGCGTTTTCTTCTGCGGCGAACCGCCCGGTCCGGCGGCCTGCAGCGTAACACGGTGCTTCCCTCCTCTCAGCGCTTCTTCGAGCGCCAGCTCCATTTCGGCCTCGTGGTCCGAGCCGCGAAACGCGGCGCCTGTCCGCCCGCCGAAACCTCCGAAGCCGCCGCCGCTGCGGGCACGACGGAATTCCCCGCCGCCGCCCATGTTGCCGAAAACGAACTCGAAGAAGTCGCTGAAGTCGCCGAATTCGCCGCTGCCACCGGCGCGCGTGCGACCGCCGGAGAACCCGCCCCAGTCCGGAGGCGGATCGAAACCCTGGCCGTGCTTCCAGTTCGCGCCGAGCGTGTCGTATTTCCGGCGCTTCTCCGGGTCCCGCAACACCTCGTACGCCTCCCCGATCTCCTTGAACTTCTCCTCCGCGCCCGGCTGCTTGTTCACGTCCGGGTGGTACTTGCGCGCGAGCCGGCGGTACGTCTTCTGGATCTCCTCCTTCGAGGCGTTGCGGTCCACGCCGAGCGTCTTGTAATAGTCCTTGTATTCGATACTCCATCCCGGTTGTTTGCGACAGGCCGCGCGGGTGGCGCACGGGACGATCTCGCCGGAACGGCGCACGGGTTCTGCCGGAATGGCGCATTCATTCTGCCGTTCTGGCTGATGCGCCTCCGCTCGCCTGCTGCCGGCGACGTTCGAGTCCCACCGGACACCCCTGTCAAACCCGGACTTCGCAGCTCATGTGCGCTTCCTCGCCCATCAGGGGAAGCAATCGGCGTGCCGGGAGCCGCGTCACTCGGGAGTGGTGGATCGGCTCCCTCAACCGCTGGCTATCACATGGTTTGCAGCGCTATTATAACACACGGTACATGATCACGAACTTCTCGGAGGGTGAGAGATGAAACGGCAATCGGCATGGTTGATCCTGATTCTGCTCCCGGTCGTTTCCCTTGCCCAGCCCCCGGGGGAGTGGGACGCGTACCACTCGACGGACGGCAGCCTCGATCTCAACTACTACGTGTACACGCCGACCACGGTCGAACCGGACGCGCCGCTTGTGATCTGCGTGCACGGGAACGGCCCCGACGCCTGGACCTTCTTCAGCGAGGAGGTCCGGCTTCATGAACTGGCGGAGGAGCACGGTTTCTACGTGGCGTGCCCGGAGGGCGACTTCGTGCGCGTGTTCGGCCACTGGACATACCGGTGGAACGGCGTCGATGTCGTTACGTTCGCAACCACGATCCTCGATGAGATCGCGGCCAGCCCGGATTACGACGTTGATTGGACGCGCGTGTACGCGATCGGCAACTCCGCCGGCGGCGTGGTCGCGCAGGTGATCGGTTACGAGCTCAGTCACCGCATCGCCGCGATCTGCGTGAGCAGTTGCGGGATTCCGACCACGGTGACCGCGCAGAATCCTCCCCAGTTCCCGATCGGGGTGATGCACAGCCACAACGTGAACGACGCCATCGTACCCTACCAGTACGCGGCATACGCCGACTGGGTGTGGCAGTTCGGACTCGGGTGTTCGACGTACGAGGTGAATCCCCTGTACAATATTGTGCCGCGTGTGAGCCGGAAGCTCAGCGTCAACCACCGGTCCGGTCTCGAGATAGTCTTCTTCTCCCTGCACTTCAACGGTTCCAACGGGGAGAACCACGAGTGGCCTCATCAGATCCCGCAGGGGCTGGATCTGAACGGCGAGATGTGGCGGTTCTTCCAGGAGTACGTGCGCGAGTCGGCGGCCGGCGAACAGGAGCTTGTCAATCCGGTCGGACGTGACCTTCCATCCGCAACCGTCAGCCTGCTGTCCGCCCATCCGAACCCGTTCAACGCGACAACCGCGGTTTCGCTCACCCTCAGCGAACCGGCCGATGTCGATGTGGCGGTGTACGACGTGACCGGCCGCATGGTTGCACGCCTCGCGAACGGTACGCTGAGCGCCGGCGATCACACGTTCCCGTTCGAAGCGTCCCGCCTCTCCAGCGGACTCTACTTCGTCCGCGCGAGCGTGCCCGGGCTCGCGGACCAGGTCCGTAAGCTCGTGCTGGTTCGTTAGCGTCCGCGCAGGATGCGGGCTGCGGTGACGCACCCCCTTTGCCCTTGACTTCAGTCAAGGCTCACTGGTACGCACAGGCTTGCGGTAAGGTGGAACCCCGACTGAAGTCGGGGGCAAGGGGCGACGCACCCCCCTTTGCCCTTGACTTCAGTCAAGGCTCACTGGTACGCACAGGCTTGCGGTGGGTGGCAGTCACGACATCACGCGCAGGCGCAGCTCCGGATCTTCGGAGAAGTCGAGCGTGCGCGGTTTCACGCGTTTCCCGTTCGGGTCGGCGTAGAGGATGAGCACCGGCCGGGCGGGATCGCGGCCCTGATCCTTGACGACGCCGTAGTATCCTTCGAGCCCGAACGACGAACTCTCGCGGATCTGGACCATGCCGCCGGTGGGGTAGAGGCAGACGATCCGGCTGGTTCCTCGCTATTTCGTGTGGGTAGTTCAGTCAGCCGTCAAGTCCGCCGAGAGACTGCGCTGCGCTTGCCTCTCAGCGAACTTGACAGGGAATCGCGACGTTCAGGTTACCCACACGAAACAGCGAAGCACCAGATATTTCCGCTCTCTATTACGGGATTTTTGTGTATTTAGGGTCATTGAGCACAGAGGCACGAAAGTGAGCGCTGATGCGCGTTTCGAGCCGTCGAGCGCCCGGTCTCGCTGGCAGCATTGGCTCCCGGTGACCCACAGCTCGTTGTATCTTGTCCGTGAACTCCGATCTCTGTCGAGGGAATTGTGATCAAGATGCGGGGCATCGATCCGTCCGGCGAGCCCCCTGTCGAACGGGGGGAGGTAGTTGAACTCGCGGGCGACATTGCGCGCGTGCGACCGCACCACCATGCTGCGTGCGAGGCGTGCGGCGCGAGCTCGTGGTGCTTCCCGGACAGCCGGCCGTCGCCGCTGATCGACGCGGCGAATGCCTGCGGTGCGCATGTCGGCGACATCGTCTCGCTGCGCCGCGAGGAAGCGCCGCGGATCGGCGCCGCGCTCACCGTGTTCGGACTCCCGGTCGCAACCACAATCGGCGGCGCGATCGTCGGCATCAGCGCCAGCGGCCAGGAAGTTCAGGGCGGAGTCGCCGGTTCGTTCGCCGGCCTCGCGTTCGGGATGCTGCTCGTGAGGTTCATCAACAAGTTTGCGAGTACAAGCGCCCGCCTGCGGCCGCAGGTCGATGAGATCCTCGAGACGCAGACCGGCAGCGGTTGACCGACCGTCCGGCGGCACGGCAGTTCGTCCCGGACAGATACGTCCCGCCCTATCGTCGATGAGTTACCCGTATGCTCAGCAATACACGCGAGCCGACGGCGAGCTCGCCGCTCGCATCAAGCTCGCCGCGACGAGTGTCGGGTTCGACTTCGCGGTGATCGCGCCGTACCGCCCGCCCCCGCGCGCGGACTACCTGCGCACCTGGCTCAGCCTCGGGCACGCCGGCGGGATGGAGTGGCTCGCGCGAAACCCGGAGCGCCGGATCGACCCGCGCGAGCTCTGGCCCGCCGGCCGCAGCATCCTCTCCGTCGGGCTCGCGTACGACCAGCCGGTACCGCCGGACGCGCGCGACGCGACCGACCCGTCCCGCGGCCGGTTCGCCCGCTACGCGTGGGGCCGCGACTACCACGACCTGATGCTGCCGCGGCTGCGCGTCCTGTTGCGCGCGATCTCCTACCTCGCCGGCCGTGATGTGAACGGGCGCGCGTACGTGGACACCGGCCCGCTGCTCGAACGGCCGATCGCCGCGTCCGCCGGCGCCGGGTTCACCGGCAAGCACACGCTGCTGATCCGACACAACGAAGGCTCGTACTTCTTCCTCGGCGAACTGTTGCTCGACCTTGAGCTGCCGCCGGACCCGGAGCGGCCGGTGCATTTCGGCTGCCGCGACTGCCACCGCTGCGGCGACATCTGCCCGACCGGCGTGCTCGCTGAGCCGTACGTGAACCGCGCAGAACTGTGCATCAGCTACCTGACGATCGAACACCGCGGACAGATCCCGCGCGAGCTGCGGCCGAAGCTGGGCAACTGGGTGTTCGGCTGCGACCTGTGCCAGGAGACATGCCCGTACAACGCCCGCGACACGGCGCAGACAAACGAGCCGTGGTTCGAGCCGCAGATCCCCGAGCTCGGCGCGCCGAAGCTGCTCGACCTGTTCGCGCTCGACGATGGCGGCTTCCGCGCGATGTTCCGGAAGTCGGCGGTGAAGCGGACGAAACGGCGCGGGCTGCTGCGAAACGTCGCCGTCGCGCTCGGCAACTGGGGCAGCGACGAGGCCGTCCCCGCGCTCGCGCACGCGCTTGCCAATGAGCACGAACCGTTGGTTCGCGGGCACGCCGCATGGGCGCTCGCGCGGATCGACGGGGATTCCGCCGCCCGGGAGGCGCTCGTGCGCGCGTGGCGCAACGAACCCGATCCCTGCGTGAGAGAAGAAGTTGACGCCGCGCTCGCCGGCGCCGGGTGACGCCTGTCACCGTACTCGGTCTCGAGCGGCCGTTTGGCCGGGCGCGACTCTGGTTACGATATTCACATGGTGATCGGACTGCGGACTGCGGGCTGTGGGATGCGGCTCCCGCCCTTGTGCCCGCGGTTGCTCGCAACCGCGGTTCATCCACCGGTTGATGAAACCCGGGGCAAGCCCCGGGCCACCCCGACGTACAGGCGGATCAGCCCGGCCTGCAAGCAGGCACGGGGCATAAACATCGCGGGCGCACCGGGTGGCCCGACCTGCGCTGCGCACTATCCCCATGTCTGCTGTGCAGACATGGGTCGATCTTCGATGCACGCATGCAGTCACGGACAACCGTAGTCCTGAGGCAGGGAGGAACGATGGCGTACGAAAAGGTTCGAATCGACCGCGACGACGCGATCGTCACCGTCACGATCGACAACCCGAAGGCGAACACGTTGAGCCGTCAGGTTGTGAGCGAACTCGACCAGGCGTTCGCGGAGGTGAAGCGGATGGACGGTGTCCGCGCGGTGATCCTCACCGGGGCGGGGAAGATGTTTGTCGCCGGCGCGGACATCAGCGAACTGAACAGGCTGACGCCGGTCGCGGCGCGTGAGTTCGCCCGCACGGGCCAGCACCTGATGACGCGGATCGAGACGCTGCCGGTACCGGTCGTCGCCGCGGTCAACGGGTACGCGCTCGGCGGCGGCTGCGAAATCGCGATGGCGTGCACGCTCCGTGTCGCATCGGAGAAGGCCGTGTTCGGCCAGCCCGAGGTGAAGCTTGGCCTGATCCCCGGCTTCGGCGGCACGCAGCGCCTGCCGAAACTGGTCGGGCTCGGCTCCGCGCTGCACCTGCTGCTCACCGGCGAGATGGTCGGCGCGGAGGAGGCGCGCCGGCTCGGGCTCGTGAACAAAGTCGTCGCGCCGGACGCGTTGACCGACACGGCGAAGGAGGTCGCGGGCGCGCTCGCGAAGGTCGGGCCGCTGGCGCTCCGCTATGCGAAGGACGCCGCCTACCGCGGGCTCGCGATCGGGTACGGCGAGTCGATGCGGATGGAGGCCGATTTGTTCGCCGCCTGCTACGCGACCGAGGACGTGAAGGAGGGTACGCAGGCGTTCCTCGAGAAGCGCGAGGCGAAGTTCGCCGGGAAGTAGCGGTCTTATTTCCTTGCCCTTGACTTTAGTCAAGGATAATCAAAAGGTTGAACAGCCGCGGGTGGCCCGGGGCCTGCCCCGGGTCTCATGCACTGGTTGATGAGCCGCGGTTGCGAGCAACCACGGGCCTGTCTCCACCTCACTCGTGCCCGCGCTTGCTCGTCAAGCGCGGCGCACGCCATGCCCCCTTGGATCATCCGCGCGGGCTCCCCCGCACGGGCGACACGTCTGTGTGTGTGCGCGGGTCACGGCAACACGCGCCTGACAACGTCCCACACCCGCCGCTCCACCTCGTCCGGCGGGCCGGACGCGTCGATGCGCCGGATCTCCGGGCGGTCGAGGGAGCGGTAGGCGCGCGCGACCCGTTCCAGGTTTCCGCGCACTTCCATCGCGTCCGGCGACTTGCCGGAGTCGTTCATCCGCCAGAGCGCCTCCGTGACCGGCAGGTCGAACAGGAGCATCAGGTCGGCGGCGGGGGCGAACGTCTCGAACCGGGCGAGCACGGCTTCCGGTGTCTGCCCTTCGCGGCTGCCCTGGTACGCCGCGGACGAGTAATAGTAGCGGTCGAGGAGGACGATCGCTCCGCGCGCGAGCGCCGGCCGGATCAACGTGTGCAGATGCTCGCGCCGGTCGCGTTCGAACAGGTGGATCTCCTCTTCGACGGGCAGCCGTTTTCCGCCGAGCCACGCGTCCCGCAGCGCCCGCCCCCACCGGTTTCGGGTCGGTTCGTACGAGAGCACGACTTCGCGCCCGCCGGCACGCAACCGCGCGGCGAGCCGTTTCCACTGGGTCGTCTTCCCCGACCCGTCGATGCCTTCAAACGCGATCAACCGTCCCGGCTCGTTCAATCGTGGTCTCCGTACGCCTTTTCGCCCGCGTGGATCGGGATTTCGAGCGCGTTCTCCGCCGGCGGGATCGGGCAGTTGTAGTGGGGCACGTAGGCGCAGAGCGGGTTGTACGCCATGTTGAAATCGAGCAACAGGGAGTCGCTGCCGGCGGCGGGGAGATCGAGATCGAGGTAGCGGCCGCCGCCGTACGTCTCCCCCCCGCTGGTCGCGTCGGTGAACGGGATGAACCCGTACGCGCCGGGAGCGGAGGCCGGCGCGAACAGGGTGAGCTCGTGCGAGCCGCCGGCGAGCGCAAACCGGAGCCGGCTGTGGCGGATGTAGGATTTCTCCAGCCCGGCGGAGGTCGGCATCACGAGCGTGTCGCCGGCGGCCGGTTCGACGTGTGCGCTCACGCGGTATTGATCGGCCGGCGCGTACCAGCTGAGCCCGTGAAACGCCGGCTGCAGCGCGCCGCCGGGTTTGAACGCGCGCGCCCGGGCCGAGCTCGACCCCTTGTACACCTTGAGCAGGAACTCCGCCGCGTGCACCGTGTCCGCGCTCGTCACCGGCTGCGGAACCGGACCGATCGGCCGGCGGTTGAGGTGGAACGGCCCGCCCTGCGGCGAACGCACATATACCACGTCCTGCTTCGCGCGGAAGATGAACTCGAGCATCGGCAGGCCGGTGTCGGCGGACGGTTTCCCGAGCAGCAGCGTGTCCGCCGCGAGCACGACACGCAACGGGTTGCCCGGCCTGAACACCGCCTGCCCGATCGAGGCGAACGGACTGAGCGGGCTGTGCGCGTAGATCGAATCGACCCGCGCCCGCTCCGCGATCAGTTCCGCCTTCCACACCGGCGGTTGCGCGCCGGCCGCAGCAATAACGAATACAGCGGTGACAACAATCAGCAGAGACCGCATCTCGAATCCTCTCGATCTGATCGAGACTGTTGATAAGGGTGCGATTGACCGTCATGCTGAACGAAGTGAAGCAGGTCCAGGTTTGCTGACGGTGATTTTCATGAGTCAACCTGTTGAGAACTCGGACCTTTCCTTCACTGCGTTCAGAACATGCTTCCGCCGCCTGCAGCGGCGTCAGAATGACACTTCGCCGGCGGTCGGCGGTTCATCCAGCCGGGACCACTTCTTCAACGGTCTCTGATCGCACCTGAACAGACGGGTGGCCCGGGGCTTCAGCCTCGGGTCTCATCTCCCCGGGGATGAACCGCGCGGGCAAGCTTGAGCGACCGGTACGACCTCAGTCCGAGAGCGCCGGATGATACGGCAGCGGGTCGGGGATGAGCTCAATCCCGGCGCGGTTGACCCGCGCGCGCAGTGGGATCATGAGCACGCCCGCCGCGCGCGCCTCGTGAAACCGCTTCGCGTACGCCGGATCGTAGGCCGCCGCCGGCGCGAACCACTTCCCGTCAGCCCGCTGCACAGTGAACACGACCGCCGCACGCTCGCCGTTCCGCACCCGGTCGATGAGCAGGTCGAGGTGTTTCAGCCCGCGGGTTGTCACCGCGTCGGGAAACGTCGCGACCGCGCCCTCGTTGACCGAATCCACCCGCGCCGGATCCCGCTGCACGAGCGTGCAGTTCTTCACCTCGACCCAGCACGGTGGCAGATCGTCGCCTTCCAGCAGCAGGTCGATCCGGCTGTGGTCACCGAGCGGTCGCTCGCTGCGTGCGGTCGTGTACCGTTCGAGCCCGGGCAGGCCGGCGCCATCCGCGAGCTCGCGCACGAGCCGGTTCGGCAGCGACGTGTTCACCCCGACCCAGAGTGTACGCCCGTCACGGCGGCGGATGTGGATCTGCTCGAGCGTGTACGGCAGCTTCCGTTTCCCGCCGTGCGGGCCGGAGACGCGCACCGGGTTGCCGGCGTCGAGCAGCCCGGCCATCGACCCGGAGTTCGGGCAATGCGCGGTCACCGGGCGGCCGTCGAGCACGATGTCCGCGAGGAACCTCTGGTAGCGCCGGACGAGCCGGCCGTCGAGGAGCGGGGCGCCGTATCGCATGTCGGAACGTAGTCGGTTGAGCCGCCGGGCGCCAGTTGATGACACGGGAACGCTCGCGCTCGACGGGCACCTGAGCCGTCATTCTGAACCCGGCTTCACGCGTCTGTGTGCGGGAAGGCGGGTGAAGAAGGTCCAGGTTATCCAAGCGTGATACCGATTCTCGAGAAAAATGCCGGATGCGAGAAACACACCGGCTTGCATCCGCGCGGGCAAGCCCGCACGGCCGGTACACGGGTGAGACATTCTTCCGAGGAATCATTGGGGCGCCCGCGCTTATTTATCAAACGCGCCTTGCCCTCGTGCCCGCGTTTGCTCGTCAAACGCGGATCCGGGACGTGCCCCTGTGACACGCCGGCGAAGCCGGGATGTCGCAGGGATGAAAACACGGGAATCCCGGTGGTTGATCAGCCGCGGTGGCGGCCTGCGGCCCGTCCCCGCGGGCATGAGGCGGAGCGTGGCCCGGGGCTTGCCCCGGGTTTCATGCACCGGGAGATGAGCCGCACGGGCGACACAGGGAGGTGGGATCGGCGCCCGCGACGGCGGGCCGGGGTTGGTCGCGGGGGGCGGCCGGGTGTAGCTTGCAACCACACACTGTCGAGCGGAGGGCACGGATGCAGCGGAGGATCGCACGGATCGCGCTCGTGGTCGCGGCGGCGCTCCTCTCCGCGTGCCCGGTCTCCCCGCTCGCGCAGAAAAGCGACACGAGCCCCGATCAGCCGGGCTCGTTGCTCGGCGGGCCGTTCCGGCTCGAACTGCGCGCGGGGTACACCGGGACGATGTGGACGCCGAAGGGGATCGAGCCGTACGAGGTGCAGACGTACGGCCGCAACCTGCTCTACGGCGAGCTCGCGCTCCACCACCCGCTGCTCATCCTCGGGCGCGCGTTCGATGTGTTCGACATCCCGCGGCTCCGTGTCGAAACGAACTTCGGCTACTCGACCGCGTCCGGCGGATTCCAGGATCTGATCCCGGGGGCTATCCGCCGCAACCCCTACCTGCGCACGACCTCGTGGATGACCTTCTTCCGCTGGTTCTCGTTCCGCTACCGCGTGGAACGGTTCAACGCGTCGGTCTCCGACCCGCGCGACTGGCTCGCTGACTACGGCGACTCACCAACGCTGCGGACCCCGGGCGAGATCACGAACCAGATGCGCGACATCGAGATCGGGGTGATCGGGTCCACCGACGGTGAGATCCACGACACGATGATCGAGCTCGGCTACTTCCACAGCGCGCTCCAGTGGCCGATCGTCGAACGAGCGTGGAACGGGCTCGACGACGTCGATTTCCTCGTCCAGCGCGAGGTGAGCGCGGAGGGGATGTACCTGTCGCTGAACACGACGCCGATCGAAGGCGTGTGGCCGATGTACAGCCAGTTCATCGTGCGCTGGGGCGGGGCGTTCGGGCTCGACGCGCGGTTCAAGTACGAGCACGAGTTGATCCGGCGCTGGTCGATCGGGCTCGAACTGGACGCGAGCTGGCGGCTGCTGAACGGGTACGAGGATGAGCTCGACACCCAGGTCGAGATCAAGAACAACAACCCGCGCGACACGCGTTACCGGCTCACGCTGTACACGGTGTTCGTCGTACTCTGATCCGCCGCGAGACGTCCGGCGAGAAACCCCGCGCGCGCGGCGGACTCGAGCGTCGCGGGCAGGCCGGTCGCGCACCAGTCGGAGGCGTAGAACAGGCCCGGCCCGTGCCGGATCGCGGGTCGCGGGCCGCCGGGGGCGAGCGTCGGGGTAGCGGACGGGTAGTGGCGCGCGCTGATCTCGCCGTGATTCACCTCGACACCGAACCAGCGCCGCGCGCCGTGCTGAAATGCGCGCCGCTGTTCATCGGGATCGGGCTCGTTTTCGTCCGGGAGGCCGGAGATCACGCGTTCGAGCAGCACGCCGCCGTCCGGGTGCGGCTCGGCGAACCAGAAGGCGTGCGGCGGATCGGCTTCGCCGTGCGGGCCGTGACGCGGGGCCAGGTTGTAAACGTGCGCGCGTGCGGTGAGGATCGTGCGCCCGCTGACACGCGCCGCGGCGCGCAGCAGCGGCCGCGCCTCCGCCACCTGTGCGAGCACGTCGAGCCGGGCGGGCTGAACGGCGCAGATCGCCCTGTCGAATCGTTCCGCGCGGTCGCCGGCGACACGCCAGCCCCCGGGAACCCGTTCAACCCAGCGCACCCCTTCCCCGCGGCGCAGATCGACGTCCGCCTCGATCAGCGCCCGCCTCGCCGGCTCCGAAATCACTGTCCCGTAGCGTTCGCCGGAAACCCAGCCGGCGCGCGGGTCGGGATCGTCGAGCACACGAGCGAGCGCGTTGAGGAACGGTCCGGCGGCCCACGCGTGCGGCGGGGCGTTCCCGATCCCGGCCGCGAGCGGACTCCCGAACCTGGCAACCAGTGCATGCGGCCAGTGCAGGCGGCGCCAGGCGTCCGTGACCGGGCCGCCGCCGGTGATCCGGATCCGGCGCGTGCGCCCGTCGCCCGCGAGCGTGCCGTCGTCCGCTTCGCCCGGGGCGGAGGCGGTCGTCTGCGCGAGCGCGGCGAGCGCCGGGATTCGTTGCGCGACGGGGAGCAGCGAACCAGCGAGCAACCGGCTCGCCAGTTTCGGATGCCGACCCTCCCCGCCGGGAAACTCGACGGTGCGGGTCGCATCTCCGGCGAGCGCGTGATACACGAGCGGGTGCAGTTCGACGGCGCGGTCGGAACCGATCCGGCGCAGCAGGCGGAAGAAGTCGCGGTAGCAGGAGAGGACGAGGTGGCGGCCGGTGTCGATCCCGTCGGCGCCCGCGGCACGCCCGCCGAGCTGCGGGAGCGACTCGTAGAGCGTGACCTGCGCGCCGCGGTCCGCGGCCGCGAGCGCGGCGGCGATTCCCGCGACACCTCCGCCGATTACGGCAATTGTGCGACCGGCCATTCAATCCCCTCGCGCTCCCGCGCCGGCAAGTGACTTTCTCCAGCGTTTGATCCATGCCTGCACAGCAGGTATGGGCATATAGCCGGCTGCCCCCGGGCGATGCCCGCACCCGCCTGGAACCGTGGACAGGCGCCCGCGTGCCTGAGTATGTTGCAGCGGCAGCGCCCGGACCAACACGACACCGGATTCTCCCGATGCGGATCGCACGTCTCGCACCGTTCGCCCTCGCCGTGATCGTTCTCCTCAGTGTGGTCGCGCCGTGCCCGGCACAGCGGATCGTCGCCGACGTCACGGTCGAGCTGCAGAAGATGCCGCAGGAGAACCAGAACAAGCTGCAGGGTCTCGAGCGGAGCGTGAAGAACTACATCAACCAGCGCCAGTGGGCGCCGAACGACTACGAGTACCAGGCGCCGTTCGACATCGAGATCTACTTCGACGAAGTGCTGCCGGTCGAATTCGAGGACCGGTACAAGGCGCAGGTCGTCGTCTCGAACCGGAGCAACATGCAGTACAGCGACCGCCGCTGGCAATTCGCCTACGAGCCGGGGATGCAGCTCCAGTACAACGATCAGTTCGACTCGTTCCGCAGCCTGATCGACTACTACACGTTCATGACGCTCGGGTTCGAATTCGACAAGGTGAAGAAGTTCGGCGGCCAGCCGTATTATGAGCAGGCGCGGCGGATCGCGCAGCAGGCACGTCTCTCGAGCCGCTACTTCCTCGGCTGGGACAAGCGCGAGGAGTGGGTCGATGAGATCACCGACCCGCGCAACGATCACCTCCGCTACCTGAACTACCTCTACTACACCGGCGAGTGGCTCTACTACACCGAGCGCGACCGCGAAACGGCGAAGCAGTTCCTCACGTACGCGATCAAGCAGCTCGACAAGATCCGGAACGAGGACGACCTGAAACGGTTCTACGACCTCAACTACTACAACTATGCGAACGCGCTCGCCGAATACGAAGAGTGGACCTCGCTGTCGAAGCTCGCCTCGCTCGACCCGAACGAAGAGCATGCCGATTTCTACGAACGCCTGCTGCGCCGGCGGTGATAGCGCCGTCAGATCGTTTCGCCGACGCCGAGGTAGAAACGGGGCGAGCCGCCGGGGGTGACGCCGACATCGATCCGGAGCACGAGCTCGGGCGGGATCACGATGCGGATTCCCGCGCCGAGGCCGTGGCGCGCCGGCCGCCACCCGAACTCCGCGTCGCCGATCATCCCGAAGTCGTAGAACGGGACGAGTTCCACGTCGAGCGGGAAAACGGGCAGCAGCGGCAGGATCCGGCCGGCGAATTCCATCGGCCAGGCGATCCGTTCGAGCACTGTCCAGTGGAGCTGCGCGCGTGTGAACACGATTCGGCGCCCGAGTTCACGCCGGAGCGGCTGTCCGCGCACGCGCCGTTCGCCGCCGTTGAAGTTGCGCACCGGGGCGGGGGCGTTGAGCTGCCAGCGTCCGTCCGCGCGCAGGTAGAGCCTGAGATTCGGCGCGAACGGCTTCGCGAGCGCGGCGAATGCCTGCACGGCGGCGTCGGCACGCGGCGCCGCCCACGCCGCCGACCACGCGCTCCCGCCCTGCACGACGAAGTCGAGGATCGACCCGTGGTACGGGCGCACCGCCGAGGTCGTGCGCCGACGCGCGCGCAGCCCGGCGAGCGCGTTTGTCCCGGGCCGGTAGCGCGGCAGTGTGTTCACCGCGAGCGGGTTCCCGTCCGCGTCCTCCGGATCCAGTCCCAGCGCTGATTCGTAGAGCAGCGCCGGTCCGATCTCCCAGTGGCGTGCCACCTGCCGGAGCGCGGACACCTGCACCTGCACCCGTTCCTCGGTCGCGGTCGCGATCGGCTCCGGGTCCGCGGCGAGCTCGGGGTAGGACTCGCGTGTTCCCCGCACCCCGCTGATCCGGCCGACGTATCGGGTTGTTCCCCGCTGCAGCTCGCATTCAATCGCCGCGGTCATCCGCCCGACGAACGAGAACTCGGCGCTCGCGACCAGGTAGAGCACGCCGGGGCGGGACACGCCGGCGCCGCCGCCGAGAATGAGTCCGTCGTCGGAATTGGCGAGTGCGTACGGCAGCGCGAGCACGCGGGTGTGCTCGCGATCGGTCGAATCGGCCGGCGCCGCGCGCGCGTCGAGCCCCGCGCCCGCCGCGAGCGCAGCGAAAAGCGCCGGCAGCAGGATGCGAGAGCAGGCAGGTCTGCGAGCGGGCAACGTTGACGCGGTCATCGGCCGGAAGTCCACCCGTCGGTTGCGGAAACGCCGTAACGTAGCGGCTCCCTCCGATCGCCGCAACTGGAACGTGCGGCCGGGTAGTGCGCACCGCGTCCCCGAACTACCTTTGTGCTCATCCGGTTATCTCGTTAGCTCAGCCACGTGCACGGACCGGTGCTCTGATCGCATCCGCGCAGTCCAGGCGTCATTCTGAACCCGGCTTCACGCGTCTGTGTGCGTGAAGGCGGGTGAAGAAGGTCCAGGTTATCCAAGGGTTGTTTCTCGAGCTTCCTGGCTTCCCTCACCCTTGTCGAATCCGGACCTTCCCTTCACTGCGTTCAGGATAAACTTCCCTTAGCCCGACAAACGGACGCCGGGCTTCGGTCACAATGACGCGGTTGCCACCTCCGACATTGCTCACGGCTGAGCAGTGGGGATAACCGGAGGAGCTCATCTCGAACCACTGCAACCGGAGGACACTTGATGAACGCCGCTCACCTGCACCTGATCATCGTCCACGCCGCCCCGGCGCTCATCTGGGCCGGCCTGTTCCTGTTCGTGATCGCGTGGTTCTTCCCCCGCGAACGCGCGATCCGTCTCGCCACGCTGATCGTCGTGCTCGGGACCGCCGTCCTGTTCGTACTCGCGGCGAATACCGGCGAGAGCGCGATGGAGCTGCTGCACGAAGTGCCCGGAGTGTCGGATGAACTGATCCACGAACACGAGGACCTGGGCGAACTGATGTACCCGCTCGCGCTCGCGGCGGCGTTTATCGTGCTCGTCTGGTTTACGCTCGCGCGCAGGGACGAGCGTCATGCGCGCGGGTGGAGCTGGTGGGTCGGGCTCGTTCTGCTCGCGGTCGCCGCCGGGCTCGCAACCTGGACCGCGAACCGCGGCGGCGCAATCCGTCACCCGGAGTCCACCCCCGGCTGGGAAGTTCCCGTTGCGGAGCCGTCCGACGCAGCCGGCGAGCACGAGCACGGCGCGGAAGTGGAGGACCACGACGAGCGCGAACCGGCCGGCGCACAAGAACAGACGCCGGCGGAAGTGAAACAGCCGGAAGAACACGGCGATCCCGAGCACGGGCACGACAGCGGGCATGAACATTGAGTCGGCGGCGCGGCCGGGCGCCTGACCGTGCGTATCCCGACCGGCCGCCGGTGGGTTTGCGTCGTGAATCCTCCGCGGCGGGCAGGCTCCGTTCGCGGCGAATGGAGGCATGAGTCGCAATCCTGTCAGAAAACCGCGCCGCGACACGCCGTCTCTTGCGGCGCGTGACGGCGGACCATATACTTCTCAGTACCTCGGAAACCGGGCGGCCGGCGTGGGAGAGAGGCCGACCGGAAGTCCGCAAATGACAGGGGCAGGCTCGAGCAGCCCGCGAGGCCGAAATCCGCGGAGGAGTTGTATGGACACGCTACTGACTGTTCTCATCATACTCGCGGCGCTGCTGTTCGTCGTCATCGCGGTGGTTTTCATCATCTCGTCGCTCCGATCACGCCGGCAGAAGCTGGATCTCACCGAGGATCTCCCGTTCGATTACGTGCCGAGCCGAACGATGGCGGAGAAGAAGCTGGCCTGGAAGGACCGGCGGACAGGGGAACGTCGCAGCGGACGCGACCGTCGGCAGCGGGACGATGAGACCCCGGAGGAGAAGGAGCGGCGCGAGCAGAAGGACCGCCGCAGCAGAGACCGCCGCCGGATGCAGATCAGGCCCCCCTACCCCGCGGACGACTGACCGGTTGAGTGCATGATGCCGGATATGATACCCGGGGCTGAAGCCCCGGGCCACCCCTGGGTCCGGACTGCCCCTGCAGTGGTGATCGTCGGGTACGGCTCCGCCGGCCGGCCGTTCGCACGTGCGCTCGCGAACGCCGGCGCCGGCATCCTCGCCGTCGCCGAGCGGCCCGACTCCCGTGGTTGGCACAACGCCGGGCGCGACGGCTTCCGCGTGACAACCCTCGACTCACTCCCGCGTGACATCGAACTGCTCGTGATTTCGACACAGGACGCGGCGATCGCGGATGCCGCAGCCGAGCTCGCTGCGCGGTGGGCCGATCAGGGCTCGTCCGGTGAAGCCGTTCCCGCCCCGGCGCCGGGCTCCGGCGAACCTGCACGGCCGCGCGTCGCGATGCACCTGTCCGGCAGCCTCGGGCTCGAACCGCTCGCCCCGTTGGCGGAGCTCGGGTTCTCCCGGCTCGCGTTCCACCCGATCCAGACATTTCCCGCGGGCGCCGGCCCGGAGCGGTTTGCCGGCATCTTCGCCGGGATCACCGCGGACGCTCCCGCGCGGCCGGTCGCGCGGGAACTCGCATCCGCGCTCGCGGTGCAACCTGTGGACGTTCCGGAGCGCGACCGCGCGCGCTACCATCTTGCCTCGGTGCTCGTCTCGAACTTCCTCCCGTTGCTGCTCGATCTCGGCGCGGGCTGCCTCGAAGAGATCGCGGGCGGGCGTGAGCGCGCGGGCGAAGCGCTGCTCCCGCTGGTCAGGGGCATGGTCGCGAACCTCGAGCGTCGCAGCCCGGGCGCGGCGATCACCGGCCCGGTCGCGCGCAACGACCTGGACACCGTGCGCGCCCACCTCGCCGCGTGCCCGGACGACCGCACCGCGTCCCTGTACCGCGAGCTCACGGCCGCGCTCGTCGAGCTCGCCGTGCGCGAGGGTCGGCTGGACGCGCGCGCCGCGGAACGCTGGCGTGAACTGCTCGCAACGTGAACTGTTGCAATTGCACGGAGTGGTTCGGTGACGACCACGAGACGAATCCTCTGGGCTGACGACGAGATCGAGCTGCTCGAGCCGCACATCCTGTTCCTCGGCGAGCGCGGGTTCGATGTGCAGGCGGTGACGAACGGCCAGGACGCGATCCGGCAGGTGATGCGCGACCGTTACGACGCGCTCCTGCTCGACGAACAGATGGCCGGGCTCGACGGGATCGAAACGCTGAAACGGGTGAAACAGATCCGCCCCGGCCTTCCCGTCGTGATGATCACGAAGAGCGAGGAGGAGTCGTTGATGGAGGAGGCGATCGGCCGCCGCATCGACGATTACCTGACGAAACCGGTCAACCCGAGCCAGATCCTGAGCGCGCTCAAACGCCTGCTCGAGGCGCGCGCCATCAACCAGCAGCGGCTTTCGCAGGATTACGTCGCCGAGTTCAACCGCACCAGCGAAGAACTCGAGCAGGAGATGGACTGGGAGCAGTGGCTCGACCTCGGCGTGCGGCTCAACCGGTGGGCGCTCGAGATCGCGAGCCAGCGCGAGCTCGGCCTGCTCGACATGCTCGACCAGCAGCAGGCGTCCGCGAACCAGGCGTTCGCGCAGTACATCGAGCGCAGCTACCCCGGTTGGATGCGGCAGGAGCGGGATGCACGCCCGCCGCTCAGCCATGATGTCGTCCGTGAATGGGTCGTGCCGCTGCTCCGGCGCGATGAACCGGTGCTCTTTCTCGTGCTTGACTGCCTCCGCTTTGACCACTGGCTCGCGGTCGAGCCGCTGCTGCGCGAACACTTCGAGATCGAGACGGATGCGTATTTCTCGTCCCTCCCGACCGCGACCCCGTTCGCGCGCAACAGCATCTTCTCCGGCCTGCGCCCGATCGACTACCAGCGCGTCCACCCGGACCTGTACAGCCAGCTCGAGTGGAACGGGGTGACGAACGTGAACCGGTTCGAGCGCCAACTGCTCGACCGCCAGCTCAAGAAGCTGGGCGCGTTCCCGTCGCCGGAGCCGAAGTACGCGAAGATCCTCGACCAGGACGAGAGCCGGCGCGTGCTCCGCAAGGCGAGCGACTTCTTCGACCTGCCGCTCGTCTCGATGGTGTTCAACTTCGTCGATATCGTCGCGCACCACCGGAGCACGGAGGAAGTTATCCAGACGCTGATTCCGGACGAGGCGGCGTACCGGAGCGTCGTCCGCTCATGGTTCGAACATTCGCCGCTACTCGAGCTGCTGCGCACATTCGGGCGGCGCGGGGTGACGATCGTGCTCACGAGCGATCACGGGTCGAAACGGGCGCGCACCGCGGCGAAGGTGCTCGGCGACCGGGAAGCGACCCCGAGCCTGCGCTACAAGATCGGACGCAACCTGAAGGTGGACACGAAACACGCGGTGCGGGTGCGGCAGCCGGAGACGTGGGCCGTCGGCCCGACCGGGGTCAACGACGGCCTCATCCTCGCCCGCGGCGACAGCTACTTCGTCTATCCCACCGAATTCCACAGGTACGCGGAGAAGTTCCGCGACAACTTCGTGCACGGCGGCATCTCGCTCGAGGAGATGGTGCTCCCGCTCGCTGTGCTCCGCAGCCGGGAGAGCTGACTACGAGCGCGTGATCAGGTTCGCGAACGACGTCGTGAGCAGCGAGATGTAGTGACGGCGGGCGCGGTCGTCCGAGTAAGGGTGATCCGTGCCGGCGCCGGCGAAAAACACGCCCGGCGCGAACGCCGGCAACAGCACAGCCGCCGCCATCTGGATCAGCCCGATCCGGATCCGCTCCGCCGACGCCGACGGCAGCTCGCGTTGGAAACGTTCGACGAGCGCGTCGAGCAGCTCGCGCAACTGCCCGGCCGCGGTCGTCTCTTCCCCCGCGAGCAGCGGCGCGAGGTGGGCGCGGGCGAGCCCCGGATGCTCGATCACCGCCGCCATCAGCTCGTCGAGCAGCGTGCTGATCAGCTCGCGCAGCGGGATCGCATCGTCCTCCACCCGCGCGCGCCAGTCCGCGAACACGTCTCCCGGCGCCCGCTCCAGCACCAGCTCGACCAGGCGTTCCTTCGAGCGGAAATAGTAGTTGATCGCGGCGATGTTGACGCCGGCGGTTTCCGCGATCCGCCGCACCGTCGCCCCGTCGAACCCCTCGCGGTCGATGCTCGCGACTGCCGCCGCGAGGATCTTCTCTTCGTTCGCTCTCGCCTTCCTGCCGTCAGCCACAGCACCTCTTCCCTGTTTGAAACGTGCGTATGAAAATAATACGTGACCGGCGCGGTTTCAACGGCGGCGGGCGGCTGGTGACTGGCGGCTGGCGCCCCACTGTGTCATCCTGAACAACCGGGCCGGGTAGTTTTGCAGTTTCAGGCCGGCGCCCCACTGTGTCATCCTGAACAAGCCGGCCGGGTAGTTTTGCAGTTTCAGGCCGGCGCCCCACTGTGTCATCCTGAACAAGCCGGCCGTGCAGTTTTGCAGTTTCAGGCCGGCGCCCCACTGTGTCATCCTGAACAAGCCGGCCGGGCAGTTTTGCAGTTTCAGGCCGGCGCCGTGAAGGATCTGCGAGCGGAAACCGCACCCGGTTTGTTTGAAACAACCAGCGGATTATGCCGCGAGTAGATCCTTCACCCCCGCACAAACAGACGTGCGGGGGGTTCAGGATGACACGGCGGGCGATGAGTGGCTGGCGGCGGGGTGCTGCGACACACCTCCCTTTGCCCTTGACTTCAGTCAAGGTTTACCGGTGCACACGGGCTCGCGGCGAGGCGGAGCACCGACTGAAGTCGGGGCAAAAGGCGAGCTGGGCGCGCGCGGGCGGATCCGCGCGCGCTTGCTCTCTCCGCCGCCCCTCCGTACGTTTTTGGATTCACAAACCGCCGGACGAGTGAGGGAGGAGCGACGCCCGTGTTTCGCCTGTCATCGAACGTTCAGACGAATTCCCCGGAGTTCAAAGCGAACGCCGAGCACCACCGTGCGATCGAAAACGACTACCTCGAGCTCTACGAGAAGATCAAGCGCGGCGGGCCGGCGAAGTATGTCGAGCGCCACAAGTCCCGCGGGAAAATGACCGCGCGCGAGCGGATCGACGCGTTGATCGATGAGGACACCCCGTTCCTCGAATTCTCCGCGCTCGCCGCGTACGGGATGTACGACAACGAGGCGCCCTCCGCAGGCGTGGTCACCGGCGCCGGCGTCGTCCACGGCAAGCAGGTGGTGATCGTCGCGAACGACGCGACGGTGAAGGGCGGGACGTACTTTCCGATGACGATCAAGAAGCACCTGCGCGCGCAGCATATCGCGCTCGAGAACCGCCTCCCGTGCGTGTATCTCGTCGATTCCGGCGGCATCTTCCTGCCCGAGCAGGCGGGCACATTCCCGGACGAGAAGCATTTCGGCCGCATCTTCTACAACCAGGCGCGGCTGAGCCGGCACGGGATCCCGCAGTTCTCCTGCGTGATGGGCTCGTGCACCGCCGGCGGCGCGTATGTACCGGCGATGAGCGACGAAACGGTGATCGTCAAGGAACAGGGCACGATCTTCATCGGCGGCCCGCCGCTCGTGAAGGCGGCGACCGGGGTGGAGACGACGCCGGAAGAGCTCGGCGGCGCCGATGTGCACACCCGGATCTCCGGTGTGTCAGACCACTTCGCGGAGAATGACGAACAGGCGCTCAAGATCCTGCGCAACATCATCGAGAACGTCGGCGTACGCCCGAAGCAGCAGATCGACCGCGAGCCGCCGGAAGACCCGTATTACGACCCGGAGGAGATGTACGGGATCGTGCCGGTGGACGTGAAGAAGCCGTACGACGTGCGCGAGATCATCGCCAGGTTCGTTGACGGCAGCCGGTTCCACGAATTCAAGGCCCGCTACGGGAACACGCTCGTCACCGGCTTCGCGCGTGTGATGGGCTATCCGATCGGTATCGTTGCGAATAACGGCGTTCTCTTCAGCGAATCCTCGAAGAAAGGCGCGCATTTCGTGTCGCTGTGCGCGAAACGCAAGATCCCGCTCCTGTTCCTGCAGAACATCACCGGGTTCATGGTCGGGGTTGATTACGAGCACGGCGGGATCGCGTCCGACGGGGCGAAGATGGTGCACGCGGTCGCGAACGCGGATGTGCCCCGGTTTACGATCGTGGTCGGCGGATCGTA
Source organism: Calditrichota bacterium (assembly GCA_018263585.1). Classification (GTDB taxonomy): domain Bacteria; phylum Electryoneota; class Electryoneia; order Electryoneales; family Electryoneaceae; genus JAANWZ01. Next base: position 5,295 of record JAANWZ010000009.1, on the reverse strand, counting down.
CGGCGCCGGCAACTACGCGATGTGCGGACGCGGCTACTTCCCGCGCCTGCTCTGGATGTGGCCGAATGCGCGCATCTCCGTGATGGGAGGCGAGCAGGCGGCGAACGTGCTCACCCAGGTGAAACAGGACCAACTCGCGGCCGCGGGCAAACAGCCGCTCACCGGCGAGCAGATCGCGGAACTGCAGAAGCCGATCCTCGACAAATACGAGCGCGAAGGCCACCCGTACTACGCGACCGCGCGGATCTGGGACGACGGCATCCTCACGCTCCGCGACACCCGCCCCGCGCTCGCGCTCGCGCTCGAAATGAGCCTGAACGCGCCGATTCCGGAGATGGAAGTCGGCATCTATCGGATGTAACCGGTTGGCCGCGTGTACGGTCGCCACCTATATTGAGTCTGTCAGCGGGCGCCACGGCCGCGATGCGCTTTCGGCGGGGATATGTGCGCGGCCGCGCGCCCCCTGTGTCATCCTGAACCTCTCGCACGTTTGTTTGTGCGAAACCAAGCCGTAGCCCGGGTTCGTCGAACCCGGGATGCCGGACTTGTGCCCATTCCGCCCCGGCTTCACGAAGCCGGGCTACATGGACCAGCACGGGCGAAACGGGCGGGAGTGAGCACGCGATCGTCGATCAGCCGCGGTTGCGAGCAACCGCGGGCCTGTGCCCCCGCACCAACTGACGCGCAGGGGATTCAACTGACGCGCAGGGGATTCAGAATGACGGTCCCCTATGTGCCCCTGTGACAGCCACGCCGAAGCGAAGCGAAGGCCGGATGTCGCAGGGACGGGAAGACGGCAATTCACTGGTAGATCAGCCGCGGTGACGGCCTGCGGCGCGTCCCCGCGGGCATGAGGCGGAGGGTGGCCCGGGGCTTGCCCGGGTTTCACAAACGGTTGGATCAGCCGCGCGGGCAAGCCCGCACGGCCGGTACACGGATGAGACGTTCTTTCCAAGAATATGGGAGTCAGGTGAGGAGCGTTCCACAGCCCGCACGGAGACACTGCGATGGACAACCACACGACCCGGCGGCCGGGCGCGGGGCTGATTGCGCTCGCGGCCGCGTTCATTCTCGCCGCCGCCTCCAGCGCCGGCGCGCAGGGGTACGGCCGCATCATCAGCGACGCCGATGAAGAAGCCGAGCGCCCGATCCGCCCGTACCTGATGCTCAACCTCGGCTACGGCGACCCGACCGACGACGCCTATTCGCTCGCGTTCTCCCGGCCCTATTTCCGCTTCGGCGGCGGGTTCGGGATGAAGTTCTACTCGTTCGGCGCGGAGGTGATCCTCCGTTACGGCCGCCAGGAGGAGACGCGCGTCGTCGCGTCATCACCCGACGACGCGCCGTTTCGCACGTTCTACATCTCGACCACCGAGGTGCAGTTCCGCCTGCTTGTCCGCCCGCAACTCGGCAAGGCGAGCTTCCCGACCGGGGTCGGAATCGGGATGGCGTCGATGACGATCGATCGCGGCTACCCGGGCGTGTTCGATCGGTTCAGCGGGTCCGGGCTCTACATCGGCCCGTTTGCCGGCATCGAGTACCCGGTCGGCGACATGTTCGCGATCGGGGTCGAGGCGGAATACGCGATCAGCGAGTCGAACTTCACCGGCTCGCGCGCGTGGGAGAATCAGCACAGCCCGATGATCAACGGGCTGGGCGGTTCCTTCCCGGCGACCGAGGACGATTTCTGGGACACGGTCGGCGAGTCAGGCGACAGCGAGTTCACCAACGGCGGCCTGATCGTGTCGATCCGCGCGACGATGTACATCCCGACGTTCAGCGGCAACGACTGAGACACCGACGGCGCGAACCTGATGCGGGGAGACGATGACCGGGAAGCAGAGGGAGCTGGAGACGGCGTCGCTGCAGCTCGACGACGGGCTCGCGACGGTGACGATGAACCGGCCTGACCGGCGCAACGCATTCACCGGCGGGATGGTGCGCGATCTCAGCGAGCTGTTCCGCGCGCTCGTCGATGAGCCCGCGTGCCGCTGCATCGTGCTCACCGGCGAGGGCAGCGCGTTCAGCGCTGGCGCGGACATCGACTACATGCGCGAGATGAAGCGCGCGGGCGAGGCGGAGAACGTCGAGGACGCGAAAGCGCTCGCCGACCTGCTCCACCTGATCTACACCCACCGGAAGCCGGTGATCGCGAAGGTGAACGGTGCCGCGATCGGCGGCGGGCTCGGGCTCGTCGCCGCCTGCGACATCGCGATCGGCAGCCGCGGCTGCAAGTTCGCGTTCAGCGAGGTCCGGCTCGGGATCGTGCCCGCCGTGATCGCGCCGTACGTCGTGAAAGCGATTGGCGAAAAGAAGGCGCGCCGCTACATGCTCACCGGCGACGTGTTCCACGACGAGGACGCGGTGAAGCTCGGCCTGCTCGAGGCGTCCGTCGCCCCGGTCGACCTCGACAAGGCGGTGCAGCGGCTCGCGGAGTCGACGTTCGCGACGGCTCCGAGCGCAGTCGCCGAGTGCAAGGAGTTGATCCGCCGGGTCGCGGTCCGGCCGGCCGACGAGGTGCGCGACTACACCGCCCGTCTGATCGCCCGCCTGCGCACCGGCGAAGAAGGCCAGGAAGGGATGGCGGCGTTTCTCGAGAAACGCGCCCCGGCCTGGCTCGACGAAGAATGACCGCCGAACTGTTTGTCTGTGAAACCCGGGGCAAGCCCCGGGCCACCCGCCGCGCGCGAATCGGCGTCTCGCTCGCCGCCCTCCTGCTCGTATCGGCTCTCGCGCCCGTGTCCGCGCATGCCTCCGTGCTCACCGACCGCCTGCTCGTGCTCCCGCCGCATATCGGGATCTCATCCGACTTCGACACGGAGCGTGTCTGGCGCGAGCTCGTGTTCGCGTACGACGAGGGCGTGCACGGCGTGGAGGTGATCCCGCCGGACACGGTGATCCGCGCGATGGGCGGCGACACGCTCCGCCTCGACCTGCTCGCGATCGGGGAAGCGATGGACTGGGGGCGGCGGCTGGACGCGGACGCGGTGATCCAGTGCGAGAGTTCCGGCGCTGTGCTGCTCGTCCAGCGGCTTGACCCGTGGACCGGCGCGTCGCCAGGGCCGGTGGAGGCGGAGACGGCCCGGCTCGCGGTGCGCGCGCTCGCACGGGACCGCTGGCTGTACGGACGCGGGCTGCTCGACCCGCCGCAATCCTACCGGGCGCCGGCGCTGCCGCACGCGTCCGAACGCCTCTCCGCGTGGCTCCACGAAAACCGCGAGTACCCGCCCGACGCGTTGATCCAGCTCGTCGAAGCGAGCGCGACCGTGGAGGTGGCCGTCTCCCCGCAGGGCGTCCCGCTCGAGGTGTGGATCATCTCCGTTGATCCGCCGCGGAGGGGCTTCGAGCAGGCCGCGGCGAAGGCGATCTGGAGCATGCGTTTCGAACCGGCGCGTGTGGACGGGCGCGCGGTGTACGGGATGTGGGAGGAGACGGTAATCCTCTCGCCGATGCAATGAGCGCGCGTGTCAGCGCACCGGCTGGAGCAGGCGGCGGGGGATCGGCGCAACCCGCTTCAGGCGCACGTTTTCCGGCACCGGCACGTAGTAGTCCACCTGGTCGAGCGTGAGCCCGTTCGCGCGCACGATCGCGAGCGTGTCGTTGCGCACGATCTGGTAGAAGAACGCGACCCGGTTCGGATTCACGTACGCGTGGTAGATGTTCCGGTTGTTCTCGTAGAACGGCTTGCCCCGGCCCGAATGGATGCGCAGCAGCGACTTGCCCGGCAGCCGGCCCTGGAGCGTGAACACACGGGAAAACCGGCTCTGGTTGTCCGGGCCGTACACGAGATGCTTCAACTCCATCCCGTCGATCACGAGTATGTGATCAGTCATGTTGCGCAGCTGCACCCATTCGTGATTGACGAGCTCGTTCGGTGCGGGCCCGGCGAGCCGGTCCCGCTTGCCCGCCGGGTTCACTGTCGCCGATTCGATCATCAGGTCGGGGATGCCATGACTGCCCCGCATCCGCGCGGCGAGCTGCTCGGTCTTGTCCATGTGCAGGTTCGATTGCATGGATGATTGCGACCGGCGGCGGCGACAACGGCCTCGCCCCGAAGCTACCCTCGGACGTGTGATGCAATCCGCCGTACATTTGCGGGCAGTGAAGGCACGGGGCGAGACAATTCAGGGAGGTCAACCTGGGCTGGCTGGTTGCACTGCTGGCTGCGCTCTCCGCCGCCGGCGGGCTGCATTTCGCGACTGAGCGGCGGGTGCAGATCGCGCGCGACACGTATCCGCCGGTCGGCGAGTTCATCGAGGTGGAGGGGGCGCGCACGCATGTGCTCGAGCGCGGCGAGGGCAGGCCGCTCGTGCTCCTGCACGGGATCGGCGCGAGTGCGCACGCGTTCCGCGACGGCCTGTTCGACTCGCTCGCCGCGGGCGGGTATCGCACGATCGCGATCGACCGGCCCGGTCACGGCTGGAGCGAGCGCCCCGCGGGCATGTCCGGCGACCCGCGCGAGCAGGCGGCGTTTTTCCATGAGACATTGCGCGCGCTGGACGTGCAGCGGCCGGTGCTCGTCGGGCAGTCCTGGGGCGGATCGGTCGCGGCGGCGTACGCGCTGATGCACCCGGAGAACGTCGCCGGGATCGTGTTCATCGCGCCGTACCTCGAGCCCGGCCACGAGCTGTTCGCGCCGTTGTTCGACGTCGCGGAGGCGCGGGTTGTCAGCGACCTCGCGCTGCAGACGGTGTCGATCCCGATCAGCGAGCACGTGCGCCGTGTGTTCGCACGGTTGATGTTCGCGCCCGACCCGGTCCCGGAGGGCTGGCTCGGAGACAGCATCCTGCTCTCGCAGACGCCGCACGGGCTGCGCATCTCCGCCGCCGACATGCGCGCCATCAACCGCGCGTTGCGTGAAATGGAGCCGCGTTACCGCGAGATCGAGGCTCCGGTGACTCTGATTGTCGGGCTCGGCGACCGGATCGTTGACCCGCTGGAGAACGTGCAACTGGCGGAGGCGATGGGCTGGCGGCTGGTCGCGCTCCCGCACACCGGGCACGCGGTAGATATCGTCGAACGCGACCGTGTTGTCGGCGAGATCAAGCTGATGATGGCGTGGGCCAACGCCGCGCGCCGCCGGTGACATCCCGGATGATCCGCGCGGGCGGCGCAGACCTGTGGCCCGGGCTTGCCCCGGGTCTCATGCAGCGGCGCAGCAGCCGCGCTTGACAAGCAAGCGCGGGCACGAGATGGGTGGGGTACGTGCCCCTGTGACAGCGCGCAGCGATGTCGCAGGGCTGTGAGAGCGGCGTATTCAGAGTCGGATCATCCGCGCTTGACAAGCAAGCGCGG
>JAANWZ010000089.1 GCA_018263585.1 Calditrichota bacterium | reverse complement strand
CGTCGCCGGGTTCGGTTCGACGGAACGCGGCTGGGACGGCGAGCACATGGTGAACGGCCGGCCAGGGTACGCGTGGTACTTCGGCCGCGACGCCGCCTGGTGCGCGTTCGCGATCGACGATTACGGCGACTTCGCCACCGTCCGCCGCCAGCTCGAGTTCTTCCGCGACTACCAGGACCTGAACGGGAAGATCTTCCACGAGCTGAGCGCGAGCGGAGTTGTCCATTACGACGCCGCCGATTCGACGCCGCTTTATGTGATCCTCGCCGCCGACTACCTGCGCCACTCCGGCGACCTCGCAACGATCCGAGTGCTGTGGCCGAGTCTCGTGCGCGCGATGGATTTCCTCTACTCGACCGACACGGACGGCGACCTGCTCATCGAGAACACGGACGTCGGGCACGGCTGGGTCGAGGGCGGGCCGCTCTCGGGCGCGAACACTACTTTCTACCTCGCCGGGTTGTGGGCGCGCTCCCTCGAGGATGCGGCGTACATTGCGGGCGCGATCGGCGAGGAGGGACGCGCGCGGTTGTTCGTCGATGACGCCGCGGATGTGTTCGCGCAGCTCGAGGCGGACTTCTGGAACGAAGACGGGCGGTTCTACGCGCACGGCAGGAACGCGGACGGCTCGTTCAACCCGGCGCGGACGGTGCTGCCGGCGCCCGTCGCCTGGCTCAACCCGCTGCCCGCGGAACGGATCGCGCCCGCGCTCGACGCGTACGCCTCGGATGAGTTTTCCACGGACTGGGGCGTGCGTATCCTCAGCGCGGATTCGCCGGACTACAACCCGGGTTCGTATCACGGCGGGGCGGTGTGGCCGTTGTTCACCGGCTGGGCGGCGCTCGCGGAGTACAAATACGGTCGCGCGCAGGCCGGCTTCCGTCACATGATGAGCAACCTGCGGATCAAGGACCGCTGGGCGCGCGGGTACGTGGAAGAGGTGCTGCACGGCGCGGAGTACAAGCCGTACGGCGTGTGCCCGCACCAGGGCTGGTCGGAGACCGGCGCGCTGCATCCGGCGATCGACGGGCTGCTCGGGTGGGAACCGGACGCGCTCGCCGGCCGCGCCCGGATCGCGCCGCAACTGCCCGCGGACTGGGACACGCTGACGGTGAACAACCTGCGCGTCGGCGGGACGACCCTGTCGCTGAACCTGTGGCGCGAGCGGGGCCGGATCGAGTGGGACGTGGCTGACCGCTCCGGCCCGCCGGTCGAGATCACGATGGAGTCCCCGCTCGGGAAGCGGGGCACTGGTGCAGACTCGGAACACGACGAGTAGCTGGCCATCACTCTGAAGCCGCGAACGTCAGTATCAGTTGAGGCGTCCCGGGTGTGTCATCCTGAACAAGCGCGGCGTCTTTATGCCGCGCGCCGTGAAGAGCCTGCCCTGAGCGAAGCGAAGGGATCTCGACAGAGAACGGTGATGGACGGACCAGACCGGTTGTCGTCGAGATCCTTCACCCCCCGCACAAACTGACGTGCGGGGGGTTCAGGATGACACACCGGGCCGCACCAAGAGACGTGCGGGGGGTTCAGGATCACACACACCGGCTGGCTACCGGCGACTCGTGACCTGCGACCGCACACGGCCTGGAGAGTGACTGCCTGATGGCTTCGAACGAACTGCTTGCACTGAACGGGCGCACCATCGAGGCGCTCACGATCGACTTCTGGGGTACGATCGCGCATGATGTGAACTACGAGCGGCGCGGGGCGCGGCGACGTGACTACCTTCGCAGCTGGTTCGCCGCGCACGGCGCCGCGCTCGCCGATGAGGCCGTGCTCGAATTGATGAAACTGTACGCGCGGCAGTGGCGGGATGCGTGGCTGAACCACCACTACACACCCGGCGCCGATCACGCCGCCCGCTGGTACGCGGACGCGGTCGAGCTGCATCCGCCGGACGGCGCGATCGAGGCGCTCGCCCGTCACATCGACGATTCGATCCGCGATGTCCCGCCGGCGCCGGTGGCAGGCGCGCTCGACGCGGTCGCTCGTCTCGCGGAAATCTGCCCGCTCGCGCTCGTGTGCGACACCGGCCTCTCCGGCGGCGAGAACATCAGATGGGTGCTCGAACGGTGGGGAATTGCCGGCCGGTTTCGCGCGCTCGTCTTCTCGGACGCGGTCGGCGTGTCGAAACCGCACCGGAAGATGTTCCGGACCGCGGTCTCCGCGCTCGGGGCGCCGGCGGAGCGCGCGGCGCACATCGGCGACCGCGAGGACACCGACATCGCCGGCGCGAAGCGCTCCGGGATGGCGGCGATCCGGTTCGACGGCGCGCGCGATCTCGTGGAATGGGGGCCGGAGAGCGAGGCGGACGAAGTGGTGAACACGTGGAGCGAGCTGCTCGACCTGTTGCTCGCGGACGGCGAAAGGTAGCTGTTTCCGCCCCGTCGGCGCGGCCCGTTTGCGGGCTGTCACGGCCATCGCTTGGTTTCCGCCAACTAAACGGGCTACCCTTGTCACTTCCGCAGATGAGCGCGAAGGAGGAGCGATGAGCGGGCGCAGACGGTTGCTCGGGATGATCGTGGTGCTGGCGGCGCTGGGTGTTGTCTCGGCGCTGCAGGCGCAGCCGTCGATGCACCGCCGCGGCGAGCTCGACCTGCGCGGGTTCGGCGGGCCGGTGCTCGCGTACACGACCGTGGATGGCGAACCGGCGTTGATGATCGGCGGGCACGGTGCGATCTACGCGTCGGACCGGGTGTATCTCGGCCTCACCGGGTGGTCGTCCGTGAACCGGCCGACCGTCGCCCAGCCCGCGGACTCGCCTATGCCCGAGCGCTACTGGGGGCTCGTGAGCGGGTCGTTGATGGCCGGCTGCGAGTTCAGCCGCAGTCGGCGCTGGGTGTTCGGCGCGGAGTTGTCCGTCGGCGCGGGCACGATCGAGATGAAGGCGGACGACCCGCCCGACTGGTATGATGAGCCCGACCCGGACAACTTCCTGTTCGGCCGGCCGTCGCTGACCGTGCAGCTCGCGGCGACCGAGTGGCTGCGTGTGAACGCCGGCGCCGGCTATCGGATAGTCGGCTCGATCACGAAGTTCGGGCTGAGCAACGCGGATGCGGGCGGACCGGTGCTCAGCGCCGGCGTCCGCTTCGGCCGGTTCGAATAGCCGAGGTCGTGCAGATGGGCTGGGATGCGATTGCGCTGATCTTCGTCGCCACGGTCCCGTGGATCGTGTGGGTGCTGATCTACTACGTCCGTGAGACGAAGAAGAACCGCTCATGAGCATCACACTCGTCATCGTCGCGCTCTACTTCTGCGTGCTGCTCGCGTTCGGGCTGTTCGCGAGCCGCAAGCTCGATTCCGTCTCGGACTTCTACGTCGCGGGCAAGAAGCTGGGCTACTGGGTGAGCGCGTTCAGTTCGCGCGCGACGGGCGAAAGCGGCTGGCTGCTGCTCGGACTGACGGGGATGGGCTGGGCGGTCGGCGTGAACGCGTTCTGGGTGCTGCTCGGGCAGGTCGCGGGCGAGACAATGTCCTGGATCTACGTCGCGCGCCCGTTCAAGCGGCTCACCGACCGCTACCATTCGATCACGGTGCCGGACTATCTCGAGTCACGGTTCAACGACCGGCGCCACACGCTCCGCTGGATCGCATCCGTCGTCATCCTCACGATGGTCACCTCGTATCTCGCGGCTCAGCTCACCGCAACCGGGAAGGCGTTTCGCGAGTTTCTCGATCTCGACTTTTCGACCGGGGCGGCGCTCGGGCTCACGATCGTGCTCTTCTACACGATTATCGGCGGGTTCCGCGCGGTCGCCTGGTCCGACCTGTTCCAGGGGATCATGATGGTGTTCGGGCTCATCCTCGTCCCGACCGTCGCGATCGTGAACGCGGGCGGGATCGATGGGATGATCCAGCAGCTCTCCGCCGCCGACCCCGGGCTGCTGAAGGCGATGGGCGGGGACGGGTTGACGACCGCCGGGATTCTCACCGTGATCGGGTTCATCGGCCCGGGGTTCGGCTACCTCGGCAGCCCGCAGTTGTACGCGCGGTTCATCGCGGTCAGCCACGAGCGCAAGCTGATCCCCGGCGCGGTCGTCGCGGTGCTGTTCACGATTGTGACCAGCGGCGGCGCGATTCTCGCGGGAATGGCCGGCCGCGTCCTCTACCCGGGGATCGCGGATCAGGAGACGATCTTTCCGCTGCTCTCGCACGAACTGTTCGGCCCGCTGCTCTCCGGGCTGATGATCGCGGTCGTGCTCGCGGCGGTGATGTCCACCGCTGATTCGCTGCTCATCCTCGCCGTCTCGAGCGTTGTCCGTGACATCTACCAGCGGATTTTCCGCCCGGACGCGACGCAGCGGCGGGTCGTGATGCTGAGCCGGATACTGACGCTGATCATCGCCGCGTTCGCACTCGTGGTCGCGCTGCTCGAGGTGCGGGTGATCTTCTGGTTCGTGCTGTTCGCGTGGGCGGGGATCTCATCGGCGTTCTGCCCGGTGATTGTGCTCTCCGTGTTCTGGCGGCGGCTCACGTTGCGCGGAGCGGCGGCAGCGATGGTGGTCGGGTTTCTCACCGCCGTGATCTGGAGCCGGACACTCGGAGACGTGCTCTACGAGATGGTGCCGGGCGTCGCGCTCGCGTTCGTCGCCGGGATCGTCGTCTCCCTGCTCGACAAGAAACCCGCGCCGCAGCCGGAGCAGGGCGCGCCGGCCCCGACGGAGGAGATCAAGGTCGATATCGGGAAGTAGCGGGTGTTTCCGCGGGCTGCGGGCGGCGGTTCCCGGACGACCGTTTTTGTTGACAACAGAGGAGGGGGGACAATGGCGGCCGAGAAACTCGACATGTTCAAGCAGCATCGCGAGCAGTACAGGGCGACGAAAAACCCGCGCCTGGTCGAACTGCCGCCGGTGCCGTACCTGTGCGCCGAGGGCTACGGCAAGCCCGGCGGCCCGGAGTTCGAGGCGCTGATCGGCGCGCTCTACGGGGTCGCGTACACGGTCAAGTTCATGATGAAGGAGCGAGGCCGCGATTACGTCGTCGGCAAGCTCGAGGGCATCTGGTGGTTCGAAGGGGGCGAGGAGGTCCCCGCGGAGGCTGCCGCCGAGATGGACTGGCACTACAAGCTGCTCAGCCGCGTCCCGGACTTCGTCACCGCGGACGATCTCGACCGCGCCCGCGCGCAGTTGGCGGACAAGGGCAAGCGTGGGCCGTTCGACCGGGTCGGGCTTGAGGTAATTGATGAGGGGATCGTTGTACAGGCGCTCCACATCGGCACATACGCGAGCGAGCACGTGACAATAGCGGCGATGCACGAGTTTGCGCGCAGCGAAGGCTGCGAGCCGAAACCCGGCCACCACGAGATTTACCTCTCCGACCCGCGCCGTGTCGAACCGGACCGTCTGAAGACGATCCTCCGCCAGCCGATTTCAGAAGGATGAGACGAGCGCCGGACTGTTCGACGATGACGCAGCGGCCCCGCGCCGCCGTTCACGACCGCGGTGTCCATACGCCGACCGCGTGCACTCCTTCGCGGTCGATCCCTTCGAGCGCAAACTCCGAGTCGTTGAGGAACGCGGAGAAGGTGGCGATGAACGTGATGATCACGGTCGCGAGGTAGTCCTTGTCACGGTACAGCTCGATCATCGCGTTGCGGCGATCTTCGCCGAGCGCGTATGTGAACCGTTCGAGGAACACGCCGGCGACTCCAGGCCCGACTGACGCTTCGTGCACCTGTGTCGCGCCGCCGTGGTAGCAATAGTCCATCGTCTCGACAATCCGCCTTCGCAGCTCGGGCAGCTTGTCCTGGCCCACGGACGCGATCAGCTCGAGCGCGAGCCACTGCGCCTCGCGAATGCTTGCGATCGCGATCGCATCGAACAGGCGCCGCGACGTCTCGTCGATCCGGTCGCGTTTCAGTACGCGCATCAGCGAGAGAAACAGCGCGTTCTTGAACAGTTGCGCGAGCAGCAGCGCTCCTTCCTCCGGTTCGGGCAGGAAGTGATACTGGCGGATGTTCACGCCCCGGTACACCGAGACGAACAGCAGGTCGAACAGGTTGCGGTAGAAGTTGTAGCGCAGCACGCCGGGCCGATGGATGTGATGGTCGAGCGTGTTGTCGAGACGGTCGGCGAGCTTCACGTGCAGCAGGTCCGGCATCCGATCCGACTGATCGAGCAGCCGGACCAGGTATTCGTGATATGTCATCCTCGGCTCACGGGTGAGCAACGCGAGCCGTTCTCCGAGGTACCACTGATGCTCCGCGCCGATGTTCTCGAGCAGCAGGTTGAACAGGCGGTCGAACTCGTCCCGGTTTTGCTCCGGAACCGCCTCCTGCGGCAGATCTTCGTGCTTGTCGTGCAGCATCGCGCCGAGCAGGTCGAGAATGTCGGGATGGGGCATGCAGCGCGCGAGCAGGGATGCGGTGCGGAGCGGGTGGAGCACGGCGAGCGGGCCGATCTTGCGCCGCGTGTCCGCGTACCCGAGCCGGATGATCCGCATCGCGAGACGCAACGGTTCTTCGAATTCGAGACGCGCCGGTCCGGCGACGAGCGCAAGCAGCGCCTGCTCGCGCGGCACCTCCGCGCTCAAGTGGTAGTTGATCTCCGCCGACAGGTTCATGAAATGTTCGACGGGGACCAGTTCGCGGCTGCTTTCCACGGATGGGTGCATCATCGCTCAGCCCCTGCTTTCAGAACGGTGTCGCCCGTGCGGGCTTGCCCGCGCGGTCGATCACACGGTACGTGGCCCGTGGCACATGCCCGCGGGGACGCGCCGCAGGCCGTCACCGCGGATAATTCACCAGCGAAAGAGCCCTGCGACATTGCTGCGTGCGGTCACTGGGGCACATCCCAGTCTGGTCCTGTCCAGCGGGCGCGAGACGCCGGCTGTGTCTCGTCACTCGCCACTCATTTCTCGTTACGCGTCGATGGAACCCGGGGCGAGCTGCCGGCTGCCCGGCCGGCTATCCAACTGTTTGATTACCCTTGACTAAAGTCAAGGGCAAAGGCTCGTCTGTTCTCTTACCCCGACGCAAATCGCTCGTTACTCGCTACTCGCTTCCCGTCACTCGCTACTCGTTTCTCGTTACACGTCCATGAAACCCGCGGCAACGCCCCGGCCACACCTGCGGAACCCGGGACCACATACGCAAAATACGACGCGCAATCGGCGAAAACGGAGCGGGCTCGGATGTTTCGCGATTACAGCGGCGGGTTGAGCGACGCGGTGCGGCCGCGTTTCGGGCCGGCGAGCAGCGACTCGCGGATCGCGAGGAAACTCTCGTACCGGGCCGGGTGGATGATGCCGGTTTCCGCCGCCTCCCGGACTGCGCAACCATCGCTCCCCGGCAGATGTTCGCAGTCGTGGAAGCGGCAGCGTGCGAGCCGGGGTCGGAACTCGGGGAAGTGGTCGGGCAGCTCGCGCACGTCCTCGATCACCGGGTAGAATTCGCGAATGCCGGGCGTGTCGGCGACCGTGCCGCCGCCGGGAACCGGGTAGAGAAACGTGGCGGTCGTCGTGTGAACCCCGCGCCCGGTCGCGTCGGAGACAGCCGCCGTGTCGAGCGCGAGATCCTCGATCAGCACGTTGAGAATTGTAGATTTGCCGACCCCGGAGGCGCCCGCGAGCAGGCTGGTCCGCCCGCGCAGCGTCGCCTCGAGCTCGTCCATCCCCGTGCCCGCGAGCGCGCTGAGCCGGAGCGCCGGATACACCCCTTCCCAGCGTTCCGCATACCGGTCGACCTCGCCCGCGGCGCAGAGGTCGATCTTGTTGATCGCGATGATCGCGTCCAGGCCCCCCGCGGCCGCGCCGACGAGCATCCGATCGACGAGCCTCGGGCTCACCGGTGGTTCGCGGAGCGTCGCGAGCACGATCACCCGGTGCATGTTCGCCGCGACCTGTTTCCTGCGGCCGAACACGTAACGCTCGAGTAACGAATCGCGCGGGAGCAGTTCGCGCACGCGGCCGTCGGCGGTGCCGGTCTGCGGCTCGAACCGGACACGGTCGCCCGGAGCGGGCATCGCGAGCAGACGGCCCTTGCCGGGGATGCGGCACCAGTGACGCGCACCGGTGTCGTCGCGCACGATCACCCCCTGCTTCGCGCGGGTGAGCACAACCCCGGTCTCGGTTGACGCGTTCCCCATCGGCCTCCGCTCGTGTGCACCGGGGAAAGCTACCGTGCGCATCTCCCGTTCGACAAGCCGCGCGCGGGTCGTTTCCCGGCTGTTCGCCTCCCTCCGCCCGCCTCCGGAGCCCGCCTCGCCGTCCGTCGCCCGCGGCGGCGCGATCTCTGGTTCTCAACACCCGGCACGCTTACATTTCAGATGTCAGAAGTCAGATGTCAGATGCCGGTAGCCCGGGGTAGCCGACCCCGGAGCGGGTGACTCGATGAACGTGGAAATCCTGATCGTCGGCGATGAGATCCTGCTCGGGCAGACGCTCGACACGAACTCGAACTTCCTCGCGAAGCAGCTCGCGGCGCTCGGGCAGCCGGCGCACGCGGTGACTGTGCTCCCGGACGAGCGCGACCCTCTGCTCGGTGCGTTCCGCCGCGCCTACCACGGCTCGGATGTCGTGCTCATCTGCGGCGGGCTCGGGCCGACCCACGACGACAAGACGAAGGACACGCTCGCCGGTTTCTTCAACCTCCCGATCGTGTTCCGCAACGACATCCTCGAACAGGTGCGCGAAGTGTACCGGAAACGCCAGCTCGCGTTCATCGAAACGAGCCGCGAGCAGGCGGAGTTTCCCGAGGGCGCGACGCCGATGCCGAACCGTCTCGGTACCGCGCCGGGGATCTGGATCGAGCGCGAGGGCCGGATCTACGCCGCGATGCCGGGTGTGCCCGCCGAGATGAAGGCGATGATGCGCGATTTCGTGCTCCCACGTCTGAAAAAGAAAGCGGCGGACCGTGAAACGACCCGGTTCCGTTCGATCCACACGTTCGGGATCAAAGAGGCCGGGCTCTACGAGAAGCTGGACAACCGCGACGAGATCGAGCGCGACGCGGCGCTCGCGTTTCTCCCCTCGTACCGGGGCGTGCGTCTCCGGCTCACCGTGAAGGCGAAGAACGCGGAGGAGGCGCTCTACCGTCTCGACCGTGCTGACGCGCTCGTGCGTGAGAAGATAGGCGCGTACGTGATCGGCGCCGGCGAGCAGTTCTCGATCGAGCAGGCGGTCGGGCACACGTTGAAAGGGCGCGGTTGGAAGCTCGCGGTCGCGGAGTCGTGCACAGGCGGGCTGCTCGCGAAACGGATCACCGATGTCTCCGGCTCCAGCGCGTGGTTTGAGCGCGGGTTCATCACGTACAGCAACGAAGCGAAACAGGAGCAGCTCGCGGTCGCGGGCGAGTTGCTCGCGAACCACGGTGCGGTGTCGGCGGAGGTCGCGCGCGCGATGGCCGAGGGCGCGCTCGAACACAGCCGCGCGAACGCCGCGCTCTCGATCACAGGCGTCGCCGGCCCCACGGGCGGCACGGAGGAAAAACCGGTCGGACTCGTGTACATAGGCTACGCGGACGCCTCCACCGTCACCCACCGCCGCCACCTGTTCGGGGAGGACCGTGAGGTGAACCGGGAACGGTCCGTGACCGCCGCGCTCCTGCTCGTGCTCGACCGGCTCCGGCCAGCGGCGGAGGAGCGGGAACCGCAGCTCGTGTGAGTGGCTGGGTGGCCTGACGGAAGCGTGGCCCGGGGCCTCAGCCCTGTCTCTTACCCACATCTCTCCAGAACACGCATCACGGTTGGGTTCCGGGGGTATGAATTTGGGTCTGTGGATGGGGTTTCGACGCCGGTGGATGCGGTTTCGACGCCGGTGGATGCGGTTTCGACCCCGGTGGATGGGGTTTCGACCCCGGCAGGGGTCGCAGGTGAATAGCCCCGGGCGTCAGCCCGGGGAACGGTGGGACCCCAGCTACACGAACCCCGAAGGGGTG
>JAANWZ010000088.1 GCA_018263585.1 Calditrichota bacterium | reverse complement strand
TTGCCGAAGCTGACCGAAAAACTGAAGAAGTAGGTTGCGGGGGTCCGGGGCTTCGGGAGTCCGGCTGGGTGGCCCGGGGCTTCAGCCTCGGGTCTCATCCACGGCTGGGTGGCCCGGGGCTTCAGCCTCGGGTCTCATATCATTTCCGCGCTATGCCCCGTGCCTGCTTGCAGGCCGGGCTGGACAAGCGTACGCGCTTGACGAGCAAGCGCGGGCATGGAGATGAAGCGGGGACGCTTGCGAGCAAGCGTCCCCTTTCCCATACGCTCATCCCCTTGCCCTTGACTTCAGTCAAGGATAACCAGACGCTTGCAGGTAGCCCGGGGTCGCCGACCCCGGGGCGGTAGTCGCGCGGGCAAGCCGGCACGGGCGACATTGATGTGATCAGCGGAGGGGGACGCTTGCGGATGGGTGGCCAACCCGTTGATTATCCTTGCCTAAAGTCAAGGGCAAAGGCATGCGTGCGGCCCCCGTATACCGGCCGTGCGACCGGAGTGCGGTGCGGACCTCACTTCCTCTTCCCGCTCTCAAAACTCCCCCACCATCTTGACTCCGTACCGAGGTACAGGCCGTAGCTTGCCGGTGAGATGCGGGAGGTATCACAATCATGACGATCGGGAAACTGGCGAAAGCGGCCGGCGTCGGCGTGGAGACAGTCCGCTACTACGAGCGGCGCGGGCTGATGCCGCCGCCAGGGAGGCGCGAGTCCGGCTACCGCGAGTACGGCCCGCCGGATGTGCTCCGGCTCCGGTTCATCCGCAACGCGAAACTGGCCGGGTTCACATTGAGCGAGATCGCACGTCTGCTCGAATTGCGCGCGCGGGACGGCGCGAGCTGCGAGGACGTGCGCCGGCAGGCGTCCGCGAAACTCGCGTGGCTCGATGAACGGATCCGCCAGTTGCGGCAGGTGCGCGGCACGCTCGCGCGGCTTGTCGAAACGTGCATGCGCGACGGGAAGACCGGCGATTGCCCGATCCTTGACGCGTTCGAGGACGAGGCCGCCGCGACGAACTGGTGAGACTGATCGCCGCGGCATGCGGCGACGGAGGAGAGACCGATGCAGGAGAAACTCAGGCTCCAGGTTCAGTATTTCGAAGGATGCCCGCACGAGCGGGAACTGCGAAACCGTGTGCGCGACGCGATCCGCCGCGCGGGCACTGATGTCAGCTACGACGAGCTCGTTGTCGGCGACAACGAGACCGCCGCGCGCGTCGGGTTCCGCGGGTCGCCGACGCTGCTGATCGACGGGAGCGATTTCTATGGCGACCCCGCGCCGGAGCAGCCCGGGCTCAGTTGCCGGCACTACCCAGCAGGGATGCCCACAGTGGACGAGATCGCTGCCCGGCTCGAATCGACCGGGTAGCACGCCGCGGCTCATCAATCGTGCATGAGAGCAACACGCCCGCGGTTGCTTGCAACCGCGGCTCTCTCACACACGTGCTATGCCCCGTGCCTGCTCGCAGGCCGGGCTCATCCGACGGTGCATGAGACCCGGGGCAAGCCCGGGCCACCCCGCGGTGTCATCCTGAACCCTCCGCACGTCAGTGTGTGCGGGGGTGAAGGATCTGCCTGCAAGAACCGCCCAAGGTGCGGGTCAAATGACCTCCGCGTACTGTACCGCGTAGATCCTTCACGGCGCGCGGCAAACAGACGCCGCGCTTGTTCAGGATGACACTCTACAGGCCCGCGGTTGCTTGCAACCGCGGCTGATCCGAGGGTGCGTGACGACTATCCAACTGTATGATTATCCTTGACTAAAGTCAAAGGCAAGGTGTGCATGCCGGGGCGAACCCCGGGCCACACGTGCCGCGCTTGAAGAGCAAGCGCGGGCACGAGCAGGTTCCTCCCCCGCAGGCGGAGCCGCGGGGCCACGGCGACATCCCCCTCCCCTATTTGAGGAGCGTGACGCGGCGGGTGATTGTGCGTGACTGCGCCGCGAGCTGGAGCAGATAGACTCCGCTCGCGGTGGTTCGTGACGGCGACCAGCTCGCGTCGCGTTCACCCGCCGGGAGCACTCCGCGGAGCAGCGTCGCGACACGGCGGCCGGTGATGTCGTACACGGTCACCGCGACCCGTTCCCGCCGCGGGAGGGTGAACGAGAAGCGGACGGACGCGTTGAACGGGTTCGGGTACGCCGGGAGCAAGTTGGCGGTGCGCGGCGGGTCGGAGGGGCCGGCGAGCCGGTCGCGGTCCGCACCGCCGTTGTCACCGACACCCGCGAGCAGCTCGTCGAGGTGAAACTCGTCGCCGCCGGCAAGCAGGAACAGGCGCCCGCCGGCGATCCCGGGCAGACTGTTCGGGCTCAGTCCGAGCGCGGTCGCGTGCTCGGTGCGGAGTGCGGCGGCGAACGTGTTGATCGTCGCGAGCCCGTCGCCGTCGATCTCGATCCCGCCGCCGTCGTCGAGCCAGATCACGGCGAAGCCGGAGTTGGCGGCCGCGGCGAACTCCGCGCCGCTGATCCGGTTCGCGTAGAACTGGGGATCGGTGAACGTGCGCGGGGCGAGGCAGGTTCGCGGGACGTCGCCGGAGCCGTCCGCGAGCGCAAGCCCGCCGGTGAGCCAGTCGTCCGGATCGCCGGTGTACGAGACAACGCGCACTTCCCCGGCGTACGCGACCGTTTCGCTGCCCCCGTTCAGCGTGAGCGGCGTGTACGACGCTTCCGGCTGAATCGTCCACTCGATCCGCTCCATGTGCGGGCCGGGATCGACGAGGTACCGGTCCGCGAGCTCGTAGCGCGCGCCCGCGAGGCAGAGGTCGAACCCGACGTGCGTGAAATGGGCCGGCTCGCCCTCGTTGACGATAACCTCGGACGCGCCGGTCGGGTAGAGGAAGTTGACCGAGCGGCCGAACACGTGCCCGACGCCGGCCGTGTCGATGCAGAGCGCCGATTCGCCGTCGATCCCGATCGCGAGCAGGTTGTCGTCGCCGAAGTCCGCGACCCGGCGCGCGAGCATCGGAGCGAGCCGGTAGAGGTTGCCCTGCTCCTGGAAGTTCATGTCGGCGAACGTGCCGGGCAGCAACTCGAGGAAGTCGTCGGTGAACGCGATCTCCGGGTGGTAGGGGTCGTATGCGGCGTCCGCGGGATCGAGTTCGCCGGACTCGTTGCTGAACACGACTTCGCTGAGCACGGCCATCCCGCCGCCGGTGCCGCCGATCGCGCCGGAGTCTGCAAACACCGCGTGCAATGCGTCCTCGACGAGTGTCCCGCGCCACGCCTCGATGTAGTCGATCGCGTCTCCGCCCTCGATGAAGATGCCGTCCGCGCCCACGAGCTCGTCGTACACATCCTGGTCGTTCGCGTCCGAGGACGAGATCTGGAGCGCGTGGCTCGAGTAGTGTGCGCCGAGCGACTGGAAGTATCCTTCGTACCAGCCGCTCGTGAAGTGGACGTCGATGTTGATGATCGTGCCGGAATCGGCGGCGGCGACGAACCAGGCGTAGGGTTCGTCCGACCATGAGTCGAAGCCCTCCTCCCCTCCGCCGACGAGCATCAGCGAGCCCTGAGGTGTTGCGAGCGCGGGCAGCAGGATCGCGGCGAGCAGGATCATGAGCGCGGGCGTGCGTGTCATCGTTGCCTCCGTTGTCAGCGTGCGATCGGGAGCCGTGTTCACCCGACAAGGTACAGCGCCGGGGGCGCGCTGTCGCGCCCGTTCTCCCCCGCGCCGGCGGGGGGCGTTGCGAACGAGGCGCATTGAGATGTACTTTCCGGTCCGCACGCATCGGGGAAGCCAGCCGCGGCTGAGTTCCCCGATGCCTTTTTCTGTCCGTTCGTGAAACAGATCCGGGTACCTGGATGGGCAAGGAACGAATCGACGCCATCCGTCAATCTCTCCAGCATGAAATCGCCGCCGTGCGCCGCGAGCTCGAAGTCGAGCTGCCGGTGCGGATCGACGAGGCGCGCCAGAAGGGCGACCTCTCGGAGAACGCGGAATACGAGGCGGCGCGGGAGCGGCAGAGCTACCTGTCCGTGCGCCTGATGCAGCTGCGCCACCGTCTCTCGCGCCTGTCCGCGATCGATTTGAACGAGATCGACAAGTCGTCGGTCGGGTTGTATTCGGTCGCCGACCTCGAGGAGACCGGCAACGGCGCCCGTTATTCCTACGAACTCGTGCTCGCGGAAGAGATGGACGTGAACAAGGGGATGATCTCGATTCTCTCGCCGGTCGGCCAGCAGCTCCGCGGGGCGAAGGCGGGGGAGACGGTGACGGTGGAGACACCGGCGCGCACGTTCGAGCTCAAGGTGCTCGGATTCACGAACATCCTCGGGGAGCGTTACGAACCCTGATCCTGCACCCGTTATCTTCCGCGATTCAGCGGCGACCAGCCCGGCCGCGGCCGCCGTCACAACCCGCGGCGGTCTTTCTCCCCTGGAGTGAAGCGAATGTCACCGGACGGTTCTGACAGCACGCGCAGCGAACCCCTGCTGAAACGGCTCGTGCGGACGCTGCGCGGATTCCCGTCCCGTGAGTACAGCTTCAACATCCTGATCGGGCTGGTGATCGGGGTGATCGGCGGTTACGGCGCGGTCGGGTTCCGGCTCGCGATCCAGGCCGTCGGGCTCGCCGGCTATGGGATCGCCGACCCCGCGTTCGACTACCTGGTCAGCCTCCCGTGGTACTGGCGGTTCGCGATTCCGGTCGCCGGCGGACTGATCGTCGGGCCGATCGTCACCTTCCTCGCCGCGGAGGTGAAGGGGCACGGCGTGCCGGAGGTGATGGGCGCGGTCGCTGTCCGCGGCGGGATCATCCGCTGGCCGGTCGCGCTCGCGAAGGTGGTCGCGAGCGCGGTCACGATCGGCAGCGGCGGCTCCGCCGGCCGTGAAGGCCCGATCGTGCAGATCGGCAGCGGCGCCGCATCCGTGCTCGGCCAGTTGTTCAAGGTGAGCGCGCGGAAGATGAAGACGTTCGTCGGGTGCGGCGCGGCGGCGGGGATCGCGGCCACGTTCAACGCGCCCGTCGCCGGCATGCTGTTCAGCCTCGAAGTGATCCTCGGCAACTTCGCCGTCTCGAACATCAGCCCGATCATCGTCGCGTCGGTGACCGCGACCGCGATCTCGCGGATGATGCTCGGCAACCAGCCCGCGTTCGCCGTCCCCGAATACACGCTCTCGAGCCCGATCGAGCTCGTCCACTACGCCGTGCTCGGGTTCGCCGCCGCGTTCGTCGCGGTCGCGTTCACGAAGACGCTCGCGACATCCGAACGGCTGTTCGACGGGTGGAAGTTCCCGAACTGGCTGAAACCGGCGGTGGGCGGGATGATCATCGGCGCGCTCGGCGCGTTCGGCCTGCCGCACGTCTATGGCGTCGGCTACGAGATCATCGAAACGGCGCTGCTCGGCGGGTTCCCGCTCGGGTTGATGTTCGCCCTGATCGCGGCGAAGATCATCGCGACGTCGGCGACGCTCGGTTCCGGCGGATCGGGCGGGATTCTCGCGCCGTCGCTGTTCCTCGGATCGGTGACCGGCGGTGTGATCTGGTACGGGGCGAAATTCGTCACGCCTGAGCTCGTCGCGGCAACGCCCGGCCCGTACGCGCTCGTCGGGATGGCCGCGGTCGTCGCCGCCGCCACACGCGCCCCGCTGCAGGCGATCCTGATCCTGTTCGAACTCACCGGCGGCTACGAGGTGATCCTCCCGCTCATGCTCTCCTCGATCCTCGCGACGATCTTCGGCAACCGGCTGATGACGGACAGCATCTACACGGTGAAGCTGACCGCGAAAGGGATCAAGCTCGGCCAGGTCGGCGAGGTCGATGTGCTCAAGGGGATACAGGTCCGCGAGGTGATGCGGCCGGAGTTCATCGCGGTGCCTGACAACATGCGCCTGCGCCCGCTGCTCGACCGGATCAGCGAATCCGCGGAACATTCGACCGTGTTCGTCGTCGATCGCGACGAGCGCTTGGTCGGACACGTTTCCTTCCACGAGCTGCGGCAGATCCTGTTCGACGTGGAGGCGCTCGAACCGGTGCTCGTCGCCGCGGACATCGCGGAGCTCACGCCCGCCTCGGTGACGCCGAAGGAGACGCTCGATGTAGTGATGCGGATGTTCGCCGAGCGCAACCTTGACGAGCTGCCGGTCGTGGACCCGTCCGAACCGCGCCGGATCATCGGCAGCATTCACCGGGATGATGTCGCGATCGCGTACAGCGACGAGATCATCAAACGTGATCTCGCCGGCAGCCTCACGTCGAGCATCCACGCCGCGCACAAGCTGCAGCAGTCGCACCTCGCGCCCGGGTATTCGATGGCGGAGATCGAGCTCCCGGTCGCGTTCGCCGGCAGGGATCTGCGCACGCTCGACCTCCGCAACACGGAAGGGATCGAGGTGCTCGTCGTGCGCCGTCGCCACCCGGAACACCCGGGGACGGTGGAAAGCGTGATCCCGTCGGCCGATCTCGTTCTCCGCCACGGCGACGTGCTCCTGATCAGCGGCCCGCAGGAGATCGTGCAGCGGCTCGCGAACGCGTGAGCGCGGCGCAGCCGGGATGTCGCAGGGATGAGAAGACGGGAAATCCACGGGTGGATGAGCCGCGGTGACGGCCTGCGGCGTGTCCCCGCGGGCATTGGTCGGAGCTTCATGTAGCCCGGCTTCGCCGAAGCCGGGGTCAGCTTCCGCCAGGTCAGTACCGCCCGTGCGGGCTTGCCCGCGCGGTTGATCCGACCGGAGGCGAAACCCGGGGTAGCCCCGGGCCACACATCTCGCGCGCGGCGGTCACATACTTCTCACTATCTTCTCGCCAGCTCTGGTACGATTTCTGCACGGATGAATCCGGACGACGATATCACGGGTGCAGGAATGCTGTCTCCAGTCACGAACAGGAACACGCGGGCGTTCGGTTCAGCGGGCGCGCGCGCACGCCGGCCGCGCGCGCGGCGCGGCGCGTTCACGATCCTGCTAAGCACGCTGCTGCTCGCGCCGTGTGCCCCGGGTGTCGCGTTTTCCGACACCCGCGTGCAGCGCGTGCGCGGGATCCCGGTGATCGAAACGTTCACCGCCGCAGACTACCCGGAGTTGCACGGCCGGGACAACCAGTTCGCGCAGGACGGCGACGGGTTCCTGTACGTGACCGACACGCGCGCCGTGCTCGAGTTCGACGGCGTCGGGTTTCACACGCTCCCGCTCGCACGCGGCAGCTATCGCGCGGTCGCCGTTGATTCGCTCGATCGCGTGTTCATCGGCGCAGTCGGCCGGTTCGGCTACCTCGCACCGCGAGAGCGGGGCGAGCGGCGGTACGATCCGCTCGATACGCTGCTCGGCCCGGAGGCGCGGGCCCGGATCGATCCGCTCGAGATCGCCGCGACGGACGGCGGGGTGTACGTGCTCAACCCGTCAGCCCTGCTCCGCGTCCAGCCCGGCGGCGGCGCGATCACGGAGATCCCGGCCCCCGCCGGCGGGAGCTTCCAGACGATGCTGCACGATCGCGGCCGGGTGTTCGTGCACGTGAAAGACGTCGGCCTCTGCGAACTGAGCGGCGACTCGCTCAGCGTGATCCGAGGGACGGAACCGCTCGCGGACCACTACTTCATCCGCGAGCTCGTCCCACTGCCCGGCGCCGGCCTGTTGATCGCGAGCGAGGACAGGGGATTGTACCGGTACGACGGATCGGAGCTCCGGCGCTGGAACATCGCGCTGTCCGATTTCGTCGAGAAACACGGCGCGATGAGCGTGAAGTCCCTGCCCGACGGCGGGTTCGCCGTGTGCACGTACAAGAGCGGAGTCGTGCTCGCGAACCGTGACGGCTCGATCCGCACCGTGATCACGAGCGACAACGGCCTGCCGTCGGACATCACGTTCGGCGGGAGCTTTCTCGACCGCGAGGGCGGGCTCTGGGTGTCCACCGCCGAGGGCATCGCGCGCATCGAACTCTCCTCAGGGATCGAACTGTTCAACGAGTCGTTCGGCCTCGAAGGGGTGGTGAAGGACATGGCGCGGGTGAACGGGGAGTTATGGTTCGGAAGTACGCTCGGGCTGTACCGGGCGGTCCCGGGGACGGCGGGACGGTCGGCGCGGTTCGTTCCGGTTGACAGCGTGCACGGGGCGACGGTGCGGCTGCTCCGGTTGCGGAACGGGCCGTACCTCGCGACGAACGTGAAGCTGCACCGCCTGATCGCGGATCCGCCGGCGGCCGTCGATGTCTATGACCAGCAGTGGACCGGCGCGACCGCGGCCGCGGCGGATCAGTCCGGCGAACGGATCGCCGTCTGCGGCTACCGGCACGTGTACATCTACGAGCGCACCGGCGATCACGTGGAACTGAACGACACGCTCTCGTTTCCGCCGCAGGCGGAGCCGATCCGCGCGCTGATCCGCGGCGATTCCGCGCTCTGGGTCACGATCGCGGTCGGGGAACGGCGCGAGCGGATTGTCAGCCGCTTCGAGCTCGATCCGGGTTCCGGGCGGTACGGCGCGCGCGAACAGGTCGGCGTCGAACCGGGAGCAGGCGGCGGGGAGGTTCTCACGGTGACGACCGCGGCCGGCCGGCTCGTCGCGGGCACGCACGCGGGCTTCTATCTGTACCGTGCGCACGAGCGGCGGTTCGCCCCGAGCGCCCGGCTCAACGACGCCTTCGACGGTAGCCCGCCGCCGATCGAGTACGCGGTCGGCGACAGCGAGGGGCGGATCTGGTTCGTGCGCGAAAACGGCGGCGCCGGCTGCATCGAGCCCGTGGGCGACCGCTACCGGAAACGGGCGATCCCCGACTTCGACAACCTCGGCGTGATCCGCGCGCTCATGCTCGAGCCGGGGGATTCGGCGCTCTGGGTCGGGCTCGCGAACGGCCGGTTGCTCCGCTATCACGTGGGCTGGAGCGAGACCCCGTCGTTCGCGATCCGGCCCGCGATCCGCCGCGCCGTGATCCCGGCCGAATTCGTGGATTCCGACGGGGACTCCGTGCTGTTCGGCGATGGGCGGGGCGTGGACGCCGGCGGCCTCGAACTCGCCTACCGGTTCAATTCGCTCCGGTTTCACTATGCGCTGCCCGTGTTCGGCGGGCGTTTACACAACGAATACCAGACACGCCTGCTCGGATTCAACGACACCTGGTCCGCGTGGACACGTGAGAGCTACCGCGATTTCACCGACCTCGGCGAGGGGTTGTACACGCTCGAGGTGCGCGCACGCACCGGGGACGGGATCGTCAGCGAGACAATCACATTTCCGTTCGAAATCCACCCGCCGTGGTTCCGCACGTGGTGGGCGTTCCTGCTCTGGAGCGTACTGCTCGCGGGAGCGGTCGTGCTCATCGTGCGCTGGCGGCTCGCGGCCGTGCAGAACCAGCGGCGCAGGCTCGAGCAGCTCGTGCGCGTGCGCAGCGAGGAGCTGAAACGAGCCGAAGAGGAAGAAAAGCAGCTCCTGCTCGAAACCGAACGGCTCTCGACGAAGAACAAGCTCGCCGCGACGATCGCGCATGAGTTCAACAACCCGCTCGCGATCATCCAGGGGATGTGCGAGTTGATCGAACGCGGGAAGCAACTCCCACCCGACGACCGCGACCGGATGACACGGATCAGGAACCAGGTGACACGGATGCACGAGCACGTGAAACGGCTCGCCGACCTCGAACACCTGCACGAGATCCCGTACGCCGGCTCGAGCACGATCATCGACCTCTACGCGAAACGGGAGCGGAGAGAAGAGAACTCAGGACACGAGGACTCCTCGACTGACTGAACAGAACACACAGTCGGCGGCGCAGTTCACGATGCCCCCCGGCGCTGCAACTTGGTCGGAACGGGCGCTACGCAAACGGAATCCAGACAAACACCGCCGCATCCCAGAGCGCGTGGGAGACGATTCCGGGGCCGATGTGGCGCACCTGCATGTAGAGCAGGCCCCAGAAGATGCCGGCGGCCGCGGCCGCGGCGAGCAGGGTCGGGTTCAACGATGGTAGGTGGATCGCGGTGTAGAGAGCGGTCGTGATCGCGAACCCACGCCAGCGGCCGTACTTCGCCATCAACGCCCGCTGCACCCACGCGCGCCAGAACAACTCTTCGCCCGGCCCGATCGGGAACAGCAGCAGCGCGCCGATCAGGTTCGGGTTCGCCTGCGCCTTCGTCGTGTACACGTTCTCGACCTGTCCGCCGAAAAACGGGAGCGCACCGGCGAGTTCGTTGCCGAGGAAGAACACGCCGTAGAGGATCGCGGCGGCGACGGTTCCCATCGCGAGATAGACGAGCCACCGGCTCGCCGGCGCGCGCAGTGTGTCCGGGTACACGAGCAGCGCCGCCCCGCCGAGCACGAACGTCGCCGGCGCAATCACCGCCCAGAAGTTCACCCCCGGCACCGCGAACAGGAAAAACCAGACGACCGCGGCGGCAGCGACGGCGGGCCAGGCCAGTGCGCTCGGGAGGTCGCGGTCCCTCGCTGGTGAACCTCGTTCGCTCATCGCAGGATTCGGATCGATGAAACCCGGGGCGGAACCCCGGGTCGGGTCAGTTCAGTCCGCGCCCGCCGCCGGGCAGGCAACGGGCGTCATTCGTACTGCTGACGCACGCTGACACACCCGCGGCGGCTCACTTTACCTTCCCGTTCGCGTGCGCGGTCACGATCGCGGCGCAGAGCCGGGCGGCCTTGTTCAGGTCCTCGACCGCGATGTGTTCGCTCGTCGAGTGGATGTCCTTCATCCCGACGCCGAGCACGACGCACGGAATGCCGGCGTGCGTGAGCACGCTACCGTCGGTGCCGCCGCCGGAGACGAACGTGCCCATGTTCCAGCCGAGCTCTTTGCCCGCCGCGATCGTGAGCTTCACCGGGTAGTCATCGAGCGTGAACTTGACCGGGTGGTAGTCTTCTTCTTCCTCATGCTCCCAGCTCGGCAGATCGGAGCCGGTTTTCTTCCGCCACTCGGCGCACGCCTCCTCGAAGCAGGCGTTCATGTGTTCAACCTGGCGGCGCAGCTTGTCCACGTTGTGGCTGCGGGCTTCCGCCTTGATCGACACGTTTTCGGTGACCACGTTCGCGGCGGTGCCGCCTTCGATCACGCCGACGTTGGCCGTGCTCTCCTCGTCGATCCGGCCGATCTTCATTCGCGAAAGCGCGTCCGCGGCGACCATGATCGCGTTGATTCCCTTTTCCGGGGCGAGCCCGGCGTGGGACGCCTTCCCGGTGATCCGGTACGTGAGCCGGACCGCGCCCGGGCTGGCGACGCAGACGCGATCGACGATCTCGTCGTCGAGCACGAACCCGGCCGTCGCGCGGAACCCGCTCGTATCAACATGCTTCGCGCCGAGCAGGCCGATCTCTTCGCAGATGTGAATCGAGAACTCGAGGTCGGGGCGGGGGACGTCCGGCTGAGCGTTCGCGAGCCGGACGAGCTGGAGGATGACCGCGAGCCCGGACTTGTCATCGGCGGCGAGGATCGTGTCGCCGGAGGAGCGCACGACACCGTCCTCGATCACCGGCTTGATCCCTTCTCCCGGCTTCACGGTGTCCATGTGAGAGCTGAACAGGAGCGGCGGGGCGCCGGTGTTGCCCTTCAATGTGACACGCAGGTTGCCGGCGTTGCCGCCGACCTTCTCTCCAGCGTCGTCCTCCTCCACGGTACACCCGAGCGAGCGAAGCTCTTCGGTGAGCCAGTCGGCCATCGCACGCTCGTCGCGGGAATGGCTGTCGATCTGGACCATCGTGAGAAAATCATCGAGCAGCTCTTTCTCCAGAATCCGGTACCCGTCGTTCATCTCATTTCCTCTGCTTCCAGTGTGAATCGAGTGTGATCGACGCCGGTGATCCGCACCGGGACAAGTTTGCCCGGCCCGCGGCTCGCGTCGGCCCGCAGGTCGGCCCGAAGATAATTCCTCGTGTACCCGGTTCGCTTGTTTTGCTCGGCGAGAAGTTCGGCTTTTTTAGCGACCGCCGCTCTCATGTGCGCGAGCTTTTTCAGATGAGACAGCTCACGGAGCCGGCGCGCGCGCTTGCGAACCGTATCCGGGTCAACCCGAGATTTGATGCGGGCGGCGGTGGTGCCGGGTCGTGGGGAAAACGGGAACACATGCAGGTAATGGACCCAGTTTTCCGCGACGAGCGCCTGTGTGTTCGCGAACGCCTGCTCCGTCTCTCCCGGGAACCCCGCGATCATGTCCGCACCGATCGTCGCCTCCGGTCGCAGCCGGATCAGCTCCTGCATCGCCTCGCGAACGCGACCGAGATCGTGCAGCCGGTTCATCCGCCGGAGCACGCCCGGGTCGCCGCTCTGGAGCGCGATGTGAACGTGCTCGCACCACGGCTCGCACTGCGCGAGCCGGCGGATCAGGTCCGGAGCGAGCGCCCACGGCTCAAGGCTCGAGAGGCGAACCCGCGGAAGTCCGGCGTCCGACGCGAGTTCGACCAATGAGACGAAGTCCGGCTCCCCGTTCGCAACCGCGCGCTGATCGTTGCGCCAGTCGGCGAGATCGACGCCGGTGAACACGACTTCCTCGTAGCCGGCGTCGGCGATCCGGCGCAGTGCTTCGCGAACCTCACGGGCGGGTGCGCTCGCGGACGGCCCGCGCGCGAGTGTGACCGCGCAGTACGTGCACGCCCGGTCGCAGCCGTCCTGCACCTTGAGGAACGCGCGCGAGCGGCCGGTGACCCGTGTCCCGACCGCGGCGGGCGTGGACCCGCCGGGGCCGGCGTTCGCGACGACCGGTTCCGCGGGCCGGCGCGGGCCGTGCGGCAAATGCGCGAGCGGGTTCAGTTTCTCGCGCTGGCCGAGGATGACATCGACCTCGCCTCCGCGGGCGAGCTCATCCGCGACCCGGTTCGCGAAGCAGCCGGCGACGATGATCACGGAATCAGCGCGGCGCCGGCGCGCGCGGTGGATCCACTGCCGGGACGATCGGTCCGCGCGGCCGGTAACCGTGCACGTGTTCAGATAAACCACGTCCGGATCGTCGGCGAACGCGACGACCCGGTAGCCGGCGGCGAGGAACCGGTCCTGCACCGCGTCGGTCTCCGCCTGGTTCAAACGACAGCCCACGGTCGCGAACGCAACCGTGGGCTGTTTTTCGGAGGGTGCGATGTCGCGCGCGGCGCTCACTCGTCCTTCGTCTCCTCCCCGCCCGCGGACTCGTCCACGCCGCCGGAATCCTCCTTCGCTTCGGGCTTGTCCGGGGAGTCGGATTTCGCCGGGGACGCGGCCTTCTTCGCCCGGGACCTGGACGCGGTCTTCTTCTTGCCTCCGTCCGATTCGGACTCAGCCTTGCCCTCGGGCTCGGGTTTCTTGCCCTCCGCGGCGTCCTCCTGCTTGGCTTCGGACTTTGCTCCGGCCTTCGCCGCGCCCGCGGACTTCGTTTTTGCCGCGGTTTTCTTCTTTTTCGGCTCAGGCGCCTCCGCGGACTCCTGTTTCTCTTCCTTTTTCTTCGCGGCGGGTTTTTTCTCCGCCTCCTTCGCTTCCCCGGCTTCGGCCGCCGGTTTCTCCTCCTTCGCAGGCTTCTTGACGGCGCCGGCTTCCGCCTTCATCTCCGGCTTCGGTTTCTCCTGCTTCGGCTCGGGCTTCTCCACCTTCGCGTGCTCGGCCGCAGTTTCGGATGCGGCCTTCGCGGTGGTCTTCTCCTTCGCCTCGCCCGCTTCCTCAGCGCGGGCCTTGGCGAGCGCAGCCTTCAGGTCTTCGCCGAGCGTGTCGCCGATCGTGGTTCCAGGGGCGCCGCTGTGACGGGTGCGGCCGCCGCGGTCCAGCGTGGAGGACGTCGCCTTCGCCTGGTCCTTCTCCGCCTGCGTGTTCGAGAGGATCACCCGGCGGTCGTCCTTGTCGAACTCGGCGATGATCAGGTTGAGCACGTCGCCGACCTGGATGTTCCGCTTCTTCCCGTCGAAGAACTTCCGCGAGATGTGGCTGTTCGGCATGAACCCTTCGATCTTGTACGGGACTTCGACGATCAGGCCCTTGTCGATGAGGCGGACGACAGTGCCGGTCGTGCGCGTGCCGACCGGATATTCGCGACCGAACTGGTCCCACGGGTTTTCGACGGTCTGCTTGTGACCGAGCGCGATCCGGCGTTCGTCGCGGTTGAAGCTGAGCACGACGACCTCGATCTCCTCGCCCTTCTTGAGGATCTCGCCCGGGTGGCGCACCTTGCGCGTCCACGACAGGTCGCTGATGTGCACGAGCCCGTCGATCCCGTCCTCGAGCTCGACGAACGCGCCGAACGGGACGAGGTCGCGGACGATGCCCTTGTGACGCGTGCCCTCGCGGTACTTCGCCTCGAACGTCTCCCACGGATCCTCCTCGGTCTGCTTGAGCCCGAGGCTGATCTTCTTGTTCTCCTTGTCGACGTTGAGGATCACGACCTGCACGTACTCGTTTTCGCGCACGACCTGGTTCGGGTGCTTGATGTGCTGGGTCCAGCTCATCTCGCTGATGTGGACGAGTCCCTCGATCCCGGGCTCGACCTCGACGAACGCGCCGTATTTCGCGAGTGACACGACCCGTCCCTGCACCTTCTGCCCGACGCGGTACTTGAGGTCGATCTCGTCCCAGAGGTGGGCGTAGAGCTGCTTCAACCCGAGGCTGATCCGCTTCCGCTCCGGGTCGTAGTTGAGCACCATCACCTTGATTTTCTGGTCGAGCTGGACGACCTCGCTCGGGTGCGCGACCCGGCCCCAGCTCAAGTCGGTGATGTGCAACAGGCCGTCAACGCCGCCGAGATCGACGAACACGCCGAAGTCGGTGATGTTCTTCACCGCGCCCTCGAGCACCTGGCCGACTTCCAGGTTCGCGAGCAGCTTCTCGCGCACCTCGCGCAGGCTCTCTTCCTTGAGCACCTTGTGGGAGACGACGATGTTCTTACGCAGCTCGTTTATTTTCAGGATCTTGAACTCCATTTCGGTGCCGATGATCGCGTCGAAATCGCGCACCGGGCGCACGTCGATCTGGCTGCCGGGGAGGAACGCGTCCACGCCCCCGAGATCGACGACCATCCCGCCCTTGATCCGGCGCGTGCAGCGGCCTTTGATGATCCCGTCCGCGGCATACACCGCCTTCACGCGTTCCCAGACGCGCATGAAGTCGGCCTTGCGCTTGCTCAGCGAGAGCTGGCCGTCGCTGTCCTCGACGCTGTCGAGATAGACCTCGATCTGGTCGCCGACCTTCAGTTCGCCGGGGTCCGCGAACTCCTCGATCGGGACGACGCCCTCCGACTTGAACCCGATGTCAACCGCCACCTCCTTGTCGCTGATCGCGATGATCTTGCCGGTGACGATCTCCTGCTCGCGGATGTCGATGAGCGAATCCTCGTAGAGCTTCTCGAGGTCGGCGAGGTCGCCGCGCGCCTCTTGCTCCGCCTTCTCAAGGTCTTCGAGCTTGACGTACTTCTCGCCGCCGCGCTCCTCGAGCTCGACCTTGCGCAGCGCGGGTTCGAGCTCCTCGACCTCGTTCTGCCCGACCGCGCGCTCCGGGATCTCCGCCGCGAGCTCGGCCTCGGCGATCTCGGGCTCCTCGACCTGATCGCCCGCGGCCGGCGTCTGCTTCTTCTCAGCGGCGGGTTCCGGCGTCCGCTCGCCCGGCTCGGATTCGGATTTCGCCTCCGCGGCCGGCGTCTCCGCCGTGGCAGCGCCGGCGCTCTCCGGCCGCTTCGCCTCGGGCGCGGGCTCCGGTTTCTTCTCCGCGGCGGACTTCTCTTCGCCCGACTTCGCCGGTTCGGCGGACTTGTCGCCCGACTCCGCTGGCGCCTCGTCCTGCTTCGCGGCGGGTTCGGCCTCCGTCTCCGCGGAGGGCTCCTTCGCCGGTTCCGGTTCAGGCTGGGTTTCCGCCGGCTTTTCGGGCGCCTGCTTGGCCTTTTCTTCGTCTTTCACTTCTTTCGGGTCGGCGTTTTCGCCCTTCACCTCGTCCGCCGGCTTTTCGCTTTTCTGCGCCGCCGGCGTGTCCTTTTTCGTCTGTTCACTCATCCCGACTGTTTCCTCTCCGGCATCTCGTGCCCGGGGCGAGCCCGGGCGCGGTTGATGGGGGCCGTGGACGGGAGGGTCTCCCCTCCAACAGGCGTCGCGTTCGGCGGGGATGCCACAACCCGCGTCCGGCGTCGCGCCCGCGATCACGCCGCGCCCGCCGTCCCGTCCGGGGGGACGGGGACCGCCGCCGTGATCCGGATTCCACCGCCTTCTTGACACGTGATCGCGCCGCCGGAGGCCCGGGCCTCCGCCGCCTCGCGGCACGCCACTCGTTCGCGGTCAGTCACCGCGCGACCCCGGCGAAAGGGCCGCTCGCAGGCAGAAAAAGTCCGCCGCAACTGCCCGGCGGATCCGAATCTGCAAGATAGTCTCATCGAAGCGGGAGAACGCAAACCGGGAGGCGGATCGAATCTCCCGAAATCAACGCGCGCGCTCGGGAGCCAGCGCACGCACATACCGCATCGCGACGTCCGAAATCGCCTGGTACAACTCCTTCTTTCCCGCACCGTCGCCGGCGAGCGCACGCGCTTCCGCGAGCAGATATTCGTGCGGAATGCGTTCGCCGAACGTGACCCGCATCCCCCCTCGCCTGAACAACGCGCGCCGCGGGTCGTGTGTTCCGGTCAGATGCACCGGCAGCACATCCGCTTTCGCGAGCGAGGCGACCATTCCGGCGCCGGCCTTCGCGTCCTTGCCCCGCGGGTCGCGGGCGCGTGTGCCCTCCGGGAACATGAGCAGCGCGCTCCCCTCGTTCAGCACCCCGACGAACCGCTTGATCGCGTCCTTGTCCGACCCGCTCCGCCGCACCGGCAGCGCATTGTGGTAGCGCACCCACGCTCCGACGAGCCCGCGGAACAGCTCGATCTTCGCCGCGAAGCAGATCTCGCGCGGGACCACCGAGCCGATGATCGGCGGGTCGAAATTCGAGAGGTGGTTCGAGACGATCAGGATCTTCCCGTCGCGCGGGACATTCTCGACTCCGCGCACGCGCAACCCGAACAGCAGCCGGCACACGGTACGCACGAGCGTGCTGCTGAACCAGTAACCGAGTCTCATTCGCCCGCGCGCGTTCATCGATCACCTCCGAACCGTTCGCGCGCGAGCTCGAGCACGCGCGCGACCTGCCGCTCGACGGTCAACCCGCCGGTGTCGATGACAACCGCGCCCGGCGCCTTCACCAGCGGCCCGATCGCGCGCGTGCGGTCGCGCCGGTCACGTTCGCGCACCTGCGCGATCATCTCGGCGAGTGTAACGCCCGGGTTGTCGCCGAGGTCACGCAGGCGCCGCTGCGCGCGCTGCTCGACCGGCGCGTCGAGGTAGATCCGCAGCCCGGCGTCCGGGAACACGACCGTGCCCGTGTCGCGCCCCTCGATCACGCACGGCCGCTCCGACCCGATCCGACGCTGCGCTGCGACGAGCTTGTCGCGCACGCAGCGGTGCACAGCGACCTCGCTGGACGCGCGCGCGGCGGCGTTCGTCCGGATCGCGCCGCTCACGTCCTCGCCGTCGAGCAGCACCGCGGGGGGACTGCCGGGGCGGAGGTCGAGCGCGTGCGCGCCGATCCGGGCGCACACGGCGCGCTCATCGGACGGGTCGATCCCGTCGCGCAGCATCGCGAGCCCGATCGCGCGGTACATCGCGCCGGTGTCGATCATCTGCCAGCCGAGCTGAACCGCGACAAGCCGCGCAGTCGTCGATTTCCCCGACCCCGCCGGGCCGTCGATCGTGATAATCCGTCTCAGGTTCGTCATCGACGGTAAGATAGCGACGCAACAGCCCGGAAGGGACGAAGTGACCGACCCGCAGTCGCTCGCAACCGCTGCTGAGTCGCAGCGGCACAGTACAGGCCCGCGGTTGCTCGCAACCGCGGCTCCCATCGCGCGAGCGGGGTCTGTTTCGTGCGCGCGACAGTGCAGGGTGAACGCGAGCGGGGGTGGAAGTGGATGTTCGTGCGCTGAGCGGCTTACGCACACATGCCCGCGGGGACGGCCCGCAGGGTGTCACCGCGGTACGAAACCCGGGGCAAGCCCCGAGCCACCCAGCCCTGACTCCGGGGACGCTTGCGAGCAAGCGTCCCTGTCCGCTGACCACATCAGTGTCGCCCGTGCGGCCTCGGCCGCGCGGCTACCGCCCCGGGGTCGGCGACCCCGGGCTACGTTCTGCAGATTGAGTCAGGAATCTGCCGCGGCCTCACGCAGCGCACGCGCGGCCAGTTCGACCGAGTGACGTTTGCGCTCGGGGATGCCGTCGAGCGCGCCGATCAGGGTTGCTGAGGTGACGGCGGCGACATCGGCGACGGTCTTCCCGATCGCCCACTCGCTCGCGGCGGATGCGGCGGCGACGGTCCCGGAGCACGCCCGCGCGCGCCACTTCGCATCCTCGACAACCCCGTCCGCGACCCGGAGCGTGACTCGCAACCGGTCGAAACAGCCGCCGCCCTCATGAACCACCTCCGAGAACGCGCGCGGTTCTTCGAGTTCGCCGACGTTCTTCGGCGCCTGGAAATGTTCGAGGTAGGTCGCACTCGGTTCCATCGCCGGCGCCTCAGTCTCCGACCACCTGTTTCTCGTTGAGCTTGACCGTGGCGTCGAGCACGCCAGGCAGGCGCTCGAGGTGTTCGCGGGTCTCCTCCTCGATGTTCTCCCAGAACATCTCCTCGGTCTCGCCGACGAAGATCTCGACAAACACGCGGCCGTGATCGACCTCGATGTGGCGCACCATGTTCATCTTCACCAGCGAGAGGCCGGTCTCCGGGTTGACGACATCGCGCAGCGCCTGCTTCACCGACTGAGGCGTCACCTCCTGCCCCTCTTCCTCGACGAGTCCGTGCTTCCTCTCCCAGTCGCGGATCGCCGCCTTGAGCCCGTTGATCGCGAGCACGCTGCAGTGGATCTTGATCGCCGGCAGGCCCTCGAGCTCCTCCGTGACCGTCTTCGGCGACAGCTTCTTGATTTCGTCGATGTGTTTGCCCTTCGCGAGCCGGGACGCCATCGACGCGGTCGCGATGTTCGACGCGCACCCATAGGAGCGGAACCTGATGTCCCGGATGATCTTCGTCTCCGGGTCGATCACCATGTTGTAGGTGATCATATCGCCGCAGGCCGGGCTGCCTTCGGTCGCGACCGCGTTCGCGTTCGCGATCTCGCCGACGTTCTCCGGCCGCTTGAACTCCTCGATCACCTTCTGTGAATACTTGATCGCCATCACGGCCTCATCTGCACTACTGGACCGTCTCACATGGATCGAAGCATGACCGGGTGTCATCCTGAATCCCCCGCGCATCAGTTTGTGCGGGGGATGAAGGATCTCGAAAACACAAGTTCTGGCTGCATGGTACAGTTGTTTCTCGAGATCCCTTCGCTTCGCTCAGGGCAGGCTCTTCACTGCGCGCGGCTTGCGCCGCGCTTGTTCAGGATGACACTGTCGACGGCTCAATTCATGAGAATCGGTCCACGACCGTTCACACACAAGGTACGGCATCCCGACGGCTACCCGGTCAGCGGGGCTCTTGTGAAGAATGTAACTAAAACCTCGTCCAGAAGGAACCCGCGGCTCCGCGCTCGTGAGCTGAGTGACGAGTGTGTGAAACCCGGGGCAAGCCCCGCGCCACCCGTCGGGCCACCCTGTCACGAGCCCCAAGCCCGAAGCCACAGGACTGACGATCAGCCGCGGATACCTCCGGCGCCCCCGGGCATGATCGGTATCCGCATGACCGGTGGGTTACAGCTTGTCCTCCCGCTTCCGGTAGAACGTCTTCGCGTCGTCGGATTCGCGCTCGGAGTGCTGCTCGGGGATGAACGCGGTCATCGCGCGCAGGCGGTCCACGGCCGCGTTTGTCTGCTCGACGGCGAGGTCCACATCCTCCTGCGTGTTCAGCCGGGAGAGCGTGTAGCGGATCGACCCGTGCGCTTCTTCGTGCAGCAGTCCGATCCCGGTGAGTACGTGCGACGGGACGAGCGATTTCGACGAACACGCGGAGCCGCTGGATACATAGACGCCGCCGTAGTTGAGGCTCATCAGCACCGCCTCGCCCTCGATGTACTTGAACGTGAGGTTGAGGTTGCCCGGGAGTCGCTCCGGCCCGCCGATCTCGGGCCCGTTCACACGCACATGCGGGATCTCGAGCAGGCGCTGAGCGAGCTGCACCGTAAGTTCGTTCGCGGCCGGCATCACCTCGTCCATGTCGCGCACCGCGATCTCGGCGGCGGTCGCGAAACCGACGATCGCGGGGACGTTTTCCGTGCCCGGCCGCAGCCCGCTCTCCTGCGGCGACCCTTCGAACAGGCGGCGCAGTTTCGTGCGGCGCTTGACAAACAGCGCGCCCGCCCCTTTCGGCCCGTGCAGCTTGTGCGAGTTGAAGCTGGCGAGATCGACGCCGAGCTGCTTCACGTTCACCGGGATCTTGCCGAGCGTCTGCGCGCAGTCGCTGTGGAACACGGCGCCGTGCTCGTGCGCGATCTCGGCGAGCGGTCTCAAATCCTGGATCGTGCCGATCTCGTTGTTGCCGTGGATGATCGAGACGAACAGCGTGTCGTCGCGGATCAGTTCGCGCAGGCTGTCCGGGTCGACACGGCCCTCGCCGTCAACGGCGAGCTCGTCGTACTCGACGTGGCCGTCCTTCGCCATCCGGCGCACGACGTTGCGCACGCTCGCGTGCTCGATCGGGCTGATGATCACATGCTTCCGATCCGGGTTCATCCGGCGCAGCCCTTCGAGCGCGATGTTGTTGCTCTCGGTCGCGCAGGAGGTGAAGAACAGTTCACGGCTCCGCGCGCCGATCAGCGAGGCGATTGTCTGGCGCGCCTCATCGATCGCGGTCTCGGCGTCGAGGCCGAGCTGATGCAGTGAAGCCGGGTTGCCGTACGACTCCCGAAAGTACGGCATCATCGCCTCGAGCACTTCCGGCAGCAGCTGCGTGCTGTCACCGTTGTCGAGGTAGGCGGTTCGCTTCGGTTCGCTCATCGTGCGCGGGTTTCGGTGATTGCTCGTATCTCGTTGTCCCTTTGACTCAGCCGGGAGCAGTATCGCGGGAGGCAAGCGTGTCATTCTGACCGAAGCCCGACGTCCGTTTGTCGGGCGAAGGGAAGAAGGTCCGAGTTCGACAAGGGTCGGGGGAACCAGGAAACGCAAGAAATAACCCGCGGATGAATTGGATCTTCTTCACCCGCCTCCACGCAAACAGACGCGTGAAGCCGGGTTCAGAATGACGCCTGGACCGCGCAAATGCGGTCGGAATTGCGGACCATGCACGTGGCTGAGCCAAAGGCAAAACCGCATGGTCATATACCCTGGTTTCTCCGGCACTTCCCCGGCCGCCGTCACGTGCACGGCAAGGTAACGAGAGAGCTCCTGCGGTCCAAGGCGGCGGTGAGCGCACCGGGCATGATATGTGCTATACTTTCCGGCGGGAGTTCGGGCTGCCTTACTGCGAGACACGGTGACGGGCGTGGGTTCATGCCTATGCCCATGCCTGCTTGCAGGCATGGATTCGGTCGCGGTCCGATGACCGTCGAAGGAGCCCGGCCTGCGAGCAGGGGCGGGGCACAGGAGAAGGCGGAAATACGACACCCGCGGCTGAAGCCCCGGGCCACCCGTCACGACCTGAATGAGGGAGGGACCATGAAACGCGCAACCGCGGGCGTGACAGCCGCACTGCTTGTGACGGCGGCGGCGCATGCGCTGCCCGAGTACCAGGTGCGCTACAACCAGACCTGCGCGCTCTGTCACTACAACCCGACCGGCGGCGGAATCCGCACCGAGTACGGCGCCCAGTTCTTCAGCTACTCCGACCTGCCGGTGAACAAGCTCGAGTTCGAGCAGATTCGGGAGCTGTCCCCGCGGATCAACGACCGCCTCCAGTACGGCCTCGACCTGCGCGGCGTGTACGCGCTGCGGCACGACTGGAATGAGGACGGCGACGGCGAAGTGGAGGGCAACGAATTCGTGCTGATGCAGGGGGACGCGTATTTCGCGTACGCGATGTCCGACGTGACGAACGTCGTGCTCGACATCTCGCTGCGGGGGGTGGAGGAGGCGTTCGCCGACTTCACGTTCTACAACGGCAAGCTGCGCGTGCGCGCGGGGCAGTATCGTTCCACGTACGGCTGGGGGTTTGTCGATCACACGCTGTTCGTGCGCCGGTTTCTCGGCTACGGGTCGCTGCGCGGTCCGGGCACGCGAGCCTACGATTCCGGCATGGAGGCGGGCGTGTACCTGCAGCGGTACGACCTCACCGTCGGCGCGTCCAACGGCAGCCCGGGCACGGCCGGGAACGCCTACCACGGGCGGTTCGCGCGCCGGTTCCAGCTCGGAAATCTGACCGCGACGCTCGGCGCGAGCGGCCGTGTCACCGATCTCGGCGCCGGCACGTTCTCGCCGTGGCACGCGGGCGCGTTCTACGGGTCGAACTTCGGGCGGTTCACGTTCCTCGGCGAAACCGATTTGCTCGCGGAAACGGAAGGGACGACCGGCCTCGTAGCCTCCCACCTGCTCCGGTTCACGGTCCGGCGCGGCGTGTACGTGAACGGCTGGTACGAATACTACGACCCCGACCTCGACTACACGACCGGGCACGGCTGGCGGGTGCGCGCCGGGATCGATTTCGTCCCGTTCGGGTACTTCAGCGTGTCCCCGATGTACGAGTGGAATTACGCCGACTACGGCGCGTTCGACGACGAGCGGTTCGGCCAGTTCCTCGTTCAACTTCACTTGTGGCGGTAACGGAAGGACGGATATGATCTTGCGACGGACAACGGTTCGATTCGGCGTCGCGCTGATGCTCGCGGCGTTCACGGCGGCAGCCGGCGCGAAGGAGACAACGTTCGCGATCTCGCCCGGCGGCGGCAACGAGGTCGTGTTCACCTCGCGCGCGGTCGGCGAGACGTTCGACGGCCGCACCGACCGAATCCATGGCTCGTTCACCTGCGACCCCGGCGACCTGCGCAAACCGGCCCGCGGTGAGGTGTGGATCGAAGTGGAATCGCTCGACACCGGGATCGGACTGCGCAACAATCATATGTTCAAGAATCACCTCGAGCCGGAGAAATACCCGCGGATGACATTCGCGCTCGAGGGGCTGGTCGATCCGCCGCCGTCGCTGCCCGTCGGCGAGGCGAAGACACTCACCGCGCGCGGTAAGTTCACCTGCCACGGCGTGACGAATCCGCTCGAACCCGAACTGACGGTGGTGCGTCAGAGCGACGGCAGCCTCGTTGTGGAGGCCGAGTGGACGGTGAAACTCACCGACTACGAGATCCCGCGGCCGCAATTCCTGTTCGTCAAACTCGCCGAGGAGCAGGAGATCGATGTCAGGTTCACGGCAACACCGGAATAACGCCGAGGATACGAGGAGGCTGGATCGATGACAAGATGGTTCGCAACCGGCCGGATGATCGCCGCCGGAACGTTGCTGCCCGCGCTGCTTCTGTTCGCCGGCTGCGGGGACATGGGCGACGCGCCGACCGGACCCGGAACCAACGCCGACGACCAGAACACGCTCACCTGGGTCGATCACATCCGGCCGAACATCGTCCAGCCGAACTGCTCCGCGTGCCACGGCGGCGCGCTCGCCCGGAACGGCCTCGACCTCGGCGAGTTCGACGAGTGGATCGACGCGGAGAGCTCCTACGGCAACCCCTACGTAGTTCCCGGCGAACCGGACAGCAGCGAGATCGTGTGGCGGCTCGAAGGGACCGGCGGACTGCTTCAAATGCCACAGGGTGGCGAGTTGCCCCCGGACCAGATCGACCGCGTCCGCGCCTGGATCGAACAGGGGGCGGTGAAGGAATAGACGCCACCGCCGGTGAAATCCGGGGCAAGCCCCGGGCCACCCATCATCTGTGTCGCCCGTGCGGGCTCGGCCGCGCGGCTGATCCGGCGGTGATTCCACCGTGACAAGAACCCGGCCTGCAAGCAGGCGCGGGGCATAGATCACGTGAGTGGAGGGGGACGCTTGCGAGCAAGCGTCCCCGTTCTTGACAGGCCCGCGGTTGCTTGCAACCGCGGTTCATCCGACGGTGTGCGTGACCTGAGACCCGAGGCTGAAGCCCCGGGCCACCCGACTGGCTGACCAACCCTTTGATTATCCTTGACTAAAGTCAAGGGCAAGGGTGTGTGATCCGACCGTGTATGAGACCCGAGGCTGAAGCCCGGGCCAGCCGTCCGCCTCAACGCTTGCCGCGGACGATCCGACCGTGTATCTTGCCTTTCCCGGCGGGCGGTCCACGCTCCGCCGTTGACAAGCGATCACCCTCGTGGATGCGAAGGGAATCCCGTGAGAATCGGGAGCGGCCCCCGCCACGGTAAGCGCGGACAAACGCGGCAACACGCCACCGGGCGCGGAGGATCGGCATGCGCCGGTCGCCGGCTCGGGAAGGCGCCGCGGGAGGACGATGCGCGAGCCCGGAGACCGGCATCCGCGAGTACGGCCCAGGTTTCCCCGGGGTTGCGGGAGACGGGACCGGCACGGAGCCCTTCCCTGTCGCACGCCCACCCTCCCGGTTTCGGGGACGCCGTCACGAAACGGGAGGTTTTTTTTGTGCGCCGTATTCCGGTCCTTCTGCTGTCCGCCCTATTCGCCGCATCGGTTGTGTTTTCCACTCGCGCCGACCCCGCGCCCGTGTTGCTCGCGGGGCGCGTGCTCGACGTGGAGACGAGCCGTCCGCTCGCGGGCGCACACATCGTGCTCGACAGCGGCCGCCGGATGACGGTGACCGACGCGCGCGGCGTGTTTTCCTTCCCCGACCTCGCTTCCGGGCGCCGGGAGCTGGCCGTGCGTCACATCGGTTACGCTACCGCGCGGCGGTCGGCCCGCGTGCGCGAGGGCGAGACAATCCGTCTCCTGATCGAGCTCGAACCGGCGGCGGTTGTCGCGGACACGTTGTCATATTCGATCCCCGCCGAACGCGCGCCGTACACGATCACCGCCGGCGAGATCCGCGAGCAC
Organism: Calditrichota bacterium; assembly: GCA_018263585.1. Taxonomy (GTDB): domain Bacteria; phylum Electryoneota; class Electryoneia; order Electryoneales; family Electryoneaceae; genus JAANWZ01. The sequence continues at coordinate 22,307 of JAANWZ010000088.1, read as the reverse complement.
GCGTGGCCGGACGCCGCGGAGGCGATCCGTCACCTGCCGGGCGTGCGGGTGCGCGAGAGCGGCGGGCCGGGCGCGCGGAAGACCGTCTCCCTGCGCGGAGCGCGGCCGGATCATGTGCGCGTGGAGGTGGACGGCGTCCCGGTCAACGACGGCGCGGGCGAGGCGGTCGATCTCGGCGCGCTGCCCGCGAACGCGATCCGTTCGATCGAGATCGACCCGCGCACCCGTCCCGGCGCGCCCGGCGGACTGATCCGGATCGCGACCGTGCCCGCGCCCGGCGCCGCCCTGAACGCGATCCGCGCCTCCGTGACCGGGCAAGCCCCGCGCGCGGTCGCCGGCGAGCTCTCGGTCACGCGTTCCGCACCGTCCGGCACAGTGACCGCGCACGCGCGCTTCCTCGACTCCCGCGGCGATTTCGAGTATATCGACGAGTCCGGCGAGCTCCGCGCCCGGAGCAACAACCAGCGCGAACGGCTGTCGGTGAACGCGTCCGGCGAACACGTGCTGCCCGCCGATCTCACCGCGCGCTGGGCGGCGGCGTTGGATGCGACGGACGCCGGTTCGCCCGCGCCGCTGTATCAGCCGCCGGCGCCGGAGGCGAACCTCGACGAGACAAGCTGGCGCGCGCAGATTTCGTTCGCGAGTGACGCCGGCGCGCCGACCCGCCCCCCGCTGCGCCTGCGGCTGTTCAGCGCCGGCCGTCACCGGCGCTACATCAACCCGGAATACCAGACCGATCCCTCTACCGGTCAGACTGTTCGCCACACGCCGGCGGATGTCGAGGACGACGACCTGCGCGCGGGCGCGGACCTCGACAGCCGGCTCACGCTCGTCCATAGTGACGAATTGAGCCTGGACGCGCTCGCATCGGCGGAGCTCACGCTCGAGCGGTTCCGCAGCGCCGACCGCGCGGGCGCCGGCGCATCGAGCCGCACCGGCGGCGCGATCCACCGCGCAGCCGCCGGCGTGGAGACCGGGCTCGACGCGACCGCGCGCCGGTTCGGCCTGCGCTGGCGGGCGGAAATGTTGATCCGGAACGACCGCTACCGTGATGCGCGCGATGCGTTCGCCGCGCCGTGGTCGCCCGGCGGCGGCGACCACACGGGCGGGCAGCTCGCGGTGCGCGTGTCACCGCTCGCCGGGCGCTGGTCGGCGGAGTTGAGCACGGGGTCGTCGTACGCGCCGCCGTCGTTCGTGAACCGGTTCCTCGTCGAGTCGGTGTTCGCGCTCGGGAACCCGGAGCTCGCGCCGGAACGGATCCGCGAGTTGCAGGGCGGTGTCACGGTCACACAGCCGCTGGCGGCGGGCGTGACCGCGTCGGCGTCCGCACGGGCGTTTGCGCGCGCGACGGACGACCTCGTCGTGTGGCGGCGCAACTGGCGCGGGCAGTATTTCCCGGACAACCTCGCGCGCGCCGGCGCCCGCGGGCTCGAAATGTCGCTGCACATGCGCGGGCGATCGTGGCTGCGCGTACTCGCCGGCTCGTTCACCTGGCAGCGCGCGGTGAACACGACCCCCGGCTCGCCGTATCGCGGGAACCGGATCCCGTTCCAACCCGACCGGTTCGCGAGCGTGCTCCTCGAGCTCGCGCCGGAGCGCGCGACCACGGTCGCCGTGGAGCTGCACGCGTGCTCGCGCCGGTTCAGCCGCGAGTCGAATCTGGACCCGTACAGCGCCGCCGGGGCCGCGCTCGATTCGTACGCGACGCTCGACCTCCGGCTGCGGCGGGAGCTCTCGCTCGCTTCGCCGGGCCCGACGATCGCGCTGTCCGCCGCAGTGGAAAATGTGACCGGCGTGCGCTACGAATTGCTCGAGCGGATGCCGATGCCGGGCCGGACGTGGTCGCTGCGGGTCGCGTTCCGGCACGAGTCGCCCGCCGGCGCACGCTGATTTCACGTTGCGCCGCTCCCCGCCGTGCAGCATCTTCACACCGGCTGTGTCTGAGCGAAGGGGTGCGTATGCCGGAGCGCGGAGCGGAGACGCGGCGGCGGTGGGTCACGGCCGGCGTGTGCGCGATCGTGGCGGTCGCGATTCGCGGCGGCTACCTGCTCGCGGCGTCGGATGAACCGGCGTTTCTCAGTCCGGGGATGGACGCGCAGCTCTACCGCGAGTGGGCGGAGGCGATCCTCGCCGGGAACCCGCCGGCCGGGCCGTATTTTCGCGCCCCGCTGTATCCTTACCTGATCGCCGCGCTTGGGGCGGTTTTCGGCGACAGCTTCTGGCCGATCCGGATCGTACAGGTGCTGGTTTCGAGCGCGGGCGCCGGTGTGCTCGCGGTGCTCGCGCGGCGCTGGGCGGGAGCGCGCGCCGGCTGGGCGGCCGGGCTCGCGTGGGCGCTGTTCGGCAGCTCGATCTACTTCGACGGGGAAGGGCTGATCGCGAGCCTGTTCACGTCCGGCGTGATCGGGCTGCTGTTCCTGCTCGACAACGCGCGCGGTACGCGGTGGACGCTGCACGCGGTGCTCGCAGCGGTCGTGTTCGCGGTGATGAGCGCACTGCGGGCAAACGCGCTCGCGTTCGCGCCGGTCGTGATCGGAGCGCTCGCGATCGCCGGCGCGCGCAGCGGGGTACGGCCCGGGAAGCGGCTCGCCGTGCTCGCCGCGTGCGCGCTGCTCGTCGCGGGAGCGCTCGCGCCGATCGTCGCCCACAACGCGCGCACCGGCGGCGGGTTCACGATCAGCGGGCAGGGCGGGATCAACCTGTTCCTCGGCAACCGTGACGGCGCGAGCGGGGCGTACGCGGTCGATCCGGAGTTCGGGCGCGACTGGACGCGCGCGCAAATCGAAGCCCGCGCGGAGCGGGAAACCGGCCGCGTACTATCGATGGCGGAAGTGTCCCGCTACTACACGGACCGCGCGCTGCGTTTCTGGGCCGACCGGCCCGGGGAGGCGCTCCTGCTCGCGGGCCGCAAGTTCGTCGCGCTGCTGAACGGGCGCGAGCTCGGCAACAACCGCCCGCTGCGGCCGTACCTGCACGCCGTGCACCCGCTGTTCGCGCTCCTGCTCGCGGTCGGGTTCCCGCTGCTGATGATCGCCGCGCTCGCGTTCGCGGCGCACGCGTGGCGCGAGATCCCGCGCAGCCGTCCCGCGCTGCTGATCGCGCTCGTCCACGCGCTCGTCGTGATCGCCTTCTTCGTGAACGCGCGCTACCGTCTCCCGCTCGCGCCCGTGCTCGCGCTCGTGTTCGCGATCGGGCTCGACCGGACGTGGCGGGTGATGCGGGGCGGCTCGAAGCGCGCGGACGCACGAGCGGAGCGGGCGTGGCTGCTCGCGCGCGTGCTGCTCGCGGCGGCGGTCGTGTTCCTCCCGCGGCCGGTCGCGCCGGTCGATGAGGAGCGGGCGTGGGCGCTGCACCGGGCGAATGCGTTGCTCCGGCTCGACCGATTCGACGATGCGCGCGTCGCATTTCACGAGCTGCTGCGCGAGCACCCGAACGTGAAACACGGCCGGCTCAACCTCGGCGTGATCCACCTGCGCGAGGGCCGGCTCGACTCCGCGCGCGCCTGGTTCGAGGCGGAGCTGGCCGCGCGCCCGGACAACGCGCTCGCGGCGAACAACCTCGGCGTCGCCCACGAACGGGCGGGCCGGATCGACGAGGCGCTCGCGGCGTACCGGCGCGCGCTGAAGGTAGATCCGTCCTATCAGGACGCGCGCGTGAACCTCGCGAACCTGCTCGACCGGCTCGCGCAACAGGCGGCGGGGGAGGGTCGGTTCGACCGGGCGATCGAACTGAGCGGAGAGGCCGCGAACGTGAACCCGATCGAACCGCGCTACGTGTACAACCAAGCGGTGCTGCTCGCGCTGCGCGGCCGTGTGGAGCGGGCGCGCGCGGTGCTCGACAGCGTGCTCGCCGGGTTTCCGCGCTACGCCCCCGCCCGCGAGGCGTCCGCCCGGCTCGATTCGTTCGTGCAGGCGGACACGGTGCGGTAACGGATGCCCGCGCGGGGGCGGTTCGATGATTCCTGCGAGATCACAGACCGACGCGCTGTCGCAGGGGCACATTCATCAGTAGAGGGATTCTCGCAGGTGATGTCTCATCAAGCTTGCGGGCGCTCCCTATCCGTGCGGGCAAGCCCGCACTGTGCTGGTTCAGCGGGAATCGGACAAACGGGCGATTTTCGATCCTGTGAAAAGGATCTGGTGACGCGTGCGACTGTGCAGGTCGAGAGCATGGTTGGTCACATGGAGTCGAGATAGACTGCGGCCGCCCGTTGTGCTCTCCAGTCGTGCTGGCAACGCCTCATCGTGCTTCCGGGGCAACTGTTCAACCCGAGTCACCCACGGTGACTGCCCGTATATTCCTGCGAGTGAATCGGGTGATCACGCGCGGGAGCGGACAATGGCGTTTTCGAAGAGTTGGGGGTACGCGGTGCGGGCGCTCGTGCATCTCGCGGGCGCTGAGCACGCCGAGAAACGATGGCAGAGCGGGGAGCTCGCGGAGGCGACCGGGCTGCCTGCGAGCTACCTGAGCAAGGTGTTGTCGCCGTTGACCGCGGCTGGGATTCTCGACAGCGCGCGCGGCCGCGGCGGCGGGGTCCGGCTCGCGAAACCGGCGGCGGAGATCAGGTTGAGTGATGTGGCCGCCGCCACCGAGGGCCTGCCTGCGGAGGAACCTTCCGCCGATGCGATGGACGGCGCTCCGGCCCATCTCGTCGCGGTTCTCGCCGAACGCTGGCGCCCGTACCGGCGCGGCCTGCTCGAATACCTCACGGGCACGACCGTCGCCGATCTGCTCGACGGCGGTTCCTGAGCTGAGGTCCTGTTGCACGTTGATTGGGAGGTGTCATTCTGAACCGCGCCGCCGTGTGTTCGCCGGGGCGAACGTGAGTCGGGTCTCGTGTTCCACCCCGTCCCGCAGGTAGTGGATCGTCACCGTATCGCCCGGGTTGTGCCGGCCCATCACGTACGTGAGGTCGTAGATGTTGTCGATGATCACGTGATCGATCGCGACGATCACATCCATCGCGTGCAGCCCGGCGCTGTCCGCCGGCGAGCCGGAGGTGACGCCCTGGAGGCGGTACCCGCGCAAGCTGTCCGGCGCGGTGAAGTCGGGAATCGTGCCCATCGACACGTTCCGGTCGCTGCGTGAACGGCCTCGGCTCGGATCTTCCGCTCTCAGATATGTCAATTCCGGCCGTTCGCCGGCGTAGGCGCGCACTAGCTGGTACGCGTAGTGGAACACGTGCGTGAGCCCCTCGCCGTCGATCTTATCGACATCGTCGCGCGGGGTGTGGTAGTCGGCGTGCAGGGCGGTGAGCAGGTGCAGCACCGGGATTCCCTGCGCGTAGAACGATGTCTGGTCGCTCGCGCCGTAGCCGCCGCCGGTGAGCGAGAGGTCGAGCGTGTATTCGTTCACCGCGGCCTCGTATTCCTCCTCCGGTTCCGGACCCCTGACGCCGGGATCGCGCAGTTTGTACAGCATGCGCGCCAGTCGATCGCCCGCCTCCCCGGCCAACTCGCGCAGGCCCTCCGCGCTGTTCACGCCATACACGGTCAACTGCTCGTCCTGCATCCGTCCGACCATGTCGAGATTGACCATCAGCTTGACGGCGGCCAGATCGAGCGGCGGGTTGTTCACGAAATAGCTCGAGCCGACGAGCCCGGCCTCCTCCCCGGTGAACGCGACGAACACGACAGTCGGCCCGGGCGGTTCGGCGGCGAATTCGCGCGCGAGCTCGAGTAGCACGGTGACGCCGGAGGCGTTGTCGTCGGCGCCGTTGTGCACCGCGCGCACCCCGGGCTCGCGCGTGCCGGCCTGACCGTAGCCGAGGTGGTCGTAGTGCGCGCCGATCACGAGGATCTCGCCGTCGCCTTCGACCTTCCCGCCGACGTTCGCGACCGGCGCCTCGTTGCGTGTGATTTCAACGGCGAGCGTGGCGTCCTCCCCGCCGAGCGCGAGCGGGCGGGGCGATTCGTTCACGTCGATGCTGCGCTGCAGTTTCGCCAGGTCCGCGCGCGGGAACAGCGTGCCGAAGTCCGCGCGGGTGATGTGCGCGACCGGGATGCCGGCGTCCCGGTACGGCTCCCCGGTGCGCGGCACGGGAAGCGTGTCCGCGTCCGCGGCGTACGGGAGGATGATCAGCCCGGCCGCGCCGTGCATCTTCGCGTTGATCGCTTTCGTGCGCACGATCGCGTGGTCGGTGTCGAACTCGCCGGCGAACGCCGCCTCCGGGTCATCACGGGCCGGCTCGCCCGCGAGCACGGCGACGATCTTGTCTTCGGCGTCGAGTTCCGCGTAGTCGTCGTACTCGTACTCGGAGGCAGTGATCCCGTACCCGGCGAACAGCACGGGGGCCGTTGCCGTGGCGGCGCTGGAGAACCCGGCCGGCTGAATGCCGGAGCCGAGGCTGAGTGTCGTATCGCCGTATGTAAACCGCGTTCCCGGATGCGCGGTCGCGCCCCAGCCGATCATGAACTGCTGGCGGTAGCTCCCGCCGAACAGGGGGTCGAGGTTGGCTCGGTCAAGATGCCGCGCGATGTAGGCGGCGGCGGAGTCGAGGCCCGGCGTGTTGATCCCCCGGCCGTCCCGCTCGTCGGCGGCGAGGTACTCGATGTGGCCGATCAGCCGCGCCTTCAGCGGAGACTGAGCCCGAACCGTGGAGGCGGGGGACAGGAAGAGTGTGACGCTGCCGCTGATCAGGAGGATGTACAGGGGGACGAGTCTCGACATCGGTTCGCATCCTGGTTGCTGGCCTGTCGAATAGACCAGATCGAACAAAGGCTGATATTACGTCATTCTGAACGCGGCTTCGTCATTCTGAACGCAGCTTCGTCATTCTGAACGCAGCTTCGTCATTCTGAACGCGGCTTCGCGCGTCTGTGTGCGTGAAGGCGCGTGAAGAAGGTCCAGTTTATCCGACGGTTATTTCTTGATTTCGGGGACGCTTGCAAGCAAGCGTCCCCTTCCCATTACCCCTGTCGAACCTGGACCTTCCCTTCACTTCGTTCAGGATGAACTTCCCTTCGCCCGACAACACGACGTCGGGCTTCGGTCAGAATGACACGCTCGCCACCCCCAATATTGCTCCCGGCTGAGCCGAAGGGATAACCGGATGCCGGCGATTGTCCCCATTCTCCGCCGCGCTCAGTACGCCTCGCGCAGGCACCACTCCGCGACGGCGCGGAGCAGGAACCACTCGGAGTCCGGATCGTCGAGGTCGTCGCCGAACGTGGTCTCGTCACGGTCGTCGCCCTCTTCGATCTCCGGGTGGAATGAGAGCAGCGCGACCCGGCCGAGGCCGTGCTCGAAGGTCACGCCCGCCGTGTTGCCGGTCTGCGTGTAGCGCGCGATCGACGTGTAGCTGCCGGCCTCGATCAGCCACTCCGGCCCGCCGCGGTACAGGCTCTGGAATGAGCCGGTCAGCTCCGGGTCGAACCGCGTGTCGAGCACATCGACGAGCGTCTGCGCGTACGAGCCGGCGGGGGCGATGGACGTGATCGGCCCGAACGCCGACCCTTCGAACAGGGCGAACGGCTTCACGTTCGTCGAACCGGAGCCGTCATAGACGAGCGTGTCCGCGGCGAGGTAAGCGCCGCCGCCGAGCCCGATGTACCCGGCGCCGTTCCCCACCGCGAGCCGGACGTTCTCGCGGCCGGTGAACCCGAGCGCGCCCACCATCGCGAGCGGGTCGCCGCCGGGGAACACGATCAGCGCGTAGCTCGACAGCCCGGACTGCGCGTCCGCTTCGGTGAAGAACTCCGTGTCACGGCCGAGCGTATCGAGCGCGGCGTCAACCGCGCCGGCGAAGTCCGGCCACGCGCCTGCTCCGCTGTAGATTCCGATCAGCCCGCTCTCGCCGCTCGGCCCGCCGCCGCCGTTGCCACCGCAGCCGGCGAGCGCGAGCATGACGAACAAGCCCGCCGCGGCGAGAATCAGTCCGCTCAGCGCGGAAGTCCGCGACGTTCGCTTCTGTGCCGAATTGCGCATCATCCGGTCTGTCGCCGCTGTTCTCCACGGCGCTTTCTTGTAGCGTTTGACGTGCGTCTGTTTATGCGACCCCCGTGTCATCCTGAACCCCCTGCACGTCAGTGTGTGCAGGGGGTGAAGGATCTACCAGAAAGAACCACCCATCGTGTATATGGAACAACCGCCGGGTGGTGTACCGCGTAGATCCTTCACGGCGCGCGGCAAACAAACGCCGCGCTTGTTCAGGATGACACTCCCACAGGCCCGCGGTTGCTCGCAACCGCGGTTTCGAGGCGGCTGCGTTCATTACCCCTGGATCACCCGCGCGGGCAAGCCCGCACGGCCGGTACTCTTTTGTGCCCCTGTGACAGCGCGTCTGTGTGCGATGTCGCAGGGTTCATGCACCGGTGTTATCACCCGCGCGGACAAGCCCGCACGGCCGGTACACGCGATCACGCCGTTGCAGGCGACCGAGGGCTTACTTCGCCGCCAATTCCTCGACCGGGAGCGTCGCGAGCAGATCGTGCACGCTCCGCCAGCGCTCGTCCCAATTGTCGCACTCGGCGAGGTCGAGCCGGAGCGCGAGCGAGCCGGCGCCCTTGAGCTCGATCGGCTGGTCCTGCGTGCTCGCGACCAGCACTGAGACCCGCCCCGCAAAATCGTCCTTTCCCCAGTCCTTGCGGAAGGTGAGGAAGCAGACGGTCTCGTGGAGGTCGATCTTCGCGACTCCTGCCGGTGCGGCGAGCGCCTGGGTTTTCACGATCCGCAGCAGGTTGACCGCCTCGTCCGGCAGCGCCCCGTAGCGGTCGCGCAATTCTGTTCGCAGCTCGTCCACGTCTCCGGGCGTCTGTGCGCGGCTGATCCTGCGGTAGAAATCGACCCGTTCCGGCGCGTCGGGAACGTACGCCGCCGGCAGCATCGCGTCGAGCGCGACATCGACCCTGACATCGCGCGCATCAACGGCCGGCGCCGGTTTCTCCGGCAGCTCCGCGACCCCTTCTTCGCTCAGCTCGCGCACCGCGTTCGCGAGCATCTGCGAGTACATCTCGAACCCGACCGCGTTGATGTGCCCGCTCTGTTCGGGGCCGAGCAGATTGCCCGCGCCGCGGATTTCGAGGTCGCGCATCGCGATCTGGAACCCGGAGCCGAGCCGCGTATGCTCCGCGATCGTCTCGAGCCGGCGTTTAGCGTCCCGCTGCAGCAGCATCCGTGGCGGGGTGAGCAGGTACGCGTAGGCCTGCCGGTGGCTGCGCCCGATCCGCCCGCGGAGCTGGTACAGTTGCGCGAGTCCGAACCGGTCCGCGCGGTCCACAAGCAGCGTGTTCACGTTCGAAATGTCGAGCCCGGACTCGATGATCATCGTGCACACGAGCACCTGGTATTTCTCGTGTAGGAAACCCTCCATCACGTCCGCGAGCTCGCTCTCCTTCATCTGCCCGTGCGCGACGGCGATCTTCACGTGCGGGAGCATCCGCTGCAGCTTCGCGCGCGCGTTCTCGATCGTTTCGACGCGGTTGTGCACGAAATAAACCTGCCCGCCGCGTGCGACCTCGCGCAGGATCGCTTCCCTGATCACGCGCTCGTCGTAGGGCACGATCTCGGTTTCGATCGGGAGACGGTCCTGCGGGGGGGTAGAGATCATCGACATGTCGCGCGCGCCGGAGAGCGCCATGTGCAGCGTGCGCGGGATCGGCGTCGCCGACATCGAGAGCACGTCAACCGTCGCGCGCAGGCGGCGGATCGCCTCTTTGCTCTTCACCCCGAACCGGTGTTCCTCGTCCACGACAAGCAGGCCGAGATCCTTGAACCTGACGTCCCTGCTGAGCAGACGGTGCGTGCCGATCACGAGATCGACATCGCCGTTCGCGAGTCCCTCGACGACCTCGCGGCGCTCCTTCTGCGAACGGAACCGGCTCAGCACTTCGATGCGGAGCGGGTAGCGCCGCAGTCGCTCGGAGAACGTCGCGAAGTGCTGCTGCGCGAGGATCGTCGTCGGCACGAGTACCGCGACCTGCTTCGAATCCTGGATCGCCTTGAACGCGGCGCGGACAGCGACCTCGGTCTTGCCGAAGCCGACATCGCCGACCAGCAGCCGGTCCATCGCGAGCGGCCGCTCCAGGTCCTGCTTCACCTCGTCGGCGGCGAGCGCCTGGTCGGGGGTGTCCTCGAACTCGAATGCGGCTTCCAGTTCGCGTTGCCACGGCGTGTCTTCGCGGAACGCGGTGCCGCCGTGGAGCTGGCGCTGCGCGTAGATCTCGAGGATCTCCTTCGCGAGTTTCTCCACCGCCGCCTTCGTCTTCCGCCGGCTGCGCTGCCATTCGCCGGAGCCGATCTTCGACAACTTCGGCTGCTCGCCCTCCGTGCCGCGGTACTTCTGCAGCCGCGCGAACTGGTCGAGGCGGACATAGACCTTCACCCCGTCGCGGTACTCGACCTGCAGCACCTCCTGTTCGGTGTCGCGGACACGGATCGTTGTCGGGCCGAGGTAACGGCCGATCCCGAACTCCTCGTGCACGACGTAATCGCCGCGTTTCAGCTCCTCGTACGCGGTCGGATCGACACGGCGGCGCCGGCGGCGGAACGGGCTCGTGCGCTTGTGCCGGCCGAAGATCTCGTGGTCGGTGAGCACGGCGATGTGCGCGTCCGGCCATGTGAACCCGGCGTGGATCGGCGCGACTCCGAGCCGCGCGGACGCGTCGAGCCCGCCGTGCTCCTCGAGCATGTCCGCGATCCGGTCCACCTGGCGCTCGTGGTCGCAGAGAATGAACGGAGTGATCCGGCGCTCGTGCTCTGCGCGCAGGAAGCTCGCGACCCGGTCGAGGTCGCCGAGGAACGACTCATGGCTGACCGCGCCGAAGTTGACCGCTCCCGCGGCCGGCGCGCCCGCGCCGCGGTGAATCAGCTGCGAACGCAGCGCGAGCCCCGCGAACACGGCCTCCGGGCGGTGGTACAACGTGTCCGGCTCGCGCGTCTTCCGGTCGATCTCCAGTTCCTTCCGCCGCTCGTACTGGTACTCGATTTCCTCCCAATGACGTTCGAGCGCGGCCGCGAGCGCGGCGGAGTCGTCGATCAGGACCACGGTGTCGCGCGGCACGAGCTGCCAGATCCCCGCCCGGCCGCGCCCGTTCGCGCGCTCGCCCGCGTAGAACAGGAGCTCGTCATGCCGCGCGAGCGAACGCTGGCTCGCCGGGTCGAACTCGCGCAGCTCCGTGATCTCATCGCCCCACAGCTCGAGCCGGACCGGCGTCTCCGCGGAAGGCGGGAAAATGTCGATCACCGACCCGCGGATCGCGAACCCGCCCGGGTCCTCGACACGGATCTCCCGGCGCATCCCGGACTCCGCGAGCACGAGCGCGAGCGCCTCGCGGTCGATCTGATCGCCTTCGGAGATGCGCACGAGCCGGTGCTCGTGACGGTCGAGCGGGGTGTATCGCTCGACGAGGCTCGGCGGGACGACAATCAACGCGTCGAACTCGCGCGCGATCAGGCGTTCGAACGCGCCCGCGCGCTCGTCGAACCGGTGGTTCTGGTGGAGCGGATCGTACGGGATTGCGAAATCGGGGGGGAGGAGCACGGCGCGCTCTTCGCCGGCGAACGCGCGCAGATCGTCACGGACACGTTCCGCGTGACGCATCTCCGGCGCGACATAGAGCACCGGGCGGCGCAGCTTGTGGATCACGGTCGCTGCGACGATCGCCGGCAGCGACCCCGCCGCGCGGGCGAACTCCGCCGTCCCTGGAGACTCCGCGGTGAGCCTCCGGTGCAGTTCGAGCATCGCCGGCGCACTCCCAGCCTGCTCGAGCAGGTCGGGCAGCGTCGCCGCCCGTGTCGGCAGTTCGTGGTCCGTCATATTTCATCCCGCGGCCGGCTTCCGTGCCGGCTGAGACGCGGGAAAGAGTATGGATCTCAACTCGTTTATCAAAGCCCCGGGTGCGCCGCGGCGGACACGGCGGAGACCACCGGCGCGGCTGCGGGCCGCGGCAACTGACCGGCCCTCAGTCCTGAGAGCTGCGCCGGCACCCACCACCGTTGCCCTTGACTTCAGTCAAGGTTGACCGCCTGTTGTCTCTTGCCCATCAGTGATTCAGCCGCGAAGCGGCGACATCTGCATAGCGCGGGGCGTAAGCCCCGGGATGGGCGCCGCCCCCGACCGTCCCCCGATACGTTTTCCGTCAACCCCGCAGGGGGACAGATATCTTCAATAATAACAATAATGTGCCACCCCTTCGGGGTTCGTGTAGGTGGCGTCGGTGGTTCCCCGGGCTGACGCCCGGGGCTATTCACGTGCGACCCCTGCCGGGGTCGAAACCGCATCCACCGGGGTCGAAACCCCATCCAACTGGGTCGAAACCCCATCCAAGGGGGTCGAAACCCCATCTACCGTGGTCGAAACCGCATCCACAGACCCATCTTCACACCCCCGGAACCAAACCGTGATGCGTGTTCTGGAGAGATGTGGGTAAGAGACAGGACTGAAGTCGGGGCAAGGGACGGTCCCAGGCATCCTTGCCCTTGACTTCAGTCAAGGTTGACCGCCCGCGGAACTTGCCGGATTCACTGATCCGACCCGGCGTGTCGCGTCACTTGCCGATGAACTGGAGGATCACTTCGCGATTGCGCGGGCGGTTGTCCCAGTCGCAGAGCACGATCTGCTGCCAGGTGCCGAGCATCAGCCGGCCGCCGGTGAACGGGACGACCAGCGACGGACCCATCAGCGAGGCGCGCACGTGGCTGTGCCCGTTGCCGTCATGCCATGCTTCGTTGTGCCGGTAGGTTTCGTCGACCGGCGCGACACGTTCCATCGCGGCGGGCAGGTCCTGCTTCAAGCCCTGCTCGAACTCGATGGTCGTAACCGCAGCCGTGGAGCCGGGAACGAACAACGTGACCTGGCCCTCGCTCATCCCGACGCTTTTCAGCAGCCGGGACGCGTCCGCGCTCAGGTCGATCATGTGCCCGTTCCCGTCGGTGCCGACCGGCAGCGTGCGCGTCGCGATCTTCAGCCCGTCACCCTGCGCCGTGCCCGGCGGCACCGCTCCCGGCGGCGGTGGAGGAGTCGCTCGGTTCATCGTATCGCCTCGACGTGACCTCGTCTCTCGTTCCTTGATACCGATTGCTGTGGAAGACGATGCTGCATCTCAGCAACCGTCTGATTATCCTCGACTAAAGTCAAGGGCAGGGGTCGTTTGATCATCCGTGTCATCTGTGGTCGCATCGTCTTCGTTATTCCGTCATCCTGACACCGTGGCTTCCGTGTTTTCCGTGTCTTCCGCGGTAGATTATTCCTCCAGCGGCTCGTCGCGCGGGATGCGGAGCCCGTGCGTGCGCGCGGTCTCTCGGGCGAGTTCGTAGCCGGCGTCGGCGTGGCGGACGATCCCGGAACCCGGATCGTTCGTGAGCACGCGCAGCAGTCGCGACGCCGCGGCGGGTGAACCGTCGGCGACGATCACCTGCCCGGCGTGCAGCGCGTAGCCGATCCCGACCCCGCCGCCGTGGTGATACGAAACCCAGCTCGCGCCGGACGCGGTGTTCAGCAACGCGTTCAGCACCGGCCAGTCGGCGACCGCGTCCGACCCGTCCTTCATCGCCTCCGTCTCACGGTTCGGGCTCGCGACGGACCCGGTGTCGAGGTGATCGCGCCCGATCACAACCGGCGCGCTCACCTTCCCGGTGCGCACGAGCTCGTTGAACAGCAGCCCGGCCTTCGCGCGGTCACCCTGCCCGAGCCAGCAGATCCGGCACGGCAGCCCCTGAAACTGCACCTTCTCCTGCGCCATCTCGATCCAGCGATGCAGCGGTTCGTCGTCCGGGAACAGGTTGCGGATCGCGGCGTCGATCGTGTAGATGTCCTGTTTATCGCCGGAGATCGCGCACCAGCGGAACGGGCCCTTCCCGGCGCAGAACAGGTCGCGGATGTACGCGGGCACGAACCCGGGGTAGGCGAACGCGTCCGCGAACCCCTGCCGCTGCGCCTGCGCGCGCAGGTTGTTGCCGTAGTCGAACGCGACCGCGCCGCGGTTCTGCAGCTCGACGATCGCCCGGCAGTGCACCGCCATCGATTCGATCGCGCGCCGCTTGTACTCGGCCGGGTCCGATTCGCGCAGCTCGAGCGCGTCCTCGTAGGGAAGACCGTGCGGGACGTACCCGTGCAGCTCGTCGTGTGCGGAGGTCTGGTCGGTGACGATGTCCGGGAGGTATCCACGCTCGAGGATCGCGGGCACGACATCCGCGCAGTTGCCGAGCAGGCCGATGGACAGCGGTTTTCGCTCGCGCTTCGCCTGCTCCGCGAGCCGGATCGCCTCGTCGAGATCGTCGGTGCGCGTGTCGAGGTACCGGTGCGCGAGCCGGCGCTCGATCCGGTGCTCGTCCACCTCGACGCAGATCGCGACGCCCTCGTTGAACGTGACCGCGAGCGGCTGCGCGCCGCCCATCCCGCCGAGCCCGCCGGTGAGCACGATCTTCCCGCGCAGCGAGTCCGCGTGCCAGTGTTTGCGCGCGAGCGCGGCGAACGTCTCGTACGTGCCCTGCAGAATCCCCTGCGTGCCGATGTAGATCCACGAGCCCGCGGTCATCTGCCCGTACATCATCAGCCCCTTCCTGTCGAGCTCGTCGAAGTGCTCCCAGGTCGCCCAGCGGGGGACGAGGTTCGAGTTCGCGATCAGCACGCGCGGCGCGTTCTCGTGCGTGGTGAACACGCCCACCGGACGGCCGGACTGCACGAGCAGCGTCTCGTCGTTCTCGAGCCGCTCGAGCTCGCGGATGATACAATTGACATCCTCCCAGGTGCGTGCCGCCTTGCCGCGGCCGCCATAGACGATCAACCGCTCCGGCAGCTCGGCGTTGTCCGGCTGCAGATTGTGCAGCAGCATCCGTTTCGCCGCTTCCTGAATCCAGCCCTTCGCGGTCCTCTCCGTGCCGCGCGGGGCGGTGACAGGGTGTGAGTAACGCATCGTCGGATCTCCCGGATGTGGGGCGCGCGGTGTGATTGTCTGAACGCGCGACCAAGATACCGCGCGCGGCATGGGGCTTCAAGGGGCTGCTGCGGGGATCAGGTGGGGCACAGGCCCGCGGTTGCTTGCAACCGCGGCTCATACGGAGCGAAATAGAATCCGCCTCTGGTCAAGCGTGACAACTTGGTTTCCGCAAGCCAGCTGCCTAACGGAGGCCGGGTCTGTGCACATCGGGGCGAGTTGGAGTTCTCATTCAACGTGCAATTCACAATAGCTACATTCTATTGGCACAAAACCTTATGAAATCCTCTGAACGCCGCCCAGTGCTTTCTCCCTCAAAGCAACGCCCGCTTCCGATACAATAAAACAGTTTATCCACAACATAGGGGGTTACTCCACTATTATCAGCGATTCTAACAATAGATTGCTGACATCTGAAATCAGTAGCGTCCTCTTCGCACAAGTTAAGTCCGAAAAGGATTTCCTTTACGTGCCGATCTGGTTTACCGTACTTATCGTATCCGACTTCCTTCAAGAAATCGCAAGCTAGCGCGTATCCGAACCCATGAATTTCCTCCTTCAAAACTAGTGGAAGTGCTGGCCTAGTAGCATCGTTATCATAGAAAGCTGAGATATATTTCTTAAATTTTGATATGTTCTCGAATTGAACTAGAAACTCAGCTATCGAAACAATTGACTTTGCAATCTGGACAGGAACACTCATTTTACGGAGATTGCTATCTAGATCGTATCTATTCCTGAATTGTTCCAGCAGATTGTGCTCGTCTGAACGATACGTTTCAAGAAAAGCGTTAGGATCAAAAGCACACAACAAGTCGGAAAGGGAAGACGAAGCAAGAGTTTCACCGTCTTGGAGAAATATCATCTCAAATGCATTAGAAATTCTATCTCTGTTCTTCGCGGTTGAAATCGCATGTACGAATACGCCTGGCATGTCAGTCGGAGGATCAGGTTTGAACCTTCCACGAAGCTCTTCCTCTGAGGTGCCTACCAGATCTGACAAGTACTCAAACGCACACTCGACAACACGAACGTCCCTGGGTTCGACCATTTGTTAGCCTCGCTGTCCTGATGATTACCTCTACTCGTCAAACACCCCTATCTCTCCGAACTTCTCGACGCGCTGTTCGAGCAGGGATGGAAGCGGGATCTCGCGCAGTTCGGCGAGCCGGGTGAGGATCGCGGTCTTCACGTTTGCGGCGGTCTGTTCCCGGTCACGGTGCGCGCCGCCGAACGCTTCCGGGACGAGCTCATCGACGATTCCGAACTCGAGCAGGTCGGGCGCGGTGACCTTCATCGCGTCGGCGGCTTTCGGCGCCTGGGTCGCGTCACGGTACAGGATCGAGGCGCACCCTTCCGGGCTGATCACGCTGTAGATCGCGTGCTCGAGCATGAGCACACGGTCGGCGATCCCGATCGCGAGCGCGCCGCCGGAGCCGCCCTCGCCGATCACGACCGCGAGGATCGGGACACGCAGCCGGCTCATTTCGAACAGGTTGCGCGCGATCGCCTCCGCCTGGCCGCGCTCTTCCGCGCCGAGCCCGGGGTAGGCGCCGGGGGTGTCGATCAACGTGACCACCGGCCGGTCGTATTTCTCCGCGAGCCGCATCACACGCAGCGCCTTGCGGTACCCTTCCGGGTGCGGCATTCCGAAGTTACGGAACAGGTTGTCCTTCGTGCCGCGACCTTTCTGGTGGCCGACGATCACGAGGTCGGTCCCGTCGATCGTCGCGAGCCCGGCGACGATCGCGTGGTCATCGCGGAAGCTGCGGTCGCCGTGCAGCTCCTGGAACCGGTCCGCGACCAGCTTGATGTAGTCGAGCGTGTACGGCCGCCGCGGGTGACGCGCGAGTTGCACACGCTGCCAGCGGTTCAGGTTGCTGAACACCTCCTTGCGCAACGTGTCCGCCTTCTTGCGCAGCAGGCCGATCTCATCGGAGATGTCCACCTCGCCGCCGGCAGACAGCTCCTGCATCTCCGCGATCTTCTTCTCCAGCTCGACGATCGGCTTCTCGAATTCGAGCACGAAGTCTTTCATTGTCAGTCCTGAGGCTTGAGGCTTGGGGCTTGAGGCCTGGGGCTTGAGGGTTGGGGCTTGAGTTGGCTCGTGCCCGCACTTGCTTGCAAGTGCGGCGCACTCCGGGGACGCTTGCCAGCAAGCGTCCCCGGTGCCGCCCAACTGTTTGATTATCCCCGGTGCCGCCCAACTGTTTGATTATCCTTGACTAAAGTCAAGGGCAAGCGTATGTGATCCGGTCGGTATGTGATCCGGTCGGTTATGTGATCCGGGCGGTGTATGAGACCCGGGGCAAGCCCCGGGCCGCCCGCCAGCCGCGGTTGCGAGCAACCGCTGGCCTGCGCACAGGACACACTGATGGCGGCTTGTTCACGATGGCAGACCCGGTGCTTCCTCCGGCGCGCGCGCGGTTTCCGGCGCGGGCCACAGCGAGCTCTCGTCGATCAGATTCACTTCCGCGCCGGCGAGCGGCGAAAGCTCGAGAAACTCGAGGATCTGGGTGTAGGTGGCCGACCCGGCGGAGAAGATCACACGCCGCACGTTGCCCGTCTTCGCCAGTTTCGGCAGCTCCTCGACGCGCGCGACGATGGGGAGCCCGAGTGTCTCGGTCGCGGGCATTTCTTCGGGCGCGCCCCAGACCGCCCAGCCCCATACGTTTTTCAGCGGGCGCTGCTTGTGCTGCAGCGTGACCCACGCGCGCGAAACATCGTCCGGCCCGACGACGACCGACTTGTCGGTAGAGCGCGGGACACGTCGCAGCGTGCGCAGCGTCCGCCGTCCCGCGAGCAGCACCGAGCCGAACCCGGCCCAGAGCAGGAGCACGAGCCCGACCCGGCTGTCGGCGCCGGCGAGAAAATAGCCCGGGACCGCGAGGAAGGCAAAGACGACGAGCGATGCGACGGCGAACGGCAGGCGCACGTGTTCCCGCGGCAGGCGGGCGCGGTACGCGCCGAGCAGAGCGAGCATCAGGACCGGCGCCACGACGAGCAGCGGCGCGACGGTCGGATTGTCCGCGCCGGCCCGCGGAACCCCGGAAAGCAGCGGGAGCAGCACCCAGACGACGAGCGCGAGCAGGATGAGGTCGATCAGCGGCTGCCGCCACGACCGCTTGTAGCGGCCGATCTTCGAAGCGAACCGTACCCCTTCCACGCTCAGATCCATGAACAGGGTCCGCAGCATCCCGGGCCGGAACCGCTTCCGGTAGAAGACCTTCATCGCGTTGAAGAAATGCAGCTCGCGCTCGCGGTCGTTCTGCCGGGTTGACTGGCCCTTGAAGTGCATGATCGGCGCATCGGGGACATAGGCGATCTTCCACCCGCCGCGTGTGATCGCATCGCTCCACGCGATGTCCTCGCCGAACATGAAGTACTCCTCGTCGAGCCCGCCGGCGTCCTCGTAGGTCGCGCGCCGCACCATCATCGCCGCGCCGCACAGCGTGCCGACGTCATGGCGCTCGTCCTCGTCGAGGTGGCCGAGCTCGTACGAGCTGAAGATGCGCGAGTGGGGGAACAGGTTCGAGAGCCCGGACAGCTTGCAGAACGAGGACCACGGGGTCGGGATCGACCGTTTCCCGGTCGGCTGGTAGGCGCCGTCGCGGTTGAGCAGCTTCGGCCCGGCGGCGCCGTACTCCGGGTGTTCGTCGAGAAACGAGACGAGCGCGCTGAGGCTGTCCTCGCGGAGGATCGTGTCCGGGTTGAGCAGCATCAGGTGCCGCCCGCTCGCGCGCGCGAGCCCCTCGTTGTTCGCCTTCGCGAACCCGTGGTTCTCCGCGTTCACAGACAGTTTCACCCACGGGAACCGTTCGCGGATCATCTCGACGGACCCGTCGGTGGAGGCGTTGTCGATCACGATCACCTCGATCGCGAGCCCGGCGCGCCCGCGTTCGAGCGAGAGCAGGCAGGACGCGAGCCGCTCGCGCACGTTGTACGAGACGATGATGACGGACAGGTCGATCACGAGGAAAACCCGAGGAGCGCCGACAGCCGCATCTTCCACACCCGCCACATCGCTTCGAACACGATGCGCCGGTTCATCTTCGAACTCCCCTGGCTGCGTTCGGTGAACACGATCGGCACCTCGACGATGGAGAACCCGTTCCGGTGCGCGTTGAACTTGATCTCGATCTGGAAGCTGTATCCGTTCGAGCGGATCCGGTCGAGGTCGAGCGTGTCGAGCACCTCTCTCCGGATCACCGCGTAGCCGGCGGTCAGGTCACGGTACGGCATTCCGGTCGCAAACCTCGAATATACGGAGGCGGCGTAGGAAAGCAGCAGCCGGGACAGCGGCCAGTTGATCACGTTCACGCCGGAGCAGTAGCGGCTCCCGATCACGAAGTGCGCGTTCTCCGCCGCGCGCAGCAGGCGGGGAATGTCATCCGGGTTGTGGCTGAGGTCGGCGTCGATCTCGATCACCGCGTCGAACTCGCGCGCGAGCGCGTACTTGAACCCGGTCACGTACGCGGTGCCGAGCCCGAGCTTCCCACCCCGCTCGATCAGCGACACGCGCGCGTTCGCACGCCGGACTTCCTCCACGATCGCGCCGGTGCCGTCCGGGGATGCGTCATCGACGACGAGCACGCTCACCCGCTCGTCAGCGGCGAGCACGCGTTCGATCACGGTGCGCACATTTTCGCGCTCGTTGTACGTGGGGATGATCGCGAGCACCTTGCGAAGGGGGTTCATCGTCGTCCGGGGTTGGTTGTCCGCCGTTGCCTGCTCCAATCCCGGGCCGAAACCCCGGGCGCCCGACTGCGGGGCGGTCAGTTCAGCATCGCTTCCTGTTCGCGGAACGCGAACAACTGCTCTTCCGCGTTCCTGAACGTGAGCCCGAGGTCGTCCTGCGCCTTGTCCACGACGAGCCCGCTCTGCAGCGGCCGCGGCGCCTTCTGCCCGAGCAGTGTCGTCAGCGTCGGCTGGATGTACACGTCGCTGAGGCGGTACACCTTCGCGACCTTCATCGCGAACTCGAAGCGGCTGAGGATCTCCCGGCCCGCGACGTGGTAGATCCCGGTACGGCCGAGCTCGAGGATCCGCCGGATCGCGGCCGCGAGGTCATCGACCAGCGTCGTGTTCGAGATCTGGTCGGTGACGATCTTCACGTCCCGCCGCGCGCGCAACCGCTCCACGAGCCACGAGACGAAGCTCGGCTTCAGCTTGCGCCCGTGACCGTAGAGCACGACGGTGCGCACGATCACCCCGTCGATCCCGCCGCCGAGCACGGCGTTCTCCGACGCGTGCTTGCTCTTGCCGTAGTAGCTGATCGGGTTCGGGCGGTCGAATTCGCTGTACGGCCCGGCCTCGCCGTCGAACACGTAGTCGGAGGAGAGCTGGACCAGGCGCGAGCCGGCGAGCCGCGCCGCCTTTACCAGCGACTCGACGGCCGTCGTGTTGATCTTCCAGCACGCCTCGCGCTCGTATTCGCACGCGTCCACATTCGTGATCGCGGCCGTGTTCACGATCGCGCTCGGCTGAATCCGCTGCACGAGCTCGATCGTCTCCGACCGGTTCGTGAGATCGAGCTGGTGATACGTGTACGCGCGCCGGGTGGGAAAGTAACTCGCGGAGTGCACGTCGATCCCGAGCAGCTCGCAGAACTCCCGGTCGAGGAGCTCCACGAGCTTCTGCCCGAGCAGGCCGTGGCACCCTGTGATCAGGATCCGTCTCATCTCACCCCGGCAGTTTGAACCCGCGGGCGGCGAATTCGGCGAGTTTGCCGGCGATCGCGGGGTCTTCGAGAGCGAGCATGCGCGCGGCGAGCACGGCGGCGTTCGTCGCGCCCGCTTTCCCGACCGAGACGGTCGCGACCGGGACGCCGCCGGGCATCTGAACCGTCGAAAGCAGCGAATCGAGCCCGTCGAGCATCCCGCCGGGCAACGGCAGGCCGATCACCGGCAGGCGGGTTTTCGCGGCGACCGTGCCGGCGAGGTGATTCGCCATCCCGGCGGCGGCGATCACGACTCCGAACCCGCGCTGCTCGAGCCCGCGCGCGTACTCGCTCACTTCCTCCGCGTTCCGGTGCGCGCTCAGCACACGGAGCTCGTGCTCGATGCCGAAGTGGTCGAGAACCGGCAGCGCGCGCTCCACGATCTCCCGGTCGCTCGCGCTGCCGATCATGATTGCGACACGTTTCATTCGTTCTCCGCGTGCAGTGAGAGGTTGAGGCGGCCGCTGCTCCGGACGGCTCGTCGATCACGGCTCGAACGTGCTGAAGATCGTCTCGAGCTGGCGCACGTACTGCCCCTTCCTCCGGTCGGGCGCGTACACCTTGCCGTCGAGAAGATAGAGCGTCCCGTCTTTGTGCAGCAAGTACGCGAGACACGGACCGCCGCCGGCCGGGCCGATCGTCTCCCAGATCCCGTGCACAGCGAGCGCATCCACCCCGCCGAGCGTCGTCCACGCGGAGTCGAGGATCGCCGGGTTCGTGCGCGATGTGTCCGGGTAGGTTCGCCCGAGACGGTCGCGCCAGCGCACGAGCGCGTCCACGCTGATGCTGTCCGGCGTTCCGAGTTTCCAGGCGATCGTGATGAACCGGTCCGGGAACGGCCGCCGGAAGCGGACGAAACTCGGGTCGCGCTCGGAGGCGACGATCGTGAAGTCGTGCGGGATGCGGAAATACCAGCCGTGCGCTTTTCGCAGGCTGTCCGCGATCTCCTTCTGTTCGAGGCGCGCGTACAGGTGCTTCTTCATCCGCGCGTACCGGTCCTCGCGGAGGATGTCGTAGATGACCGCGCCGTTCTCCTTCAGCCACGCCGCGAGCTCTCCACGGGTCGGGGCGACGGCGACGACAACCGTCTGCCCGCGCACCCACACGTCCTGCTGCCGGAACACGCGCAGCTCGCCGTCACGCACGCCGTCCAACGCCTCGTCGCTCAACATCCGCCGCACGCGCCGGCTGATCCCGTCATCGGATTCGAGCGCGCCGAGCAGGACGACGTTCTGCCAGCTCGTGACAAGCGCGAGCGAATCGTCCGGCACGTACTCGACGGCGAACCTCCGTTCCGGCTGCGGAGTGTAGATGCGCTCGTCGAAGATGCCGCCGACGATCGGCCGCACGACATCCGCGATCCGACCCTCGACGCCGACGCCGACCATCGAGTCGCCCTCGGACGCCTGCCGCTTGAACACGTCGCAGCCGGAGATCGCCCCCGCCGCCGCCGCGATCAGCGCGACAGTTGCAGTGTGAGCGAGACGCCTGCGTGTCATATTCCCCTCCTTGTGTTGCCCGTGCGGGCTCGCCCGCGCGGGCAAGCCCGCACGGCCGGTACACGGCGGCGTTCAATGTGCCCCTGTGACAGCGCGCAGCGATGTCGCAGGGTTGATTTACCGGTGGATCATCCGCGCGGGCAAGCCCGCACGGCCGGTACACCCTTGGCTGCAAGCATGCCCTTCTCATGATCCGCGCGGGCGACATGCATCTTG
>JAANWZ010000087.1 GCA_018263585.1 Calditrichota bacterium | reverse complement strand
GGGGGCGCCCACACCAACGCGCGGGCGTTCAGGATGACACAACGGGCCGCGAGCGTTTCAGTACCGGCCGTGCGGGCTTGCCCGCGCGGATCCAACGTCGCCCCCAGGTACCGGCCGTGCGGGCTTGCCCGCGCGGATCCAACGTCGCCCCCAGGTACCGGCCGTGCGGGCTTGCCCGCGCGGTTCATCCCACCGTCGCGGGCCACGGCGGAGAACAGTACCGTTTTCGAAACCGCGGTTGCGAGCAACCGCGGGCCTGTCTTGATTGTCATCCCGAACAAACGGGCCGAAGGACCGAGCCTCGCGCAAAACCACGCTACCGGTCCCCGGTCGTGTCCGGCCATGGTCCGCGTCCGGGCGGCGGACCGCGACCCCGGCCCCCGCGGTGCCGCGGTCCGTACGGCGGTCCCTGCTCGCGCTGCACCTCCTGGATCATCTCCCGCAGGCGCTGCTCGAACCGGTGCTCGAACAGGAGCAGCGACGCCTGCTGGCGGGCGTTGAGCACGTCCGCGTTATCGTCGATGAACTGCAGCCGGGTTCCCGTGAGCTCGCGTTCCAGTCGTTCCGCGTGATCTCTGAGCATCGCGAAATCGGCGCTGTCGCGCCGGAGCCCGTCGCCGATTGCGCGGATTACGCGCTGCAACGATCGGTGCAGCGAATCCATCTCGCTGAGATGGGCCTGGTAGCGGGGGAAGAACACCGCGGCGCGCTCGCTGTCGAGGTCGAGCAGTTCGGTCAGTTTCCAGATCCGCATCATCTCGATCCGTTCGAACAGCCGTTGCTGCCGCATCCGGTCCATCATCGGCGGTTGCGCGGGCGCGCTGCACGCGATCAGCACTGCGGCCGTGACCGCGACCAGCGCCGGGAGTCCGTTCCGCTGCATCATCCCTCCCCCCTTTTTCCGCCGTCTCCGGACGGCGCGAGCAGGTCGGTCGTTCTCAGCCGTGCGAGCACACGATCCTGGGTTGATTTATCGTAGGACGCGAGGTAGTCGATCGGGTCGGTGAAATCGCCCTCCTGAAACAGGACGGTGAGCTCGCTGCTCACGCGCTCGGTGAGCGAATCGGCTTCCGTCGAGCCGGTGAGATCGGCGAGTTCCTGTTCGAGCGCGGTGATCTCGGTTTCGTCCAACCCGGGGCGCGGCTCGCTCGATTCGGCGAACTCGGCGCCGGCGTCTCGGCCGGGCTGTGTCAGCGTTCCGGCGAGCTGGAGTACCGCGGCGAGCAGCACGACCGCGGCCAACGAAGAGAGCACGGTCGCCCGCGCCGCGCGCAGCTTCCGCCGCACGCCCACCCCGCGGCGCACTCCCGCGAAAAACTCCGCGTCGCCCGCGCGGGGTTCGAACCCGACGGACGCGTACGCCGCGAACGGATCGCTGTGATCGAACCGGTCTCGTTCGTTCATTGTTCTGCTCCCGTCGGTTGTCACGCCGGCCCCGCGCGCCCGGGTTTCGCCGATTCCGCAGCCCGGTCGCCCATCGCCTCGCGCAGTTTGCGGATCCCCTGGTGCACGTTCGCCTTCGCGCCGCCGACCGAAGTACCCATCACGTCGGCGATCTCAGCGTACGGCAACCCCTTGAGCGCGCGCAGGATCACAGCGGTCCGTTGCCGCACCGGCAGTTTCTGCAGTTCAACGTGCGCGCGGGCGGCGAGGTCGCGCCGTTCGACATCCTCCTCGCCCGACGGCACGCCGAGCTCGGCACGCGTCTCGAAGATGTCCTCCTCGTCCTCGATCCGGCTCATCCGCCAACGCCTCAGCCGGCGCTTGAACGTGATGCAGCGGTTGAACGCGATCCGGTAGAGCCAGGTTTTCGGTGACGAGCCCCCGCGGAACGTCCCGAGGTGCTCGTACGCGCGGATGAACGTCTCCTGCGCGAGATCGTCCGCCTCGAAGGTACTGCCGGAGATGCGCGCGCACAGGTCGTGGATCTCGCGCCGGTATTCATCGACGAGCCATTCGAGCGCGCCGTCGCGGTCACGTGCGACGAGGTCCACGAGCTGTTCGCCGGTCATCTCCGCCACGGCGTGTCCCGCTGGTTCATCCGCGCCGGCACCGCCCGCGCCGGGCCCGCTCCCGCTCACTGCTTGGACGCGCGGGGATGCGGAGAGTTTATCCGAAAACTAGGGACAGACCCTAATTTCCGTACTGAACCAGGAGCTGAGTGTTTGACCAATCGTTACGGAAATTGGGGTCTGTCCCTGGTTTTTCAGAACGCGTAGCCGACACCGAGCCGGTGCACGTTGCCGAGCGCGCCCTGTGAATGGAACGCGTAGTCGAGCCGGATCCCGCGGTGCGTGAGCCCGATCCCGGCCGACAAGCCCGCCGCCGTATCCTGCGAGCCGCCGACGTGGTAGTCGGACGCGTCGGACGAATACCCCGCGCGCAGCTTGAGCAGCGGGGAGACGGTGAACTCGCCCGCGAGCACGCCCCAGAGCGTCCCGTCGGCGTCCGCGTGACCCGTGAGTGACAGCTTCAACGGAAGGTGTTCGAGCTGCTTCGCGATCCCGGCGTGCGCGAGCAGCGGCAACGCCTCGGCTGTCTCACCATACTTCTCGAGTTGAAATCCGGCATTCGAAAACCCCGCCGCGAGTTCGATCATCCGGAACCCGGTGTCCCAGTGGGCGGACGCGTCGAACACGAGCGCGGAGGATGTGTACGTGTCGATCTCGCCGCGAATGAACTTCGCCGCGACGCCAACGCCGACCCCGTGCCCGAACGAACGCGCGAACCCGGCGGTGACGAGCAGATCGGATGGGGTGAATGTCCCGGACGGATCCTCCTCCAGTGAATTGCGGCGGTCGAAGGAACCATAGCTGAGATAGGTGAGCGAGGCGGCGGTGTAACCGTAGCGCGTGGGGGCGCCGTACGCGAACCGCCCGCCCGCTACGTCCAGCGGGTGGTCGGCGTAGGAGGCGGAGAGCTGCCGCTGTTCGAGCCCGGCGAGCCCGGCAGGGTGGCTCGCGAGCGAGCTGAACTCACCGCCCGAGAGTGCGAGCGAGTGGCCTCCGAGCGCTGCGCCGCGCGGGGCCGCGTCGAACCGGAGCAGGTCATACGTCGTCGCGCCCGTTGCCGCGCCCGCGGTGAGGACTATCGTCACGCAGACAGCGAGCGCGCGGAATACGGCAGTGCGGTGGGGTGCAGGGTTCGTCATCATCGGTTTCTCCAGCGTGTTCATGTCGCCCGTGCGAGCTCCCGCCTTCGCGCGGCGGCTGCGAGGAGGCATGTGTCCGCGCAGGGGGACGCTCGCCAGCATCCGGTTGTCCCTTCGGCTCAGCCGGGAGCAATATCGCGGGTGGCAAGCGTGTCATTCTGAACGCAGCCCGATGTCAGTTTATCGGGCGTAGTGAAGAAGGTCTAGCTTATCCGATGGTTATTTCCTGCGTTCGGGGACGCTTGCGAGCAAGCGTCCCCATCATCTCACCGCCACGTTTCGTCTTCATCCACGTACCACTCCCCCGGCGGCGGATCGTCGTGCCACTCGTAGAGGCGCGGGTCGGCCTGGCTCTCGTCGATGTAGCTCTCCTCCGAGTGCAGCTCCCGCCGGCGGCGGATGATGATCGTTGTTCCGACGAAGGTCACGAGCACCGCCGCCCCGGTCCAGATCAGCGTGTCGAAGTTGATCCACGCGAGCACGTTGAACCAGCGGTAGCGGTCGCGCAGATCCTCGTGGAACGCGATCTCGACGTCGTACAGGTCGCTGCCGGTAAGGTCGCGGAACAGGCTGTCCGGGTCGGCGCCGGACTGGTATCCCTTGATGAGCGCGGCGATCGCGTCCCAGCCGTAGCGATCGACGATGAACTCGACGAAGCTGATCGACTGCAGGTAGGCGACGCGCGCCTGCTCCGGCCCGAGCCGCATCATGCCTTCGATCCCGTCGAGCGTGTACGTCTTGTTGAACACGACCGCGCGGGCGAGCGGCGTCCGGTTCTTGTACATCGTTTCGCCGCTCAGGTACATCGCGAACCCTTCTCCGAGCCAGCGGGGGAGGTTGCGTGCGCCGGTGTGGCTGGTGATCACGTGCACGAGTTCATGCAGCGCTGTCACGGAGAACTGGCCGCGACTCCCGATCATCCGCGGCGACTGGAGCACGATCAGCCTGCGCCGCGGGTACGCGAGCCCGCCGGTCCAGTGCGGGGTGCCGCGCGTGAGCAGACGGAACCGCCCCTCGCTCGGTGCGATGAACACGCGCGTGCCGTCCGGGACCTCGAGGCCGAGGTTGCTGCTGAACTCCGGGCCGAGCCGTTCGTAGAGCGCGAGCAGATCGGCCGCTGCCTGTTCGTCCTGCGGCTCGTGGTAGATGATGTACGGCCCGCCGGTGGTCACATGCCAGTCGCCGGGCGGGAGCGACTGGGACGCCGGCGCGCGACGGGACTGCGCGGACACCGGCGGGTGCGACACGGCCGCGGCGAGCAGGAATACGCCGATCCAGCGGAGCGCACCGTTCATGTTCACGCAACCTCCGTTGGATCGACATCCACGTTCAACCTCACGCCTGCCTCCAGTGGCGCCGCGTTCGTCACTCTCCACGCCGTCCGCCGCAGGATCGCGCCGTTCCCATCGACGCGTTTGTCCGTGCGCAGCAGCAGCCGCCAGCGGTATTTGCGTTTCACACGCCTGATGAACGCCGGTTCCGGGCCGAGCACGTTCACCGGGCCGCCGTGCTTCGCGAGTTCGTCGCGGAACCGCTCTGCGGACGCTTTCACCCGCGCCTCGACAGTTCCGAGAAACGTGAGCGCTGTCAGGTGGGCGAACGGGGGGTAGCCGAGCAGGCGGCGGCGGTCCAGTTCTCCCCGGATGAACTCGTCCGTGGACGGCTGCTGGAGGAAGGTGAACACGGCGTGCTCCGGCCGCAGCGTCTGGATGATCACTTCGCCGGGCAGCTCGCCGCGTCCCGCACGGCCCGCCGCCTGCACGAGCAGCCGGAACGTGCGCTCTGACGCGCGAAAATCCGGTTGGTTGAGCGCGGGGTCGGCGTTGATCACACCGACGAGCGTAACGTGCCCGAAATCGTGGCCTTTCGCGACGAGCTGGGTGCCGAGCAGCACCTGCGCGTCCCCTTCCCCGAACGCGCGCAGGATGCGTTCCTGCTGGCCGGAACGGCGGAGCGTGTCGCGGTCCATCCGGATCGGGGCGAGCGCGGGGAACCGCTGCTGGATTTCCTCTTCGATCCGTTGCGTGCCCATCCCGAGCGCGCGCAGGTCGGTGGAAGCGCAGATCCGGCACTGGTCGGGAAGGCGCTTCGTGTAGCCGCAGAGGTGGCAGCGCATCGCGGCGCCGGGCAACGGGGTTTTGCCGTGCACCGTGTGGAAGGTGAGCGGGACATCGCAGTGCGGGCAGCCCTCGGTCTCGCCGCAGTCGTTGCACTGGAGCACGGGCGCAAACCCGCGGCGCGTGATCATCAGGATCATCCCCTCGCCGCGTTCACTGCGGCCTTCGATCGCGCGCGACAGCTCCGGGCCGACGTACGGCGTCTCCGGGCGCTCGCGCCGGCGGTCAACGACACGGATCTCCGGCCAGTCCGCGCCGAACCGGCGTGTGAGCGTCAATCGCCGGCACAGCCTGCGCTCGTTCACCTCGTACATCGTCTCGAGGGAGGGCGTCGCGGACGCGAGCACGACCGGCGCGTTTCGGATCCAGCCCCGGTACGCGGCCATATCGCGGCCGTGGTAACGCGGAGCCGGATCCTGCTGCTTGTACGCCTCCTCGTGCTCCTCGTCCACGACGATCAGCCCGAGCTCGTGCACCGGCGCGAACACTGCGCTGCGCGGGCCGAGCGCGATCATCGCCTCCCCGCGCTGCAGCGCCCGCCACGCCGCGAGCCGCTCGCTCGCATTGAGCGCCGAATGGAGCACGACCACCGGCTCGCGGACCGCGTTGCGCACGCGCGCGACCGCCTGCGGAGTGAGCGAGATCTCCGGCACGAGCACGAGCACGCCCTTCCCCTGCGCGCGGGCATGCGCGATCATCTCGACATAGACACGCGTCTTCCCCGTCCCCGGCAGCCCCTCGAGCAGAAACAGCCTGCGCTCCCCGGCATCCATCGCCGCGCGCACGGTGTCCACGGCGGCCCGCTGCTCGTCCGTGAGCGGCGGCGGTTCGCGCTCCGGCGGGCGCGGGTCGAACCCGAGCCCGATCACCTCCCGCGTCTGCCGGTGCAACGTGACCGCACCCGCCTTTTCCAGCGCGCGCAGCACCGGCCGCTCAACCTCCGCCGCCGCCTTCAGGCCCGGCCACGACATCTCACCGCCGGTCTCCTCGAGCGTGCGGAACGCGCGGCGCTGGGCGTGCGCGTGCGGCGGCAGATCGTCGATCGACACGGTCGCCGCGAGCTGGACAACTTCCACCGTCGCCGCGCGTTCAACATCGATCGCGAGCCGGTCGTGACGCTCGATCAGCCCCGCCTCCTGCAGCGAGGCGAGGTTCGATTCGGTCGCGTACCGGTACAGCCGTTTGCGCAGCCCGCCGAGGCTGGCCTGCCCGGTTCCCGCGAGGTAGCGGGCGAGTTTCGTCAGCGCCGTGTTCCGTTGCACGGATGCGGGCCACTCTCCCTCAAACTCCGGCCCGACCCAGCGCACAACCACCTTCGGCGGCGCGAGCAGCGCGGGCGGGAGCGCGGCCTGGATCACGTCATGCCAGTCGCACAGGTAGCGGCGCGCGATCATCCCGCACAGAGTGAGCAGGTCTGCGTCGAGCGACGCGCTCTCCGTGTCGAACACCGACTCGATCGTGCGCAGTTTCGCCGGGTCGATCGCGGTGTCCGCGCCGGCACTGGCGTCGAGCGGGCAGACGACTCCGACGACGACGCGCGCGCCGAGCCGGACCTGCACGCGCCGGCCCGGCAACCTTTCCACCGGCCAAGCCTTCGGTGCGCGGTAACTCAACGCCGGGCCGCGCATCCCCGGGACCGCGACATCGACCACGTTCTCCTGGCGGGTTGGTTCGCTCATCACACGGGAAGGTACGATGCCGGCGCCCCCGGTTCGAGCTCCGGACGGCGGGAAAGCCGGAGGTATAGGTTCCTGCGCGCGGGAACAGAAGAGGTTGGAATCACAAACGGATCAATTTATTGGACACATCGTGTATGTCAAAACTGGCCCAACATGCATGTCGCAGGTTGTATCCCATCCCATGCCACGCTGCATTGATAATCTTTATGCCCTTCTCGCTCAGTCGTTCAACAGCAGGGACAAAATCTCCGTCGGAAGAAACAAGTATAGCCACCTGGTACGCGTCTTCCCAAGCCAGGCTTAGCATGTCGGTGACAATCTGAGCATCCACTCCCTTTTCCGTGGCACGCTTCAGTTCTCCGCCACAATTTGGGCATTCAATGATATCATATCCGCATTTCGTGCAATGCACTGGTTTCTTCTGTCTCGACCTTTCCTTCACACACACTTTGTAAGTTGGGAACATATTAACAACAGATTCAAGCCAATGCTTCAATTTCTTATCTGTCTCAAGATTTGCCGATGCATACAGCCTTGTCTCATCGACAGTCAGATCTTCGCCGGACAAAACACTGCTGATCACACGCTGAGACTCTTCCTTGAATACAATCGGAAGCTTGCGCCAATCGCACTTAGCTTCTTCAACTCTGCTGTTCCAGTTCAGTTGAAAGTTCCAGAAGTCGATGAATAGCTTGGTTCTGTAGCGCATCGGATCAGGCTCCGGGTTCGTGGTTCCGGCACAATACGGCATACAAAAATCGGGAGGCGCTGTTTGCGCCTCCCGGGATAGGATACAGGCAATCGGACGATAGCCTGGGGATACAATGCGGGCCCGGACAGAGACCGGTCCCGGGGATACAATGTTCGCGTGCTCGCCTCTCGGCGATCACGATACTATGTACTCTGATTTCAAGACAAAGTCAAGAGAAGGACTCCGCGATTCCGGATTCGGCGGCAGTCCCTGTTATTCTTGTAATACGTTCCGGCGACAATTCTGTTCCCGGTTTCGGATCAGACATAGGGTGCCGACCGTCCGTTGCGCAATCACTCCGCCACCGTTGACCCGCGACCGCAGGAGACGTAACCTCCAGCGAGCAATCAGAGCAGCGGAAAGCCGGCGATGAACGTCACGATCGAAGCGATGGAGATCCCCGAGGTGAAGCTGATCACCCCGGACGTGTTCGAGGACCACCGGGGTTATTTCACCGAGGCGTATCACGAACGCGCGCTCGCCGAACAGGGCGTGGACGCCCGCTTCGTGCAGATCAACGAGTCGGGTTCGGCGCGCAATGTCGTGCGCGGGCTCCATTTCCAGTGGGACCCGCCGATGGGGAAGCTGATGCGGGTGACGAGCGGCGCCGCGTTCATCGTCGCGGTGGACATCCGCCACAATTCCCCGACGCTCGGGCGCTGGGTCGGAATCGAGGCGTCACGGGAGAACCGCCGCCAAATCTACGCCCCCGCCAGTTTCGCGCGCGGGCTCTGTGTGCTCTCCGAATTCGCGACCGTCGAGTACCTGTGCACCGGCCATTACAACGGCGCGTGCGAGTCCGGGATCCGCTGGAATGACCCGGAGATCGGGATCGAGTGGCCGGTGACCGACCCGATCCTCTCCGACCGTGACCGTGACGCACAAACCCTCCGCGACTGGCTCGCGAAGGACGTGTCGAAGGTGTTCAGCGCGTAAGCGGAAACCGGATCATTTTCTGCGGAACGCGACCTTGATCGGCACGCCTTCCAGCGGGTACTGCTCGCGCAGTTTCCGTTCGAGAAACCGCCGGTACGATTCCGGCACGAGCTCCGGGTGGTTGACGAACACGGCGAACAGCGGCGGGTCGGTGCTCACCTGGCTGATGTATTTCATCCGCAGCCACCGTCCCTTCACCGACGGCGGCGGGCTCCGCTCGCTGACCTGTTCGAAGAACCGGTTCAGCTTTGCGGTCGGAATGTGGGCCGCGCGGCGGTCCGCGACCGCGAGCGCGAGCTCGAGCACCGTACGCGCGCGCTGGCCGGTGACCGCGGAGATGAACCGGACGGGGACGAAATCGAGGTCGGGGAGCGCACCCCGGAACTCGTCGAGCACTCGTTTGTACGTGAGCTCGTCCTTATCGACGAGATCCCACTTGTTGAACAGCGCGATCAGGCCCTTCCCTTTCTGCCGGACCTCATCGAGCAGGCGGCGCTCGTACTGGGTGAGCCCGTCGGTCGCGTCGATCAGCACGGCGGCGACATCGCAGCGGTCGAGCGCGCGGATCGTGCGCAGCGCGACGTAGTAATCGAGCTGCTCCGACCGTCCGATCACCGCCTTGCGCCGCAGCCCGGCGGTGTCCACGAGCACGAACGTGCGCCCCTGGTAACGGAGCCGGTGGTCGATCGCATCGCGGGTCGTGCCGGGCGTTTCCGACACGATCTGCACGTCCTGCCCGAGCAGCCTGTTCACGAGGGCGGATTTGCCCACGTTCGGGCGGCCGAGGATCGCGAGCCGGACCTCGTCTTCCGTCTGCTCCGGAACCCGCGTGGCGAGACCCTCGACCATCGCGTCGAGCAGATCGCCGGTGTTCAGCCCGCTCGCGCCGCTCACCGGGATCGGGTTGCCGAGCGCGAGCGCGTAGTAATCGTACGCGTTCGGGATCTCGTCGAGCGTGTCGATCTTGGTCACGGCGAGGATCACCGGCACGCCGTGCTGCTGCACCATGCGCGCGATGCGGACGTCGAGGTCGCTGATCCCGCGTTTGCCGTCGGCGACGAACACGACCCGGTCGGCGGCGTCGATCGCGGCCTCCGCCGCGGCGGAGACGAGTGCGTCGATCTCACGCTCCGCACCGGACATCAGCCCGCCGGTGTCGACGAGCGTGAACGCGACCCCGTTCCACTCCATCTCGCCGTGCAGGCGGTCGCGGGTGACGCCGGGCGTGTCGTGCTCGATCGCGAGCCGGCGCCGCAGCAGCCGGTTGAACAAAGTCGACTTGCCGACGTTCGGCCGGCCGACAATCGCGATCAGGGGCTTTG
This sequence comes from Calditrichota bacterium, assembly GCA_018263585.1. Classification (GTDB taxonomy): domain Bacteria; phylum Electryoneota; class Electryoneia; order Electryoneales; family Electryoneaceae; genus JAANWZ01. The sequence continues at coordinate 8,777 of JAANWZ010000087.1, read as the reverse complement.
ACGGCATCGGTTCTCTCGACCACGGAGCAGACGGAAACGGCTGCTCGACCACGGATGATACGGATGGAAACGGCGCTCGCCTCGGAGCCAAACTACCCGCGGAGGCATGTCAACGTACCCGCGGAGCCATGTCATTCTGAAGCCGCCGTCTGCGCTCATCCGGTTTTCCATTTGGCTCAGCCGGGGCAGAATCGGGGGAGGCAAGTGTGTCATTCTGACCGAAGCCCGACGTCCGTTTGTCGGGCGAAGGGAAGAAGGTCCAGGTTTGACAAGGGTGAAGGATACCATGAAAGTCGTGAAATAACCCCTGGATAAGCCGGACCTTCTTCACCCGCCTTCACGCAGACAGATGCGCGAAGCCGGGTTCAGAATGACTGCTCAGCCGACCCGATGCGATCTGATACAGGCCCAGCACGTGGCCGAACGAACGGGATAACCGAGTGCCCTCATCCCCCGACACGCGAAACGCGCCCCGCGGGGCGCGTTTCCAGCCGTGAGCGGCGGACGGGACTCGAACCCGCAATGGCCAGCTTGGGAAGCTGGAGCGCTACCATTGCGCCACCGCCGCGTCGCGAACCGGCAATGTAGAACGCCCCGCGGAACCTGTCAAGACACGCCGCGGAGTCGTCGCCGCGGCGTCGCGATCCGCCGGCCGATGAACCGGTTGCGGGCCCGCACGCGCTCGTGTACTTTCCCGCGGCGACCGCATGCTCATCGATGGAGAGACGGCGATGGCCGAACCGACTGCGCACGAGCTCGAGGTCACCGGCTCGCGGGCGTCCGGTGTCACCCTGCCCGAGCCCGAACCGGCGGAGGACTTCAAGGGTTACCGCGGGTTTTCACGCGCGGTGCTCGAAAAAACCGGTGCGCGTGTCTGGTGCGAGGTGCGGCTGAACACCGACCAGGGCGACTTCGTCGGCATCCTGCTCCCGCGCACCGAGACCGCCGACGACCGTCATCTCGTGATCAAGCTCACGTACAACGGGTACAACGTCGGGATCAAAACGGCGACGATCCGTCACATCGAAATCCTCGGCTACCGGCGCGCGCACTACAAGATCCCGGAGCAGGAATTCCCGACCGACCCGACCAAGCCGAACGTGGTCCTGCTCGGTACCGGCGGCACGATCGCGAGCCGTCTCGACTATCGAACCGGCGCGGTGATCCCCGCGTTCAGCCCGGGAGAGTTGTACGGCGCCGTCCCCGAACTCGCCGACATCGCGAACCTCGACACGAAGAAGCTGTTCGGCGAGTTCTCGGAGAACATCGGCCCGCCGCACTGGAAAGCGGTCGCGGAAGCGGTCGTCGAGCAGATCTGCGAGCGAAACGTCGCCGGCGTCGTGATCGGCCACGGCACCGACACGATGCACTACACCGCCGCCGTGCTGACGTTCATGGTGCAGAACCTGCCGTGCCCGGTCGTGATCGTCGGCTCGCAGCGATCGAGCGACCGTCCCTCGTCCGACGCCGCCTACAACCTGCTGCGCGCGGTGAAAACCGCCGCCGAGGGCGATTTCGCCGAGGTGATGGTGTGCATGTACGGCCCGACCTCGGACAACTACGGCCTGCTCCACCGCGGGACACGCGTGCGCAAGATGCATTCATCGTACCGGAGTACGTTCCGCACCCTCTCCGACACGCCGATCGCACGCGTGAGCCAGGATGGGTTCGTCCCGATCAAACCGCAAGCCGATTACATCCACCGCGACATGTCACGCACACCGAAACTGACGCCCGTGTTCGAGGAACGGGTCACTCTGCTCTGGTACTACCCGAACATGCACCCGGACATCGTCGATGCGATGGTGGACAACGGCTACAAGGGGATCGTGATCGCCGGCACCGGGCTCGGGCATGTCAACAAACCGCTCTACCCCGCGCTGAAACGGGCGGTGGAAAAGGGCGTGCACCTGTTCATGACCGTGCAGACACTCTGGGGTTACGCGCAGATGTTCGTCTATGACACCGGCCGCGACATCATGGAGCTCGGCGTCACCCCGCTCGCGAACATGCTCCCGGAGGTCGCGTACGTGAAGCTCGGCTGGGTGCTCGGACAGACGCAGGACCGGGAGGAAGTGAAACGGATGATGACCGCGCCGGTGAACGGCGAAATCAGCGAACGCGAGCCGTTCGACGGCTACCTCGTGTTCCAGGGAGGCCTCCCGGAACTGGAGGACTACTTCAAACGGTACCGGGTATAGCGGGCGCGGGCGGATGGCCCGCGGGCCTCCGGTGTCTCGGGTCTGGAGTCCGAGGTCTGGAGTCCGGGGTCTGGAGTCCGGGGTCTGGAGATCAGGGTGGCCCCGGGCTTGCCCCGGGTTTCATGTACCAGTGGATGAGCCGCGGTTGCGAGCAACCACGGGCCTGTTCCGGCTCCACTCGTGCCCGCGCTTGCTTGCCAGGCGCGGCGCACTCCGGGGACGCTCGCTCGCAAGCGTCCCCATCCCTTCGGTCATGTTGGCCTAACGCGGGCCGGGGAGGATCCGGCGCAGCATCCCGGTCGCGAGCGCGACGCCGAGCAGGACAAGGATTCCGCCACCGACGAGCGGCAGGTCGATCGGTTCGCCGAGCAGCCAGTGGGCGGCGAACGCGGCGATCAGCGGGACGAGGTAGATGAACGCGCCCGCGGTCGCCGCCTCCACCCGTTTCAACACGTACCCCCACATTGTGAACCCGTACACGGTGCACGCGAGCGAGAGGAACAGGACCGCGCCGATCGTCTCCGGGCGCGCGGCCGCGAGCTTTCCTGTCAACTCCGGCCCGATCATGAGCACGAGCGGCAGGCTGCCGAGGCTGATCGCGGTCATCGTCGTCACGACCGTGCCCAGTTTCGGCGCGGCGCGGCGGATCGAGGACGTGTAGATCCCCCAGCTCACCGGCGCGCCGAACGTGATCCCGATCCCGACGAGGTGGTGAACGCGCAGCTCAGGCGTCCCGTAGCGGGCGAACACGACGAACACGATCCCGGCGAGCGCGACGAGCAGCCCGAGCCACGTGCGCAGCCTCGGCCGTTCACCGAGCCAGACCGTCGCGACAACCGCGATCATCGCCGGGTTGAGCGCGATCACGAGCGCGGCGAGGCTCGCGGGCAGACGGGTCTGGCCGCTGTTGAGCGCGAAGTTGTACGCCGCGACTCCGAACAGGCCGGCGAGAAACAGCACCGGCAGATCGCGGCGCGGGATCCGGAACGTCCCGCGAACCGCTCGCGACGCGAGCACGACGAGGAACACGGCGAGCGTGGGCAAAAACCGGAGGATCACCAGTTCCCAGGCTGTGAGTTCACGCAGCGCGATCTTGATTGCGGAGAAAGAAAAGCCCCACAGGCCCATCACGCTGAGCGCGATGAGCACGGTGGGGACTGTCAGGCCTGATTTCGCCGGGCTCAACCGATCGCCCGTTCGACCATCTGCTTCAGGTGGGCCTTCGGCATCGCGCCGACGACGCGGTCGGCTTCCTCGCCGTTCTTGAACAGGATCAGTGTCGGGATCCCGCGGATGCCCAGCGAATTCGCGCGCGCCGGGTTCTCATCCGTGTTCACCTTCGCGACGCTGAGCTTGCCCTCGAACTCCTGCGCGATCTCTTCAACGATCGGACTGACAATCCGGCACGGCGCACACCACGGCGCCCAGAAATCCACGAGAACCGGCTTGTCCGACTTCAGCACGACATCGTCGAACGTCGCGTCCGACACGACGTTTGCTTCACTCATCGTAACATCTCCTCGGGTTGACCGGCCGCGCCGGCCGGTATCTCCATCGTTCGCTCGAATCGAATCGAATGTAGAAACGCGGACCGCGCCCGGAAAAGGCGACAAGCCGCTCACAGAACTTCGCGCGAGCTGCCGCCCGCGTTTCCCGTCTCCCCGTTTGATGCACGAGACGTGAAACGTTGCGCCGCCGTTCAGGAGCTCGCAGCACTCCCCGCGGCGGCCGGGTCGCAATCGATCCCGTGACGGAGCGCGACGCCCGTGAGCAGGCCGTTGATCCCGGCGAGCGCCGACTCGACGCCCGCGATCAGCTCGGTTCCGACCGATGCGCGCGGGCATGGGGAGTGTCACCCGCCGCGAGCGTGCAGTCAACGGGTTGACCGTCGCTCGCCGATCAGACTACTTTGGCTCGACATCGCGCAGACAACGAGACGTCCGCCCATGGCCGGCCCGAAACCGCGCACGTTCAAAGGCACCCGTGACTTCACCCCCGCGGAGATGATCCCGCGCGAGCGGCTCATCGAGCGGATCAAGCGCGTGTTCCGCCTCTACGGGTTCAGCCCGCTGGAGACGCCCGCGCTCGAGATGCTCTCCGTGCTCGCCGGCAAGTACGGCGAAGAGGGCGACAAGCTGCTCTACAAGCTCGACTACAAGAACGACGACTTTTCGAGCCGTGTCGCGCTCCGTTACGACCTGACCGTGCCGCTCGCGCGCGTCGTCGCCGCCCACCCGGAATGGCCGATGCCGTTCAAACGCTACCAGATCCAGCCGGTGTGGCGCGCCGACCGCCCGCAGATCCGCCAGGGTCGGTTCCGCGAATTCTACCAGTGCGACGTGGACACGGTCGGCGCGGAGGAGGGACTCGCCGACGCGGAGATCCTCGCGCTCACGATCGAGATGCTCGACGAGCTCGGGTTCGAGAGCGGCGACCGGCGCGCGATCGTCCAGCTCAACCACCGCAGGCTGCTCGAAGCGGTGTGCGTCCGCTGCGGGCAGCCGCGCGAACGGCTCGCCGATTTCTCCCGCGCGCTCGACAAGATCGACAAGATCGGACGCGAGGGAGTGAACGACGAGCTCGCGCGGATCGGGATCACCGGCGACGGCCTCGCCCGGCTCGACGAGGTGCTTGAATCCGCCGGCCCGAATGTCGCCCCGCTCGAGGTCGCGGACCGTGTGCGCGCGCTGTTCCCGGGCGATCCCGCCGCGACCGCGGGCGTGGACGGGCTTGTCACGATCCTCCGCGCGCTGGACGATCTCGGCGCGCCGCTCGCGCGGATCAGCCTGAACCCCGCGCTCGCGCGCGGGCTCGATTACTACACCGGCGCCGTGTTCGAAACCGTGCTCCCCGCCCACCCGCACATCGGCTCGCTCACCGGCGGCGGCCGTTACGACGAGCTGATCGGCCTCTACGGCGGCGCGGACGTGCCCGCGACCGGGACGACGATCGGCCTCGACCGGATGTTCGCCGCGATGGAGCAGCTCGGGATGGTCGCGTCGGCGGGGGCGACGGTCACCCGCGTGCTCCTCGCCGCGTACAGCGATGAGCAGGTCCCGGCGTGCCTGCACGCGGTGCGCGCGTTCCGTGAAGCAGGAGTGCCGTGCGAATTGTTCCCGAAGGCGGGGAAGTTGAAGAAACCGTTCGCGCACGCAGACAAGCTGAACATCCCGTTCGTCGCGGTGATCGGCCCGGACGAAGCGACCCACCCGGACGGGTTGCACGTGTCGCTGAAGGACCTGTCCACGGGTGCGCAGGAGACGGTCGCGCTCGCCGCGGCGGTGAAGCGCGCGCGGGAGGCGGTACTGTCATCCTGAACCGCGCCGCCGGTTTCCCTTGCCCTTGACTTCAGTCAAGGGTTCGAGCACTGGTTTGTTGACGGTCCCCGACTGAAGTCGGGGGCAAGTGTGGGTTTGTCATCCTGAACCCCCGCACGTCTGTTTGTGCGGGGGGGAAGGATCTCGAGAAACGACGGTCAGGTCGTCCCATCCCCGTCCGGTGATCGAGATCCCTTTGCTTCGCTCAGGGCAGGCTCTTCGCGGCGCGCGGCAGACAAACGCCGCGCTTGTTCAGGATGACACGATCGGCGCCGGCCTGAAACCACGAAACTGCCCGGCCGGCTTGTTCAGTCGGAGACCTGTATGAACCAGATTCTTGTCCTCGGCGGGACCGGTTTCATCGGGCATCATCTCGTGCGCGAACTGATCGGGCGCGGGCTCGGTGTGCGTGTGCTCGCGCGACCCGGCGGCGACCGCTCGCTGCTCGCGGGGATGGACGCCGAGATCATCGACGGCGACCTGGACGACCCGAGCTCGCTGGCCGCTGCTCTCAACGGCTGCGACGGGCTCGTGCACGCCGCCGGCCACTATCCGACCTATTCGATCCACCCGGAGCGTGAAGCGGAACGCGGGCGCGCGCAGGCGCTGCGCATCCTCGACGCGCTCGCGAACCACCCGGTCGAGCGGTTTCTCTACGTCTCCACCCTGTCCGCGGTCGGCCGTTACCCGGACAACCGCCCGGAGGACGAGGCGGCGCCGTGGCCGGAATCCCGCCGCGCGAGCGCGTACGCGCGGGTGAAACGCGAAATGCAGGACGTGTTCCTGTCCCGCGCGTCGGAGCACAACACGCTCGCCGTCGCCCCGACCGCGGTGTTCGGCCCCGGCGACCGCAAGCCGACCACCGGCCGGATCATCGTCGACGTCGCGCGCGGGCGGATGCCGGTCACGCTGCACGGGCGCACGAACGCGGTCAGCGTATTCGCCGTCGCGGAGGGCGCGATCGACGCGTTCGAGCGGGGAACGGCCGGTCGGGTGTACGTGCTCGGCGGCGAGAACCTGACAATCCCGCGGCTGTGCGAACGGATCGCCGGGATCGCGGACGTGCGTCCCCCTTATTTCGCGGTGCCGGCGGAGATCGTGCGCCCGCTCGCGTGGCTCGGCGAGCAGATCGCGTTCCGGGCCGGCGATGCGGCGCCGCCGCTCCCGCTCGTCGGCGTCGATTTCGCGAACTTCGGCGAGTACCTGTCCAGCGACCTCGCCCGCCGCGAGCTCGCCTACGACCCCGCGCGCCATCCGCTCGACGACGCGATCCGCGACGCGCTCGCCTGGTTCCGCGAGCATGGATACGTTCCGCCACGCTCATGAGCCGCTCGTCTTGAATCGGCTCCCGCCAGAGCGTAGCTTCCCGCGGTTTCCGTTCGGAACGCCAAACTGTATCAGGGAGATCCACAGATGACAGTCACGGAAGCGATCCGCGCGCGCCGCTCGGTGCACTCCTACGACCCGAGCCGGCCGGTCAGCGACGAGCAATTGCGCGAGCTGATCGAGCTGTCCACGCTCGCCCCGTCATCGTTCAACCTCAACCACTGGCGGTTCATCGTCGTCCGCTCCGAGCAGGGCAAACGCGCGCTGCACGAGGCGTCGCTCAACCAGCGCCACATCCTGAGCGCGTCCGCGGTGCTGATCGTGCTCGGCAAGATCGATGCGCACGAGGATGTCGGCCGGTTTGTCGATGACTGGATCGGGAAGGGCTACTACCCGGACGACTCACACCTGGGCAAGGTGTCAAGCGAGTTCTACGGTCTCAACCCGACAGTGCAGCGCGACGAGGCGATCCGCAGCACCTCGATCATGATCGGGATGATGATGCTCGCGGCGAAGGAGCGCGGGATCGACACCGCCGCGATCATCGGCTTCCGCCCGCCGGAGATCGTCGAGGCGTTCGACATCCCGGACAACTACATGCCCGTGATGCTGCTCACCGTCGGCCACGAGCTCAAGCCGCCGCCGGAACGGGTGATCCGGCTCGGCTACGACGAGATCGTGCACGTGGAACGGTTCGACCGGGGGCGAGGCTGAGCCGCCGCACGCGCTGATCCGGCCCCGGAGCACGGCGCTCACTTCGCCCGAGCGCCGCGCGCTGTTTGCACGAGCCGCTCACATGCTTATAGTATGTCCGGGAAGAAACATGCCGTTGCGAGTACTGGTGGTGGCAGGGAGCTCGTCATCCTGAAGCCCCGGGCGGCAACCGTATCTGCGCAGGCTTCGGCGTGTTGTGAACCGAGGCCGCCCGGGGCTGAAGGAGGTCCGAGTTTGTTCAGGGTGGTGGTTGTCGGAACAACCGGGTGTTTACCTGGACCTTCTTCACTGCGCCCGATGGACTGACATCGGGCTTCGTTCAGAACGACTTTCGCGCGGACGTATGAACTGAATCACACGGGATCTGCTTTTCAATACCGTGCACATATTTGGCTTGCGAACGGGCAGGTATCGGGTTGTTTCAGGTTCGAACGAAACCGATTCGATCAGATGAGCGAAGCTGCAGAAAAACCGACGAACGAACACCCGGCGCCTCCGGACGCTCCGCCTGCGCCGGCCGAGTTCGCGGCCCACGTCGAGGCGCTCCTGTTCGCCGCGGAGGAACCGTTGCGTGAAGAGGATGTCGCCGCGGCGATCCCCGGTCTGCTCGAGGCCGGCGTCGCGCAGGCGATGGACGCGCTCGAACAGACGTACCGCGCGAACGGGCATGCACTCACCGTGCAGCGTGTCGCAGGCGGTTGGCGGCTCGCGACACGCGCCGAGTTCGCCGAGCTCGTGCGCGGCCACCTCAAAGGCAGGATCCGCGGCCGGCTCAGCCGCGCCTCGCTGGAAACCGTTTCGATCATCGCGTACAAGCAGCCGGTGAGCCGCGCGGAGATCGAGCAGATGCGCGGCGTGGACACCTCCCAGGTGCTGCGCCACCTGCTCGAGCGCGGCCTGATCAACACCGCGGGACGCGCGGAAGCCCCCGGCCGACCCCTGCTCTACGAAACAACCCCCGCGTTTCTCACCTACTTCGGCCTCGATTCGCTCGCCGACCTGCCCGACCCCGGCGAAGTACTGGAGGAGCCGGACGAGCGCGAGCGCGGGTCGGTGATCGACGTCCAGCGCGGGCCGTTCGCGGACATCGACCCCGGCCTCGACGACGAGAACTGACGCTCCTGAATGCCCGCGTGCCCGCGGAGAAGAACTCGCATGCCCGTGGGGATCCGCAGCCGGGTGGCCCGGGGCTTCAGGAGTCCGGAGGGTGGCCCGGGGC